>JADFJC010000111.1 GCA_022566315.1 Planctomycetota bacterium
AAAGCAGCCAGTTATTTACGTGCCTATAAGGCACCCAGAAGGCCCAGACAATTAACCTTGAAGCGAAGCGGAAACCCCTTAGGGGAATGAACCATGAACTATGAACCATTTACAAGCATCCAGAATCCAACTTTAGCTCACTTTAGGCACTTTAGTCACTTTAGCTCACTCTTCACTCTCTCCCCCCTCTACATCTGTCGAGAACCCTCTACAAATCAGCTACTTTTTATGCAAAACAAACCCAATCTTGTCCGCCGTAGGCGGATTGCAAACTCAGTATATACAAGGAATTATAAAAATTTTATCCCGCTGGCCGGATATAAAAACAAACCCAATTCAAACCCAATCAAACCCAATTGCCGAAAGAGTAAAATTGATGCAAAGTCTGTATTTACAAAGGATTACAGAAAAAAAGACGCTTTTGCAGTCCGAAAAAACAAACCCAATCTTGTCCGCCGTAGGCGGATTCCAAAAATGAACGTAAACTTATATTTTATAGAGGATTATGAAAATGAAACCGCCTACCGGCCCAAAAAAACAAACCCAAACAAACCCAATTTCTTTAAATCCATAACCGCACCAAAAGAATGAACATCTTCTCTCATTTGTTTTTGTTCAGGTCTTTCAGGGTACGCTTGGCCTTATCTGCTACTGTTCTACTCTTGCTGGTAGCCAGTTTCTCGGCGATTGCCATGACTTCGGCGGGATGGCTTTTACGCATACCCCACAGCAGGTTCGCAGCGGACATCTGCGCCTCGGCTTTGAGTGCCGAATCATCGAGGTACTCCTGGAGCATCTTCAATGACTCGATACTTTTGACATTCTGCATGGCGCCGATGACTTGCTTCTTCTCTGCTGGGCGAGTTGTAAGATTCATGGCGGTCCTAAACATTTTTATGCGCTCGGCGTCCGAGAGTTTTGCCGTATTGAGACCGGCGATGCGGATGTATCCCCTCAGGGCTACGATTCGGTCAACCGTTTCAGAAGCATTCTGGGCCAATTCGAGCAGGTCGGCGACGGCGGACTCATTGGGCCATTTGGCGAGTGCCCGCAGGGCAGCGGAAGAGAGTTGTTTGTTTGGTGATTTCAGGGCGCTTCTTTCCAGCTTCAGGGCGTTGGAATCTCCGATCGCCGCGCCGAGTCCGAGTATAGCAGCCTTGGTCGCTTCGGCAGCCTGAGGGTAGCGGGCGGCTACTGCCTCGAAGCACTTGCTTCTGTCGTCTGCGCGGGAGAAGATGCTCTTGATCGCGGCTTCGGCGCGGGCGAGATCTACGGTGTCCTTGATATTGAGGACGACAGCCATAATGGAGTCGATGTGGTCGTCAGCGGCAAGTGCGCCAAGGCCGGCCCAGGCATTCTGTCTGACGTCGGGGTCCTGCTCTTGCGCGAGTTTGAGCAGAGCAGGCACGGCCTCTGTACAGCCGCGAGCGACGCACGCCTTAATCGCCTGCTTCTTGAGATTGCCATCAGCAAGCAAGTCAACCAGCACCGCATCGATTTGGCCACCTTTCATCCCAACAATGGCCTGCATAACGGTTGCGCTCATCTCCGGTGAGTCGGCTGCCTCCAGTAGGGACTTCACGACGTCAGCATCGCCAAGCTTGCTCACTGCCTTGACCGCGGCACGACGAATTGCAACGTCTTCGCTACTTACGTATTGGCTAACAGACTTGAGGGCCTCAATATCTCCGCGTGTACCGAGAGCAACGATTAGTTCTACCTTGCGCTCGCGGGGCAGTTGTTCCAGAATTTCAATCATGGCGGCGGTGAGCTTGCGGTCCTTTGTCTCGGCAATGGCGGTGATTGCACCTTTGCGGATTTTCGCATCGTTGCCCTTTATTGCTTCAGCTATGACAGGCAAGGCTTTTGTCGGATCAGCCATGGTTAATTGCCTCATGGCGGCTATTCGCGAGGGGGTGTCGGTACCGGCGAGGACTTTTTGGCAGAGAGCGACTGCATCGGCGGGCGGCAGGGATCGAGCACATGCGACCATAGCCTTCATTTGGGTAGGCTGGAGCTTCTTCAGTGGTTTCATGCTTGAGAGTCGCTTGGCGGCTTCGGGGCCGCCGATCTTTCCAAGAGTTTCAATGGCGGCGGCAGCTACCGCGGCGTTGCGGCTGATGGTGAGTTTACCAACCAGATCGACCGCCTTGCGGTCACGACGTGCGCCGAGACTACCGAGGATGCCAATTTTGGCACTGTCAGGAATGTTGGGCAAGGCATCGCGCATTGCTTTGTCAGCCGGTTCAGATTCGAGTCTCTCGAGCACAAGCCTTGCATAGTGACAGAGGATTTCGTCGTCAAGTAAGGCTGATACAGCGGATATGCATCTTTCCGTGCCGATCTGTTGGAGGAAACGGCAGGCAATAGATTTGCCATCCTGTGTGGAAGTCTTCGATGTTAAGACGGCAATGAGTTTGTCCTCTATGGAGTGGTATTGGGTTACGGGAATTTCCTGCAAGAGTGTTTCCGCCTGCTCACACGGATTGGGTTCGTCGCCGTAGTTATATCCGGCGATATCCTGCCAGACGTCGGCGACGGCTATTTGGGTTACTACGACTGATACTATTATCAACATAGTAGCGATTGGCTTGTTTATCATTTTGCATCTCACTTTCAATGACCTCTGGTTTTGGGATTAGCTTGTCGCAGTTCGCACGATTTGGCTATATCTGCCACGGTCCGCGTCTGGGCCTGTCTATGAGTCTGTTGGCTTCTTCGTCGCCTATGAACACTTCGTTTTCAGGGCTCCATTTGAGGTTCCTCTTCAACATGAAACAAATGTTGCCGAGATGACAGACGGTTGCCACTCGATGTGCGAACTCGACATCCCGGAACGGTCGCCTTCTGTCTATGATGCAGTTTACGCAGTCCTCGTGTGGCGAGCGGGCGCCGTCTTCGTACCATCGAAGGCCCGGGGGCGGAACGGGCATTCCATTCCATGGCTGGGCCCAGCCATTTTCGCAGAGGTAGCCCTGTTTGTTACTTTTTACGAGCTTCATACCGTTTTCGAAGATATAGGTTAGATACTGGTACTCTTTACCGTCGGGGTATTTGATCTCGGTGGGGCCAATGTGATCAACGCCCATTCCATGCATCGCTCCTCCGAATTTGTGTCCACCCCAGTCGGTCATCATTCCACCTGAGTAGTCATGCCAGGTTCGAAAACCTCTGCCGCCTAATCCATAGGCCGCTCCGCAACGATACGGATGGTAAGGCACCCATGGTGCCGGTCCGAGCCATAGATCCCACTCGATTGTGTTGGGAGGGATAGGCACTCCGGGCAGGTAACACCTTCGCGGCGGACCTCCGGGATTGGCGTGGGCCTCCAGGATTTTGCCGTATCTTCCGCTGCGTGCGGCGCTGGCAAGGCGTCCGTAATCACCGATGACCCTCTGACTTCCACAGGAGAAGACTCGTCCGTAGGCGCGGGCAGTCTCGACCATTTTGCGTCCCTCGCGGATGGTCAGGCTCAAAGGTTTTTCGCAGAAGACATCCTTGCCGGCTTTCATGGCGTCGATGGTGATCTGGGCGTGCCAGTGGTCGGTAGTTCCGCACATGATCATGTCGATGTCTTTGCGTGCGATCAGCTCGCGGTAGTCTATATAGGTATCTACGTTTCTATCGTTTTTCCACCGGGCGAGAGCGGCGTGTTTGACATCGCATGCGGAGACAAACTGTATGCGTTTGTCTGTCATGAATTGTCTGATGTCACCCGTACCTCTACCACCCATTCCTATGCCACCCAGTGTGATACGTCCGCTGGCAGGAGGTGTGCCATCGGCAGCCCCCAGCGCCTTCGAGGTGATAACGGTCGGCAGCACTATCATCGCAGATGCCGACTTGACGAACGCGCGCCTACTGATTTTTGTTTTCGTCGTATTCATGTGACCATTTCTCCTGTCCATCAATCTCTGATTGCAGTGCGGTTACAATCCTGACGGCGACAACGGATACGATTGCCACCGACGTCATCCAATATCATCTATTCAAAGGACCAAACATCCTAACCGACATTTCCCACATGAGTCCATAAGCGGTACCCCTGCACGTTACGGCTTCTATAATAGCACAATATGCCGTTCGATTTCAACACCTTTATCGATAAGAGTCCCATTAATTGCCAATGACCTGCACGTCGCCCAGGAGTAAGATATCTGCAAATCCAGTTCATCATGACAAGATTTCAGCACCGGCCATTGAAAACGTTACCAAATTTCGCGTTTTCTATAACTCCTTGTTGACATATAGCCTATGGGATGGGCATTTTTGCCGAATTGCCAGATAACGAGCCTTCTGGTTGTAGGTCGGTTGTAGGCAAAAGTTAGTCTGCGGCCCCATTTTGCAACAAGTCGCAAAATGGGAACCCTCTAATATTGTTACCATTCCCCTTTCCTGTCAAACCTTGCTTCTGTGTTCTTATCGAACTTATCACATGCTGTGTCAATAGCCCGAAGTGTTTCCTCAGCCGTCTGCCCAGAGACGTTACGAGCGGCCGCTATCATTGTTTGGCATTCATTAGAATCCATAAATCGGGCCGCCTCCAGCAATTGAGCTTGGTCTTCCCTCGGAATTACAAGAAATCCATGTTTATCTGCATGGATCAATTCTCCGGGCTTAACGGCACGTCCAAACACTTCTACTTCACAATTCCAACGTACAGGGTGGCTGTATGCGTGTCCGATACACAGGCGCTTTGCAATTGCCTTGAACCCCACATTGTATATTTCATCGAGGTCCCTGATTGCACCATCAGTTATTGTCCCTACACATCCTAAGGCCTTGTGAATGTTGCTGTTTACTTCCCCCCAGAAAGAACCGAATGTCCGTGGCTTATCCACGTCCTGTACCACTACTATCTTAGGCCCAGAAAATGATGCAATATATCGCCGATACTCACTCCAAGCCTTTGGGTTTCGTTTAGGGTGTTCGGGATTGCTCGGCTCTATCACAACGGTCATGGCATAGCCCACCATAGGACCCATTTCCGGCATGAAATCCCGGCATTCTTCCGGATTGAAGGCGTCTTTGCCGGCATCCAATTTAGTAATCTGCTCCCATCCATTATAAATCGTCGGAGTATTCCATCGCTTTAATTCGAGCAGTTCCTCATGAGATAAGGGGTGTTGGTTTGTTTTTTCCATGTCTTTTTAACCTCATATATTCAGGGAAGGAAACTGAATGAATAGAGTTTCGCATTCTGTAGTTCGAATTCTAACCGAATCGTTTTGCCCTTGAGGGTTTTGGTTGTGAATTCACTCCGCCATTCCACCCTGGCGTCTGTAACAGTCCGGCTGACAGGTTGGCTTGAAGCGAGTTCTTCTCCGCTGTTGTTGAGGAGCCTTGTCCTTACGAATCCGTTTTCCTGAACGTCTGCACTTAGAGAAAGTGGTTGCCCTGTGCAAAGCAGCGGCGTGGTGATGACAAATGCTGAGGCATCCTCAGAGATTTGCTCGTAACCGGCAAAGCCGTCCGGGCGCAGCGTCGCGAGACAAAAATATCCTTTGCGCCAGCCGAAGTGCTTATCATCACTGCCTCCATAGTAAAGGCGGATTTGGTCTCTCAAGAATACCGGGTATGCAGCCGTGTATGCGCATCCCCAATCGTAATCGCCTTTCCTGGGACTGTTGGCAATTAACGGGCTGCCGGGATCAATCCGATGCCACGTAACCGTATCCGGGCTCCATGCCAGTTCAGTATGGGTGCGGTCAATCCTGGAATTGTAGATAGCAGGCAGGCCGATGTAAACGCCGGCGTAATAAAACACGGGCATCGCGTATGTTTGCAGGTGATCCTCCAAACCCTCAAGCACGACTTTGGCCTTGGTCCACTTGAGAAAGTCTTTACTGGATGTCCTTGCTACCTGTCGGCCACGAGGACGGGCCCACGTGCGGGTGATTCCCACATACTCGGCTAACGTTGGGGCCCAGAAAGCATTGTTGTGCGTGTCACCGCGAACATTGGCTTCGGGACATTCAATTGTCTCACTCCAATGAAGCCCATCATGAGAGAACGCCACAGAGATTTTCTGTCCTTTAAAGAACATCTTATATCGACGCTTCGGATCAGGGTCATGAAAGTCCTTGAACACACCAGCCCCGTGCGGCCCTCTCCAGACGATATTGTTTTCTTTACTGCCGCGGAATTCAACAAGCCCGAGACTTGGTTTCTCCCACCTGATGCCATCACGGGAAATTGCATAACAGATTCCCATTTCTCTCCGACGTCCCGTATGCTTACCCATGTAGCGGAACTTGCCGCCGTTTACACGGTCCTTCCGGGGCGTGTTGGTTGTACTCTCATCAATGACGAAGGGGCTGTACCAGCACTTGTAGAGCTTTTCATCTTCGTCGTAGAGGACGTTGGCGTAGAGATTGTCGAACCGCGGCTCCCAGGGCTTGTCCTCTTTGAATAGCGGATTCCGCTTGTCTTTTTGTACCGCCCCGACAGTCAGTATTGCATTTCCCGTACTTTCGATGATTCGGGAATCAAGCAAAAGGTACCTGTCACGCCTGGGAACGTCATCTCTTTTCTCCATGGCCCCGTTTGCCCCGCTAACCCAGAGGAGAATAGCCATTATTGCTATAGTTACTTTCGCATCCACTCCTTTTCCTCGCTTAGTCATCAAAGTAACCTCCAATTTCTTGAACCCGAAAGAATAAACCGGTATTTCCATTTAATATGTTCTGTCCCAGCGACGCTGTTAATCACTTACATTGATGGGCTGAGTACTGAGTCGCTTTCTGTACTTGGCCCAGAGCCTCTTTGCCTCCTGGATGCTGTCTCCTCGCGGCTGGGTCGGATATGCATCCTGTCGATCCGACCAATCGACCATCCATTGCCTGAGTTTGCTGCCAAACTCCTCCTCGTTGAAAGGCTCATTATTGCTAAGTGATTCACCCAATTCACGCAGGTACTGTCGCCATCTTTTCAGATAGTAGCCACTAAGCATACCGGACCATTCCTTGCGTGCGTAATCGTCGATTGCCGGGCCTTGACCCCAAAGAGTCAGTACTCGTCTTGCATTCCATTCAAAGAGAGCTCGTTCAGCGTCGGTTGTTCCCCAACGCTTGGCATCTTCAAGCCAACGTCCCAGTAAAAATTCTTTCCGCGTTGCTACTAATTCATCTATGTCATCAATCAACTGAAGAAATTGTTCCGAAGCCTTTTTAAATGCGTTGGCGTCTTTCTTCTGTGATACCTCAATCAGGGTACGATGCAAGACGTTTGCATAATTCGACAAAACTTGCCGCGCCACATTGACCAAGTCGAAGCGGAACGTATCAACTTCGCCCAGCTCGTCTGCCGCTGCCATCAGTGCCTGCCATGCATTGGCCAACTGCGTGTTATTATAGGGAGCATAAGCAACCTTTCGCAGGTGTGGGATATGGGTAACGACCGAGCGGGTGTAGTAAGGACCGTTGTAAACAGTTTTCCCAAGGATTTGCCAGGCGCGGCGAGCGTCTTTATTTTGGCTGCCATAACGGCTCAACGCGTAATCAGCAAACCATTGTTCCAGATTGACAGGTTGGTCGCGCCAAGCCATCTCAAACATAAGATCATACACGACCGGATTGTACCCCAATCCTTCATTCACAAAACCCAAACCCACCAGCTTACCGGATTCTGGTTGCCAGCGGATGGTTTGCAGATCATGGCCGATCTTGTTTAACGCTCCGCTGAGGTGAACTGTGCCGCCAAAGTTTTGTATGTTACACCACAGCCAGGATTTGCCATAGAAGGCCTCTGTTTTGTTCCAGGTTGGGGTTTGTTCACACATTAAGTCGAGCACGATCATGCGCTCATCGGGTACAGCCCCGAACATAGCCTTGGCTTGAGGAGGTTTCCAGAAAGCAGGATTGTTGACAAAGAGCCAGCCCTGCAGCACCCAAATGGCTTGAGGGTCGCTCTGAATCATGCCTTTATAGACTGCCTTGGCAAGGTCCCCCACGTACTTCGGATCATCGCTGGGTGGACGCATCTCGATAAAGGTGTCTGCAGCATATAGGTGGTCTGTACCGAAACGCATGACTTGCTCTTCCATGTACACCTTGGCGATCTTTGAGAACAGTGGGTCAAGCGGGTCGAGCAGCAACGTATCCCACTCGATCCAGTGGATACGGTGCAGATTCGCTTCGGGAAATCGCTGTGCAATTGGCGACGGGACGTGACCTGTGAAGCCTTGTAAAACCGGCGTCATACCCAGCTCGCGCTGTCGGGCTAAAATCTTCTTAGCAAGATCTTCGTGACGGTTTATCCAGTTTTGCGGCAGCGGCCCACCCCAGCCGTCCAGGCAGCCCATCCATTGAAACGGCAGATATGGCGGCCCGGCCAGGAAATCGTTAATCTGCTCGTCACTCATGCCCAGTCGTTTGCATACCGCCTGCCATACAGCTTCCTGACCTGTTACCGAAAGCGGCATATTGATGCCGTTCAGTGCCATCCAGTCGATCAGTTTTTCCCACTGAGCCCAGTCGTACCATGCCAATGAGTAACCAAAACAGCAATAGTTCAAAAAGTAACGGTATCTCGCCCAACTAATCTGTCTCACCTTTGGCTGTATCTGCGGCAACGGATTCGGTAAATTGAGCTGGTTGCCGTTCCAGGAGACCTGGCAATGGCAGTATTTCTTAAGATACCAGTTGAGCCCCATCGCCATGGACACACCGTTGTTGCCGCGAATCACAATGATACCATTGCTGCTCTCGATCTCGAAGACGTCCCGACCATGCACTGGCGGAATAACCTCGAAGGCAAAGAGATCGGCATATTCCGGTAATAATCGCTTGAGTAGTTTGCCTGCCGAAGTTGGTGCCATTGGATCCTGTCGGCCCGGCCAATGCATCGGTTCTTTATCAAGTGGACGGTACTTTACCTCTGCTGCTTCGAGCCGCTTGAGATGTTCGCTCAAACGGATAACAAACTCCTCATAGTTGCGATTCTCTCGGCGCGACCAGAGCACTTCGCTCAGCGCCGCGGCCCGTGGATAAGCCATATACTCGCGGTGCTTCCAATCGGCTATGTACTCACCCCACAATTGTCCCTGCCCGCCCAGCACGTGTTCGGCTTGCTCGGCGTTGAGCTCCGCTGGAATAGGCTCGAACCTATAAACCTTCTCCAGTGAAATAAAACCGCCGATAGCTCGTGGCTCGGTATTCCTGGGGCCCTGGTAATAGTCGAAGTATGTGTGCGAGGTTGGGGCCATGATAACATCGTGTCCGGATTGGGCGGCCGTGATGCCACCGGCTTGCCCGCGCCAGCTCATCACTACTGCCCCCGGTGCCAGTCCACCCTGAATAATCTCATCCCACCCGACCATTTGCCGACCGTGGCGTGTAAGGAACTCATTCATCTGCCTGATGAACCAGCTATGCAGCTCGGCCTCATCCCTAAGACCCAGCTTGTGCTTCAGGGTTTGCATTTCCTCGCTTTGTTTCCAATGGTTGATATTCGCTTCGTCACCTCCAATGTGAATGTATTTGCCTGGGAACAGTTCCATTACTTCGGTGAGCACATCCTGCATAAAGGCGACAGTCTGTGGACGCGGCGCCAGAACCCTCTCATTAGCTGTCCAGCGTTTGTCTGGCTGGAGGGTATTCAGCTTTCGAGGGTACAAGCCGATCTGAGGGTAAGATACAATTGCCGCACCGGTGTGAGCGGGCATCTCGATTTCAGGCACAATGGTAACGTAACGTTCCGCTGCGTAACGGACCAGTTGGCGGATATCGTCCTGAGTGTAAAAACCACCGGCGCGCCGGCCATCGACTCTCTTACCCGCACCTTCTTGACGTATTGTGCTAAAATCCATCCATGCGCCGATCTGCGTCAATTCCGGATATTTCTTGATTTCGATTCGCCAGCCCTGGTCGTCGGTCAGGTGTATCTGTAGGCGATTGAATTTGTGCAGAGCCATGGTGTCGATGAACCGCTCGATATCCTGCTTAGGGATAAAATGCCGGGCCGGATCGATGAGAAGCCCACGCCATTTGAATCGGGGATAGTCGATGATATGCACACAAGGTACGCACCACTTAATTCCCTCGACTTTCTCTTTGTTGAAGATTGGCGGCGGCAGCAACTGCCGCAGTGTCTGGATGCCGTAAAACAGCCCAGCCGGTTTGGCAGCACGAATCATGATGGAGCGGACTGTGACCTCAAGCTCGTATCCCTCTTCACCGAGCAGATTTATCAGTGATGATTCGATTCTTAGTTGTATGCTTTTTTCTATCCCGATAAAATCGGGACTCACCAGCTTCAGTCGATATCCCATCGCAGGCTCTAATGTGTTTATGAGTTTTGATGCCTCTGCCGCAATATTGTCCTGTGCTACAACCTGCGTTGATGGCGTGATGACAAAAGAACCATCGCGGTTTTTGACGGAGACGGGTAACGGTACAACATTCGTAGTCTCGGTGGCATTGTTTGCCGTGGTTCTAATAGCTGGGTACACGCAAACTATAGTGGCTATAACACGAACTACTGTTCTGCATACGAGTCTATCCATCGGCATCTCCTTAATCATTTCCACAGTTGGTGATTATAACATATAATCTTTGGTGGTGTCTTCAAATTAAACAAGCTGGGTGATGGAGGTACCGTAGAAGACGATTAGCTTGCGGTCTTCGGGATACGGAGCCGCCTTCCGAAACACCGAGCCTTCAGGAACGCCAATCTCAACCGATGAGACGCCATTATAAAGTGGAAGGTAGAGAAGGTATTCTCGTGTACCCTCCGGAATATCCTTCACGAGAGTTACCGAGTTGACGGGGAACTGTGTGGGTCTTCCCACGGCAAGCCGTTTCCATTTCCCATCCGTGCCTTTCACGTAGAGTGGCTATTGAAGATTATTACGGAGTGCACATGTCAAGCGACCATCCCGGTAATTATGCTAAAGTTTTACAACATTTGACAATAATTCATCCTGTATTGGGATTGGATTTTCTACCATAAACGCTTCCGATAGGGTGGTGCTTTGACCATCAGGAGATCGTAAGGTAATATCGTAAAGTCCCTGGGGCAATCCTGCAGGAACAAGAATTTCCAGACTTCCATTCATATTGATTGCCGTTATTTCCACGGGGATATCATTAAGAAGAACGTCATGGCCGACTAAAAAATTAATTCCTTCAACTGTTAATGTAACTGCCAAGGGAACACTGTTATCTTTTTGAATTTCAGGTTCAACCGAGTGAATGGATAAGAGCTTTTTTGAGCCGTTCATCAGCCAATTAAGACTGTTTTGCATAATCATGTCTATTCCATTATTTGATATGCGTTCAAGAGGAAAAGAAAAGAACACAGCACGATAACTGCCGGTCTCCACGGTAATCCCGATCACGTCTTCAGGATTCTGATTAGTTACCAGGGCCGGTTTTGCTACATCACTACGATCCAATATTAAGATGTCCGTCATATTCGGAAAGTCTGCATCGAATTCAGCATTCAAACCGAATATTCCCTGGCCGATGGGACTATCGGTTATTTCAGAAATATCTAAAGTGGTTTCCTGAGACAAAACCTCTCCGGAGTTAGAATAAACCACAAATGGGTCGTGGGTAAATTCTAAAATATGCAAAACCTGTTGTCCAAATAAAGTGTGTTCCTGCTGATCGCTCCAATCCATACCTGAGAGTAGCAGCCGACCACCTTGTGCTAAATACTGTGTCAGTGCTACATTGAATCTAATTCGATCGTTGAATGGCAGCACTTTATTGTCGGAGATATTGAAAAGTGATGTAGTAGCCAGAAACCATAAAACTGATTGGAAGTTCTGCATGTATTGCACCGAGGGATAAGCGTTGAGTTTGCCCACGTCCCACAAAGTTGCCTCATAACCTGCAAGATTGATTGCCTCGATATATTGGTTCTCAATGGAATCGCCGCCATCATCATCGATTAGTAGTACGCTTGCTTGAGGGGGCGGAACATTCATAATGCGCGCCCATACGGGAACGCGCAGCACTTCCGGTTGACTATCCAAATCGATGATCACATCACCACTTATATCTTCAATTTCTCCAAGCTGTGCGGGAGGATTGAATCTCAACTTGAACAAGATGTCGATACTCTCAGAAGGTGCCAAATCAACTTGATTGGGGAGTATATCAACAGATTGTATCCGTTCGTTGTTAGATAATTCCATCGAGAGTGAGACCGATTGAAACTGCTCCGATACATTCCTTAACCGAATGGTTCTTTCAGATTCAGTTACGTCATCGATCAATACATTTGCCCAGCTCAAGGTTGGTGGTGTTATGATCAAAGGAATGTCCATGGCTTTGACGGGATTTATATGTCCCCCTCCCCGCTCCATGCCGGACAGGGAAGCAAAGTTTAGTGGTCTTTCTGCAGAAATGACTATTGCTGACTTTATATCTTCTGGTGTCCATGAGGGATTCATTTGTTTGATTAGTGCGGCAGCTCCCGCAATCCGTGGTGAGGAAAAGCTGGTCCCATTGCTGAAACTGAAACCAGACAGATCAAACGCAGTGTACTCGAAGAAATTGAATTGGAATTCACCGGGAAGGTCGTTCTGTGTCGCTGCATAACTTCCTTGGCCAATTGCAACTATCTCCGGCTTTAGCGCATAACTAAGAGAAGGCCCCAGAGAAGAAAACGTACTTAATTCAAGAGGGATTTGATCTGTTTCTAATGGCTCAGGAGCATAGAATTCTACTTCTACCACGCTCGAGCTGTGAAGCGCATCCTTAATAAGCAATCCGACATTCCGTGACATGAAGTAGGAAGGTATTTCCGTGCCGGGAACGCTTGGAGTTCGAAGGGGTTCGTCAAATCCCTCCTCCGCGTCGCTATTATTATAGACCAAAGCCCCCCAAGCACCGGCCT
>JADFJC010000223.1 GCA_022566315.1 Planctomycetota bacterium
TTGATATATAATAGGTTATATTTTATACGACCTGACTTGCTTGTCAACCCAAAAATGATTTAACTCCAAAAAATACAACAACTTATAGCACTTCTTTGACGGTGACTACTTTTGACGCAGGCATCAACTAACTTAAACTGACCAATAAGTTAAAGTTAAACTGCCCCAATAGCCGAACAAAAATAACAGCCTTAAACGTCTCTTTATAAAGACTAAAATCTATTGTCTTGACTGTTTTGGTGGGCTTGTTAGAATGACCGATAGGGCATTATGGATTTGACAACCTTATTTTCTTGTATTGAAATGGAGGTATAAATGGCTAAGAACCTGATAATAATTTTGATGGTGGTCGTTGTGGGCCTTGGTCTGGCACTTGTTTCCGGCTGTGAGAGCGACGCTCAAACCGGCGCTCTTATTGGTACAGGGATTGGCGCCATTGCCGGTCAGGCCATAGGCGGCGATACAGAATCAACTCTGATTGGGGCTGGAGTTGGAGCCCTCGGCGGCTATCTCATAGGCAACGAAAGCGACAAGAAAAAATAGACTTCGACGAGCTTCCGGCCTTCGCAGCCGAAGCTGCTTCGGCGGAGTGAGCCAGTCGAGTCGCGAACCTTAGGACTGGTAAAGAAATTAGGCCTTGACCGCCGGCAGGCGAGTTTCGTTTTGGCTCCAGCGAGGACAATGCTACTCTGCGAAGTAGGGCTTCGCTACGAAGCACGAGGGCTGAGGCCGCCAGCCGAAGCCGCAGCCAGCCAAAACTTGTCCGCCGCGGCGGGCGAGTCTGACGACAGTCAAGAATGGAAGATAATTTATTTACAAGTCCTTACCTTACCATTCAGTGGTCAGCCTCGATGGCAGAGTTCTACACATCCTCTTTATTATCCGTTGTGCTCGTTCAGTCTCTTGAGGTGATAAAGCGTAGCCTGCAACGCCGCCCAACATTCCACTTGCAAGACCGCCGAACAGTTCATTTTCTTCGCTGCCGGCAGCAGCACCGGCACCCCATAGACTTCCAAGACCTAAAAATCCCCCGGTTTTGCCCGAACCAGTGCCAAGCCACAAAATGGTGCCATCCTGGATATCCACCAACTTTGCCGTCATAGCTATTTCATCACCAAAGTGTGGGATGCTGATGATAAGAACCGCAGGTACGTTTAGAATTTTCCCAGCCTCAGCGGCACCGGCCTCAGTGGTCAACTCTGAAGCCTGGAATTCCTGCTCCTCAAGCAACGCCCTAACACGGGCCTGCTCTAAAGGTGCATAACCCTTTTTCAGGAATTCCATCGCGAATAAATCCGCAATTTGATTTTTGGCCAGCTCGCTTTTCACAGCACCCTCAACGGCTACGATAGCAACTTTATCTATCATGCTGAAGTTATAACCGGCCCTGGAGTAGCTTTCTGCTCGTCCCGAAGAGCAGCCGCCAATAAACAGAACAGCTATTATCAGTACATTAACGACGATTTTCATATCCTATACCTCCTACGGAATAGATTGAACAGTGAGCCAAGACAAGAATACATTATAGTGTATAAGATTTGTACGAAATTGTCAAGCTTTTTTTTTATATCTTTTGGCTATATCACGCTTTACAAAGATAATTTACCTGATTTTCCTCTTTTTCAGGGCCGTTTTGCCCCTACCGTTTTGCTTGCCCCCTCGTTTCTCGCAAAACGAGGCAGGGGGCTTCGCAAACGAAGCAGTAGGTGCAAAACAGCGGGGGTTGAAAACCCGCCCGCAGGGGACAGGCCCCTAACAATGGCGGGGTAACACATCAAAAAAGGCCGACTCCCGCTGCTGGCTTGCGTCAGCAAGCCGCGGGGGGTCAGCCTTTTTATAGGGACCCCATTTTGCAAAAAATCGCAAAATGGGTACCCTATATATTTATCTACCTCCAAAATGAGGGGGCAGCTCTGATGGGCCTGCTGTTCGTTCTACATCGGATTATAGGCAATGCCCGCGTAGCTGGGATGCTTTCGAGGCCGATTGGGCCATTTCAATACATCAAACAAAAACTCGCTGGCCTGGCGTATCATCACATCCGGCATACAAGGACACATCTCAAACGAACCAACTATATCATTGTCATATTTATCTAAAACCTTCAGTAGATAATCCCAATTTTCATGGGATATACCGCCCTGCAGGCCGGGTGGCTCGTGGTCGTCTGTTTGGCCGTAATTGTCCGTCAAATGCAAATGGCACACTCTCGGGGCCAAATCATCCACATATTCCTTGAAGGAATATTCACTATCCAGATTGGCATAGCCGACATCGAGGCAATATCGGACGGATTCGAATTTCTCACCGACCTTTTTGAGCAACGGCAACCGACCTGTTTCGAGGCATAATTTGACATCATTCTCCTCGGCCATTTTCACTACATCGGCAGCAAAATCACAGCCGTCAAGCTCCGGAACATCGGGAATGCCCATACTTTGCAAATCGGTTACAATATTTGCGCCAAGCAGCTTGGAACATTCGATTTGTTCGTGCCATTGCTCTAATGTTGGGTGGTTACTGCGGGAGCGCACCACCACTAACATATCATTGGTAGCGTTGATAAGCCTGGTCCAGTTACGCCTCTGGTAACGACACTCACTTTGGCCCTTGATATTGGGCCATAACTCTATGCCGAAACCCAGCGACATTAGGAACTGGCACTCTTGCTCAAAAGACAGAGGGTGCTCACGACCCCAAAATAGCATTGTAGAAACTGCATACCTAATTTGCATTATACACCTTCTCTATTTTCGACTGATAAACGTGCCTTTCTGTATAGTGTGTAGAACAATACTATTATCGAATAAAAACAGGTGCATATTAAAAGTTTCTGAAAAATTTCTTGTGCTACGCAGCGACTTCGCAGAGGAGCAGGAGCATTTTTTAGGGTAAATTTTAAAGAAAATGGGGGGCAGGTAAGAAGCGGGCGGCGGCTGGTGCCCCGTTTGAAATTGGCTTTGATTGGGTTTGTTTTTCCGGGGCCTGAGGGTGATTTTATTCTTATAATCCTTTGTGGCAAATAAGCTTTCGTTCATTTTGGCCTTTGAAGAAATTGGCTTTGAATTGGGTTTGTTTTTTTGGACTGCGAAATCATCTTTTTTTCTGTAATCCTTTGTTATAAGCGAGTTTACATTCATTTTGGCCTTTTTAAAATTGGCTTTGATTGGGTTTGAATTGGGTTTGTTTTTTTGCCCCGCCAGCGGGATAAATTTTTTATAATTCCTTGTACATACTGAGTTTGCAATCCGCCTACGGCGGACAAGATTGGGTTTGTTTTGCATAAAAAGAGTTGATTTGTAGAGGGTTCTCGACAGATGTAGAGGGGCGGGGGAGTGAAGAGTGAGCTAAATCCCTTAGGGATAAAGTGCCTAAAGTGAGCTAAATCCGCCGCGGCGGATAAAGTTGGATTCTCGATGCTTGTAAATGGTTCATAGTTCATGGTTCAAGGTTCATGGTTTATAGTTCATGGTTCATTGACTGGGCTGGCTGGGCCTTATAGGCACGTAAATAACTGAGCGCTTTTTGCCAGAGAGTAAAAAAACACTCCCTCTATAATTAGAGCTACCTGCACGTTTGATACGAAAATATAACCGTTTCTCGTCGCTCGTTGCTCGTAACTCG
>JADFJC010000015.1 GCA_022566315.1 Planctomycetota bacterium
GCAACCTTTTATTACGATGGAGATGCAGCCCAGAGCGGAGGTATCTCGGACAACCAGGAGTCGTGGATGCAGACGACGGTTAGCGGGGCAGGAACAGTGAGCTTCTACTGGAAGGTATCTTCTGAGGCCAATTATGACTATCTGGAGTTTTACATTGACGGCGAGTTGCAGGACCGAATCAGCGGAACAGTGGACTGGCAGCAGATTATGTACGCGCTCTCTTTGGGTTCACACACGTTGGAATGGCGATACGTGAAGGATTATAGTGTGAGTGAAAGAGACGACTGCGGCTGGGTAGACAAGATGGAATGGATGTGGGTAGAAGTAAAGTAACGTTATTATTTGGATAGGAATGCTAATAATCTTTCGTTTCGCTGGGCTAATAATTAGTCGCTTTGTTTTTGTTTTGTGTAGGCGGCGACGATTTGCTGCTGGACGTTGGGTGGTACTATTTCATAATGGCTGAGTGTCCTCGAGTAACTGCCGCGTCCGCCGGTAACACTTTTTAACTGGCTATTATATTGTGTAACTTCCGATAACGGCACCTGTGCTTTAACGACAATATAATTGCCGGGCAGCGTATCCTGCCCGAGCACTCTGCCTCGTTTGGAGGCAAGGTCGCCGGCGATATCGCCCATATTCTCGGCGGGAACTGTAACTTCCACATTCACTATCGGCTCAAGGAGGACGGGTTTTGCTTTTTGAACGGCGTCGATGAATGCGCCCTTACCCGCTGCGCGGAACGCTACTTCCTTTGAATCGACGGGGTGGTGTTTGCCGTCATAAACAGAAACGGTTATGTCCTGTAACGGGAAGCCCGCGACGACACCGTTTTGCATTACATCATTAATACCCTTGGCAACAGCCGGCTCATACTGTCCGGGAATTGAAGCTCCGAAAATATCCCAGCTAAACTGCAGCGGCGGGTCGGCATTGCGTTCGGCCGGCTCGACGCGAAGATAAACTTCGCCGAATTGTCCTGCACCGCCGGTCTGCTTTTTATGGCGGTAATGGCCCTCGGCTTTAGCGGTAATTGTCTCACGGTAAGGAATCTTCGGCTCCTTTGTTGTTATCGACAGTTTAAAGCGGTTTTTCATTTTTTCGAGCATTATCCGCAAATGCAAATCGCCAAGTCCGTTGGCAACCAGTTCCTTTGTCTGGGTATCTCTGCTAATCTTGAAGCAGGGGTCTTCTTCACATAATTTGTCAAGTGCGGCACCGATTTTCTGTTCATCCCCTCTTGTGGCCGGCTCAAGTGCCAAAGAAAACATCGGTTCGGGCACAGCAGGCAGCTCGAATTTGCCGGCTGCTTTGCCGTCGTGTATAAGGTCGCCGATTTTCAGCTCCTCAATTTTGGCCAGGGTTATGATATCGCCGGCCACGCCCGTATCTATTTCTTTGTTTTCACCGCCCTGTGATTTTAAGATATGTCCCGGGCGAATGCTCTTTTTCTCGTCATTTCGCAGCAGATTAGTCTCTGGTTTAATGGTTCCGCTGAAGATGCGAATTGCAGAGTACTTCATATTTGAACGTGGGTCGAAGCCAACGCGAAAGATGAGTCCGACCAATGGTCCTGCAGGGTCGGCGGCCAGCTCCATTACATTGTCGCCGTCTTTGAGCTGAACGGGCTTTGCCTGACGGGGCGACGGCGTGTATTTTACAATAATATCCAGAAGCTCTTGTACGCCGATTTCTCTGCGGGCATCGGTGAAAACTATCGGTATAATTGTGCTGGCTTTTAAGGCCTCTACGAAGACCGAGGCTATTTTTTCAGCGGATATTTCTTCTGAAGCCAGGTAGCTTTCCATAAGGTCGTCGTCAACCTCGATGACGCTTTCGATTAGCTCGGTATGTGCCTTGGCCACATCCATTAGTGGTGAATCGCCGGATTCGTTTTCGATACAGTCGATAATAGATGCTTTATCTGCGCCGGGCAGATTGGCACAGCGACATTGCGAGCCGAAAGTCTCCTGAATACTTTTTATCAGCTCAGGTAAATCAACATTTTCAGCGTCCATCTTGTTTATGACGATGAGCCGTGGCATGTTGGCTTGTGCAGCTAATTCGAACATTTTGCGTGTATTTGTTTCAATGCCGGCTGCCGCGCTAATCACGGCTATCGCCGTTTCGGCTGCGGGTATTGCCTTTATAGCCGGGCCGATAAAGTCCGGATAGCCCGGGGTATCGATGATATTTATCAGCTTGCCGGCATGCTCAATGTAGGCCAGCGCTGATTGGATGGAATGCCGATGTTCTTTTTCCTCATCGTAGTAGTCGCAGATGCTTGATTTGTCGTCAACGCTTCCCAGCCGGTTCGTTGCACCGGTTTTGTGCAGCATTGCCTCGACGAGAGAGGTTTTGCCGCTTCCGCCGTGCCCTAAAAGAACGATGTTACGAATGTCGCCGGTATCAGCCACTTTTTAAGTCTCCAAAAAGCTTGTTTTCCAAGTCCTCGTTTAATCAGCCTCAAAACCTGTGATAATATAGGTCTTCTGCCTAACCTCAATTTTGTATAATTTTACAATGTTATAGTATTCGGTATATAAAGAGCAAGGATTTTTTTTGGTATTTAAAAGTGTAAAGGTTTCCCTTCGGCTTCGCTCCCCCCTTCGCTATCCTCTTTCGCCAAGGCTACGAAGGAACCAGCTACGGAGGTCAGGCAGGGCTTCGGCTAATTCAGGGCAAATCCTTCGACCCATTCGGCTACGCTCAGGGCAGGCTCTGCTCCCTTCGACTCGCGTTGCTCGCTCAGGACAGGCAGGGCAAGTTTTGGCTTGACCGGTATGGTGGTTTTGGTTATTGTTAAGAAGATTGCTGTAGGACAGGTGGGTGTTTGCAGCTTTTTATATTCAAGGATTACGATGTGATGGATGGTCTGCTCGAGCTGGTGGAAAAGATTTTATGGGCCGTGAGCTTTATCGCTATCGGCGGGACGGTGGCACTGATGTTTTTCTTAGTCTTCGCCCAGAGCATCCTCGGCTCGAAAACAATGCATTCGCAGCTTGAGGCCCTCCTTCGACAAAACAGGCAGATATGCGAACAGTTGAAACAAATCGTCCAACATCTGGAGAAAGAGAAAGACAAATCTGTGGATAAGTAAGAGGCAAATTGAAAATCCAGCCGCCTGTAAAGTCTTTTTAATAATCCCTCCTCTCCACATAGAGGCATTGCTTAAGCCCAGGGACACAAAACCGTCGCAGGGGCAACCATAGCCCACTGGAATCCTCTGCGGTAGATTTTGTTCTTGCAGAATCACCCCTTCGGCTTTACAATTCTTACTTTGCCGAATTGTTCAAAGTTCGACGTTTCGGTTAGCCCCCAGGCTTGCTTTGGAGGGGTTGTTTAGCCGTCGCCGGTAAGCCTGCCTTGAGCTTGCCGAAGTGGCGACGACATCGAGTATCGAGTTATGTTTGAATCGTTAACTGAGAAATTTAACTCTGTTTTCAGGTCGCTGGCCGGCCGGGGACGCATTACCGAGGCCAACATCTCGGATGCTATGCGGGACGTCCGCAAGGCCCTGCTGGAGGCGGACGTCAACTACAACGTCGTAAAGCAGTTCTGCAAGGACGTTACACAAGCGGCCATCGGTGCTGAGGTGATAAAGAGTCTTCATCCCAGCCAGGTTATGGTAAAAATCGTCAGCGAAGAGCTTACAAAGTTGATGGGGCCTGTCGATAGCCGTATCTATTTTGTCTCACCCGGGCCTACCGTGATTATGTTGGCCGGCCTCCAGGGCTGCGGCAAGACCACCACCGCCGCAAAACTCGCAAAATACCTCGTCGCAAAGGGTAAAAAACCGCTCTTAGTGGCCGACGACCTCCAGAGACCCGCCGCCATCGAGCAGTTGATTATCCTCGGTCGGCAGATAAATGTTGACGTTTACAGCGAAGACAGCAAAAACGCCGTAAAGGTCGCGAAAAATGCTGTAAAGTACGCCCGGAAGAACGAATATGATGTGGTCGTGCTCGACACCGCAGGGCGGCTGCATATAGACCAGGAAATGATGACGGAGATAGCCGACGTTGCAAAAGCGGTCAGTCCGCACCAGATTTATTTGGTCTGCGATGCGATGACCGGCCAGGACGCCGTTACTTCAACCAAAGAATTCAACGAGCGCCTCGAACTCGACGGCGTCATCCTTACAAAACTCGACGGCGATGCCCGCGGCGGAGCTGCACTCAGCATAAAGGCTGTAACAACAAAGCCCATCAAGTTCATCGGCGTAGGCGAAAAGCTGGACAAGCTCGAAGAATTTCACCCCGACCGTATGGCCGGCAGAATCCTCGGGATGGGCGATGTCGTAACACTCGTCGAGAAGGCCCAGGAGCATTTCAAAGCTGAAGAAGCCGAGAAACTGCAAAAGAAAATAGCCAAAGGTAGTTTCGGCTTTGACGATTTTCTAAAGCAGATGCAGGCCGTCAAAAAAATGGGCGGCATGAAAGATATGCTCAAGATGATGCCCGGAATGGGTGGGCAGCTCAAGGACATGGACTTCGACGGCGCTGAGCTCGATCAAACCGAAGCGATTGTCTATTCGATGACACCCGCCGAAAGACGCGACCCGGATATTATAGATTCCTCCAGACGAAGACGAGTTGCCGCAGGTGCAGGGGTAGAAGTCCAGGATGTTTCCGGCCTGGTAAAGACATTCAAACGCAGCAGAGATATGCTCAAGGCAATCAGCGGCGGAAGCCTCGGCGGCCTTAAGAACCTGCTATCAGGCGGCTTCAATATGGGCGCGCTGAACCAGATGATGGCCGGTGGAAGAAAAATAAAACATCGCTCAAAAAGAAAAAGAATCATAAAGCGAAGAGGCAAAACTAAGAGAAGATGATGTTGGTTGTCATTCCCGCGGAAGCTGGAATCCAGTATTTAGCCCCCCAATTTATTGGGGGGTTGTTTACTGAAAGAACGCCATTATGAATAAAAACTTAAACCGTCGTAATTTCTTAAGGCTTGTCGGCGTAACCGCCGCCGGAGCAGTGCTGCCCGGCTGCGCGGACGGACTGTTCTCAGGTTTTGCACAAAGTACAGGCAACCCAGTTGATAAGCCGAACTTCATTATCATTTTCTGTGACGATTTGGGCTATGGTGACATCGGCTGTTTCGGCTCGAAGAAGCACCGCACGCCGAACATAGACCGAATGGCTGATGAAGGTATGAGCTTTACGAGCTTCTATGTAACCAGCGGCGTATGCACACCGTCCCGGTCGAGCCTAATGACCGGATGCTACCCCCGCCGTGTTAATATGCACCAAAGCGGAAAAAACGAATGGGTGCTGTTCCCGGTTGCCAGGAAGGGACTAAATCCGAATGAAATCACCATTGCCGAGGTGCTCAAAGCTCAGGGCTACGCCACTGCGTGTGTTGGCAAGTGGCATTTAGGGGACCAGCCGAAATTTCTGCCCACACGTCAGGGCTTCGACTACTACTACGGCATCCCATACAGTAATGATATGGGAGCCAGGCAGCGCAGTAAAAATCCCCCTCTGCCGTTGCTGCGAAATGAAAAGGTCATCGAAGCGCCCGCCGACCAGAACACGCTGACAAAACGCTACACAGAAGAGGTGATTAAATTTATAACAGCCAATAAGGACAAACCCTTCTTCGTATATCTGCCGCACACAATGCCGCACAACCCTGTCCATTCCAGCGAGAACTTCCGCGGCAAATCCGCCAACGACGGCTACGGCGACTGCGTAGAAGAAATTGATTGGTCCACCGGCCAAATACTTGAAACGCTAAAGAAGCTGGGCATTGATGACCGCACGCTGGTTGTGTTCACTTCCGACAATGGCGCAGCTAAACGCTGGGGTGGCAGCAATCTGCCGCTTTCAGGTTTCAAAGGCGGTACGATGGAAGGCGGTATGCGTGAACCGTGTGTAATGCGCTGGCCCGGCAAAATCCCGGCAGGAAAAACTTGCGATGAATTGGCTTCGACGCTGGACCTGATGCCTACATTAGCCCGACTGGCAGGTACAAAGGCACCAACCGACCGCATTATCGACGGCAAAAACATCTGGTCCCTTATGACCGGCAAAAAAGGTGCGAAGTCTCCGCACGAGGCGTTTTACTATTATAAGATAGACCAGTTACAAGCGGTGCGCTCCGGTAAATGGAAACTGCATCTGCCCTTCAAGATAAAGAAACGCAACCAGAAAAAGGCTGCATCTAATGCTCCGCTAAAACTATACGACCTCGAAGCTGACATTGGCGAAACAACCAATATTGCCAGCCGGCATCCTGATGTAGTTAAGCGCCTTCTCGCCTTGGCTGAAAAGGCACGCGATGACCTCGGCGATGTCGGTCGCAAGGGTAAAAACCAGCGACCGGCCGGCTGGGTTGTAACTCCGAAGCCATTGCTGTTTTCGGAAAAATCACAAGATAGTTATTGATAATAGTAAAACGATAGTGTAAATAGTTAGCCCCTCAACTTATTGGGGGGATTCTTGACGTTACCTTAAAAAATAAAATAGATGGCGATAATAAATAAGATTTCAGTTGAGCAATACCTGGAAAAAGTTGGCCGTTTTTCAGACAACGAATACGGCAAGCTGATAAGAAACCAGTTCAAGGACATTAAAGGCAGCAGCGAGCTGGCGATGCTTGCAGCGCCGAGCACAGAGGAATTGGAACAATTGAAAAAAGCAGTAGCGATAATGACGCCGAATGAAAAACAAAATGCCGGCAATTTAACTGATGAACAGACACAAAGAATCGCAGCCGACGCACAGATTGACCCTGCAAACTTCGCGATTTTCATAAACGGTTACGCCTTACATTGCAAACGTGTCTTGTGATTTGCTTCCGGGCATCTCACGGGAATTGATTATAAATTAAAGAAAGGAAAAAATTATGGCAGTAAAATTAAGAATGACGAGGATAGGCAGGCGGCATCGGCCGTTCTTTAGAATCAATGCGGTCGAATCGCGCACGCCGCGGGATGGAAGAATACTTGAAAAGCTGGGCCATTACGACCCGATTGAAAAAGACCCAGCCAAGCAGATTGTCCTCAACCGTGAACGTACAGAGTATTGGCTTAGCAAAGGAGCAATACCGTCCGATACGGTCTCGGAAATTCTGCTTCGCCATGGTATCAAGCACAAATACGCCGAACAAAAGGCTGTACGCCAGGCAAAGGCCAGGGCCATAGCCGCCGCCAAAGGCAAGCTGTTCAACAAAGCTCAAAGGATTGCTGCAAAGAAAGAAGTTGAGGCAGCAGCCGAAAAGATAAAAACTGAAGCTGAAGCCAAGACCAAAGAAGCAGAAGAAAAAGCTAAAGCTGAAACCGAAGCAAAGACCAAAGAAGCCGAAGAAAAAGCCAAAGCCGAAGCCGCTGAAGAAAAGGCCAAAGTAGAAACCGAAGCTAAAGCTAAGGCCGAAGCCGAGGCAAAGCCTGAGACTGAAACAGCGGAGGAAAAGGTCGAGGCCAAAACTGAAGTGAAAGCCGAGGCTGAGCCTCAAAAAGTTAAGCCTGAAGCAAAAGCCGAACCCGAAGCCAAGGCTGAAGAAGATGCCAAGACCAAAGAAGCCGAAGAAAAAGCCAAAGTAGAAACCGAAGCTAAAGCTAAGGCCGAAGTCGAGGCAAAACCTGAGACTGAAACGGCGCAGGAAAAAACCGAATCCAAAACCGCAGTTGTAGAAGAAAAGACTGAGGCCGAACCTGAAGCAAAAGCCAAGGCTGAAAAAAAGCCTAAAGCAAAGACCAAAAAGAAAACGCCTTCGAGCGAAGAAACAGACAAGAGTGATGAGAATTGATGTTCTTACACTTTTTCCCCAGATGTTTGAATCGCCTTTGAGCCACTCGATATTAAAAAGGGCTCAGGAAATGTCCCTGGTTGAAATCGCTCTTACCGATATAAGAGACTTCGCCGCCGACAGCTATAGAAAGATTGACGATAAACCTTATGGCGGCGGGCCGGGTATGGTTATGATGCCCGGCCCGGTCTTCGATTGCTTCGAGCACGTTCAGAAATTATCACCCGAAAAAGGCCGGGGCATCCTCCTGACCCCGCAGGGCCAAAGATTCGACCAGGCAAAAGCCGTCGAGCTAAGCAAAGAAAAGCGTCTAATCTTAATCGCCGGCAAATATGAGGGATTTGATGAACGGATTCGCATCGGCCTCGGCGCCGAGCAAATCTCAATAGGCGATTATGTCTTAAACGGAGGCGAATTGGCCGCGATGGTAATCATCGATGCGATTGTCAGATTATTACCCGGCGCACTCGGCGACGAGGACTCAGCCAAAGACGATTCATTCAGCGATGGCCTTTTGGAATACCCGCAATACACAAGGCCGGAGGTCTTTCGTGATATGAAGGTCCCTGACATTCTATTAAGCGGCGACCACGCAAAAATCGCCCAATGGCGCAAACAACAAGCTCTTGAAAGAACAAAAAAATGGCGACCCGATTTACTAAAAGACAGCGACAAAAAATAAAGGGAGAAAAAAATGAACAGACGTCAATTCCTCAGTTTCGTAGCCGGCGGTTCCGCCGCCGCAGCATTCTCTTTAACCGGCTGCGACCTTGAACTTGCCGGAGGCCGAGCAAAAAAACAGCCGAACATCATTTTTTTACTGACCGATGACCATCGAGCCGACAGTATGGGCTGTGCCGGCAATCCCATTATCCAGACACCCAATATGGACGCCTTAGCGGCAAACGGCATAAGATTTACAAATGCCTTTGTAACCACCTCTATTTGCGCATCCAGCCGGGCCAGTATTTTTACAGGCCAATGGACACGCCGGCACGGCATCATCGGCTTCGGCACGCATTTCTCCGAAGAGGCACTTGCGCAGACTTATCCAATGCTCCTGAGCCAGGCCGGATATCGAATCGGCTTTATCGGGAAATACGGCGTTGGACCCAAGAAGAATTTGCCCATCGACAAATATGACTACTGGAAGGGCTTCGGCGGCCAGGGCAGATACGAAAATAAAGACGAAAACGGCAATTACAAACATCTGACACAGATTATGGGTGAGCAGGCAATCGAGTTTCTTAATGGCTGCTCGGAAGATAGGCCGTTCTGCCTGTCCGTAAGTTTCAAGGCGCCTCACGTTCAGGATAGTGACCCGCGACAGTTTATTTACGACCGCGCTTACTCTGAATTGTACAAAGACGTTACCATTCCAACTCCGGAAACGGCCAACCCGCGCTATTTTGATGCCCTTCCGGAATTCCTACGAACATCCGAGGCCCGCAGGCGATGGAAGATACGTTTTCCGAATCCCGAAAAGTTCCAGGAATCCGTCAAGGGCTATTACCGTCTTATTACCGGCGTCGATGTCGTTATTGGAAAAATCCGCGACCAGTTGAAGCAGCTCAATCTTGACGACAACACAGTCATAATGCTCATCGGCGATAATGGTTTCTATCTCGGCGAGTACGGCCTGGCCGGAAAATGGTTCCCGCACGAACTATCTATTCGCGTCCCGCTTGTAGTCTTTGACCCCAGGGCCGACAGCAAACGCCGTGGCGTTACCCTCGACCAGATGGCACTTAACGTCGATATCGCACCGACAATTCTGGAGCTGGCCCACCTGAGTGTCCCCCAACAAATGCAGGGCCGAAGCCTGCTCCCACTGCTCAAAGGCCGAAAGCCAAAGTGGCGAACCGAATTCTTCTACGAGCATCCATTTAAGCACAAAACCATCGCCCGCACCGAGGCCCTCCGCACCCAGCGCTTCAAATACGCACGCTATATTGACTTCGATTATGAGGAACTTTACGATTTACAGAACGACCCCGCCGAAACAATCAACCTGGCCAAAGACGAAAAATACCAAAAGACCCTGACCTCCCTACGAAAACGCTGTAACAACCTTGCCAATAAGGCCAAAGGCAGTTAAAAATTGTTAGGAGAGCACAAATGTATTGTCCAAAATGTGGTAAAGAAAATCCGGACGATGCCCGGGTCTGCCAGTTCTGTAATGCCTCGATAACCGATACTTCAGAACCCAAACAACCGGTTACTGTCAGAACCAGCAAATTGGCGATAGCATCGTTTGTTTGTACTCTTTGTGGCCTGTTATGTTTTTTGCCGGTCATAATTGCTGCGATAGAGTATAGGATACTCAGTCCCAAATCTGATCTGGTTATGGCTGCCTCTGGTTTGAGCCTTATCGCCATGGGCGCCGCAATCATCCTGGGAGTCACTGCCCTTGCCCTGATTGGTTCGAGCGGCGGCCGACTGACCGGTTATGGCTTCGCTGCAATAGGAACGGCAGTTCCGGCGATATTACTCATCGTGATATGCATACCTCTTACTTTGCGCAGGCCAAGGAGCACCGCTTTTCGAATGGTCTGCGGTACAAACCTATCCCGAATCGGCAAGGCAATGTTTATCTACAGCAACGATTACGATGACGAATTTCCACGCGCCGGTGGTAGAAACAGCATCTGGAGCAACCACATACCTAACTGGCAGGCCGATAATCCATTTGTTGCTTACGGCTTAAATGCAGATGGCACCGGCGGCAGAGTTACCATTACGTCCAGCTTCTATCTTCTGGTCAAATATGCAGAGCTAAAGCCTAAGTACCTTATCTGCAACAAAGAGAAAGGCATCACAGAGTTTAATCCCGCCGACTACGGTGCAGGCGAAAAAAATCTTATCGATCTCTGGGACTTCGGCCCTGAGCCAAGAAAGCACTGTAGCTACTCCTATCATATGCCTTATGGCCCATACTCTCTGACCATATCAAGCGAACCAGGTCTGGCCGTAGCAGCCGAACCAAGCCCATGGATGATTGCGCCCGCCGCAAATCCTAAAAATATAGCTGACTTCGATCCAGACGGCGATAGAGAAAAAATCAAGGCTGGAAATGCCATTGCCCACCAGGGAGTTGGACAGAACGTTTTGTTTATGGACTCCCACGTCGTTTTTGAGAAAGTTTCTTTTTGCGGCATCAATGACGATAACATTTATACGTATTGGGATGGGCCGGATATACGACGTGGCGCTATTCCTAACCTTAAAAGCCAGCCCGCAGGCAGGCTGGATTCAATGCTGGTAAACGACCTTCCCTGACGAATCAAAAATGAGCAGTATCAAGGTGGGGTTTTACCCCACCAATTATCTTAAAAGCAGGAAAGGAAAAAAAAGGAACGACCTTTCCAAAAAGGCCAAAGGCAGTTAAAAATTGTTAGGAGAGTACAAATGTATTGTCCAAAATGTAACAAAGAAAATCCGGACGATGCCCGGGTCTGTCAGTCTTGCAGTGCTTCACTTGAAGAGACCTCGGAATCCAAACAGCCTGTTACTGTTGGAATAAGCAGGCTATCCATTATTGCGTTAGTTCTGGCGGTCTTGAGTATATTTGTTTTTCCCCCCCCGCTGGTGCTGCTGTTCAGAGTACCTGGCAGGTTAGTCCTGTTTCTCCCGCTTCTTGCCGTTATCCTCGGAATCATTAGCATAGTTAGAATTGAAAGAAGCGGCGGCAAAGTTACAGGCAGAATTTTTGCAGTAGCAGCCGTTTTGATTCCTGTATTCGCCGGTCTCTTGCTGGTCTTGATTTTTTCATATGCCCCAAGGAGGAGCACTGCCTATAGAATGGTCTGCGGCACGAATCTCTCCGGCATCGGCAAGGCAATGTTGATGTACTCCAACGATTACGACGATGAATTTCCACGAGCCGGCGGAAAAAACGGCGTCTGGAGTAACAACACACCTGACTGGCTAGCTGATAGCCAATTTATCGCCTACGGCTTAAACGCCGATGGCACCGGCGGCTCGGCAAGCATTTCATCCAGCCTCTATCTATTGCTCAAGTATGAGTATGTCGTCGACAGACAGCCTAATTATGCGGCACCAAAGTTCTTTGTTTGCAAGCCAGATTCCGGGACCACAGAGTTCAAGCCTTCCAAATACGGCGTGCGGGACAAAGACCTTATCGACCTCTGGGATTTTGGCCCCGAGCCAACAAAACATTGCAGCTACTCCTATCATATACCTTATGGCCCGTACGCTCTGACCACATCATACCTACCAGGTATGGCCGTAGCAGCCGACAGAAATCCGTGGATACGCTCTCCGTTTGCGAAAGCTAAAGATATATCCAGGTTTAATCCTGATGGTGACAAAAAAGCTGTTAAAGCTGGAAATTCTGTTACCCATAAAGGTGAAGGACAGAATGTGTTGTTCGTGGATGGTCACGCAGCCTTTGAAAGACTGTCTTTCTGCGGCATCAATGACGATAACATTTATACGTATTGGGATGGGCCGGATATACGACGTGGCGCTATTCCTAACCTTAAAAGCCAGCCCGCAGGCAGGTTGGATTCAATGCTGGTAAACGACCTTCCCTGACGAATCAAAAATGAGCAGTATCAGGGTGGGGTTTACCCCACCAATTATCTTAAAAGCAGGAAAAGAAAAAAATGGGAGAACTTAACCGACGTCAATTTCTTAATTTTGCCGCTGGCGGCGCGGCGGCGGCAATGCTGCCCTTAGCCGGCTGTAAAAGTGCACCGGCAGGAAATAGAAAGCCTGCAAAACAGCCGAATATCATCTTCATAATGGTTGATGACCTCGGCCCTGAATGGCTAAGCTGCTACGGCGGCGAGGAAATGGAAACTCCCAACCTCGACAGACTCGCTGAAGGAGGAATGCGCTTTACCAATGCCTATTCGATGCCTCAGTGCACACCCACTCGCGCCACGCTGTTGACCGGACAGTACCCGTTCCGGCACGGCTGGTGCAATCATTGGGACGTGCCCCGCTGGGGGGCCGGCTGCCATTTCGATTCCAAATACAATATCACTTTTGCCCGCGTTTTGAAGAGCGCCGGCTACGTTACCGCCGTAGCCGGAAAGTGGCAGATAAATGACTTTCGTGTCCAGCCCGACGCTATGCAAAAACACGGCTTCGACGAGCACTGCATGTGGACAGGCTATGAATCTAATAATCCGCCCAGCGCAAAACGCTACTGGGACCCTTACATAAACACTAAGCAGGGAAGCAAAACCTATAAAGGCAGATTCGGCACCGATGTATTCGTGGATTTTCTGATTGACTTTATGAAACGCCACAAGAATGAACCGATGATGCTGTACTTCCCTATGGCCCTGACACACGGCCCGCTTACCACCACTCCGCTCGACCCCAATGCCGAAAGCAAGGTAGAGCGACACAAAGCAATGGTTCGCTACACCGACCTTGCCGTCGGCAAACTCGTCAAGACACTGGACGAGCTTAATATTCGCGACAATACAATCGTATTCTTCACAACCGACAACGGAACCGCAAAGAGCATGACGGCGAGGATGAACGGACGCAGCGTCAGAGGTGGCAAAGCTACCCTCGGCGAACCCGGCGTCAGAGAGCCGTTCATCGTCAACTGTCCCGGCCTCGTCCCCGCCGGCGTCGTTACCGATGCCCTGACCGACTTTACTGATATGATGCCGACCTTCGCCGAATTAGGCGCTGCTTCGCTGCCCAAGGACATTGTCATCGATGGCCGCTCCATCGCGAAGCTTATCCTCGGTAAGGAAAATGATTCTCCTCGACAGTGGATTATGGCTATGGGTTTTGGCGCTGCAAGGCTTACCGCCGACGGCGTTACACCCAAAATGAAATTCACAGACCGCGTTGTGCGTAACAAACAGTACAAGCTCTGGATACTGAACGGCAAAAGCGCCAAACTATTCGACCTGCTCGCCGACCCCGGAGAAACCAATAACCTCATCGACAGCACAGACCCGAAGGTCCTCGCCGCGCTCAGAAAACTTGAGGCCGTTGTGCGTTCCTTTCCCGCCGAGGATGCTAAGCCGAAATATGACCCGACACCACCTCAGCCCTGGGACAAGAAACCGGACTAATACCACATAACAGAAAGGAAAATAACAAATGGGACAATTGAACCGACGCGAATTTCTTTCTCTAACAACCGGCAGTGTCGCAGCAGCGGCGATGTCTTTGACCGGATGTAAGAGCGCATCTGTTGGAGGCAAAAATTCGGCAAAACCTCCGAACATCATCTTCATCATGGCTGATGATTTGGGCTACGGCGACCTTGGCTGTTACGGCCAGAAGGAAATAAAAACGCCGAACATCGACCTGCTTGCCGACGAGGGCACACGCTTCATGCAGTGCTACGCCGGTTATACAGTTTGCGCGCCGTCACGCAGCGTCCTGATGACCGGTCAGCACACCGGCCATACGCGTGTCCGAGGTAACATGGGCAAGGTAGGAGGTACCCTCGTTCTGGATAATGGCTCACCACAAAGGCGCGTCCCGCTCGAACCACAAGACGTTACCGTGGCCGAAGTGTTAAAACAGGCCGGCTATGTTACCGGCATCACCGGCAAATGGGGACTCGGCGAGCCGAACACAACCGGCATCCCCAACAGACAGGGCTTCGATGAATGGTTCGGCTATCTAAACCAAAGGCATGCACACACCTACTATCCGACGTACCTCTGGCACAACGAAAAAAAGTTCATCCTCGAAGGAAATGCAGACGGCCGGCGAGAACAATATGCCCACGACCTGTTCACCGATTTTGCACTAAGTTTTATTCGCCGCCACAAGCGCGGGCCGTTCTTCCTGTACCTGCCATATACTATTCCCCACGCAAAGTACGAAATCCCAAGCACAGAACCCTACACGGACAAACCCTGGCCTGCCGATGCAAAGGTGCACGCGGCAATGATTACCTTGATGGACACAGACATAGGCCGCATTATGGCGCTATTGAAGGACCTGGCTATCGACGCCCGGACGCTCGTGTTCTTCTGCTCGGACAACGGAGCAGCTAAGCGCTGGGAAGGGATTTTCGACAGCTCCGGCCCACTGCGGGGGAAAAAGGGCGATGTGTATGAGGGCGGCATCCGCACGCCTATGATTGTCCGCTGGCCGGATAAAGTACCCGCCGGCAAAACCAGCAACGCCATCTGGTACTTTGCCGACTTGCTGCCGACATTGGCTGAGCTGGCCGGCGCCAGAGCACCTTCAGGCATCGACGGCATAAGCGTTCTGCCCACGCTGCTCGGCAGACCACAGAACACGGACGACCGTTTTCTGTACTGGGAATTCATCGGGCGCAATCTCCAGCAGGTGGTGCGCTGGCGTAACTACAAGGCCGTCCGCCTGGCACCGAATAAGCCGCTGGAGCTTTACGACTTGAATAAGGACATCGCAGAAAAGCACAACATCGCCGCCGAGTATCCAGATGTAGTTGCTAAGATTGAAGAGTATCTGAAGACCGCCCGCACCGACTCACCAAATTGGCCCGTCTAATCAGGCCGGGGAAAAATAGCCGGACGAATAGCTGCTGGTTTTCGACTTCGCCGGAATTTCGTGCCGAAACGGCCAAAAACCATAATTTTTCAAAAATTGCTTGTCTTTATGCCAAATATGGTTAGACTAATATTTGCTTTTTAAACTATGAGTATTACCGTGCGCTTGTGCTCTGGAGTTTATCCCCTGATGTGCTTCTATGTTCCTAAAGCCTGGGGCACTTGTGCACTTTTTATTAGGAGATAAATCAGTGAAAACCGAAATATTGGATGCGGTTGAAAGCAAAAGTTTGAAGAAAGATATACCGTACTTCGAAATAGGCGATATTGTGGATGTCCGCTGCCGCATCAGAGAAGGCGACAAAGAGCGCACGCAGATATTTACCGGCACAGTAATCGCCCGCAAGGGCCGAGGCATTAACGAAAACTTCACAGTTCGGCGGATTGTCAATAACGAGGGCGTCGAACGAATCTTCCCGCTTCATTCGCCAAACGTTCTCGATGTCAGGGCCATCCGAAGCGGCAAAACAAGACGAGCAAAACTATATTACCTCCGCAAGCGGACCGGCAAAGCCGTCAGGCTCGCCCAGCGGCACAGCACCCACACCGTCTCAAAATAACGATATACAAAACCTGTTCTGAGCGTAGGGAGTTTACCCTGAATGTAATCGAAGGGAAGGATACGAAATTTGCTCCTGAACAAACGCAAGCTGTTGGCCGACCGCGAGTTGCTCGGCCGATGGGGTGAAAAACGCTCCCAGAGGTTCCTCAAAAGAAAAGGCCTCAAAACCCTCACGCGCAACTTCTCCTGCAAGGCCGGCGAAATCGACCTGATTATGGTCGATACCGACAGGACCATCGTATTTGTCGAGGTCAGAACCAGGGCGGACGAAACTTTCGGCTCAGCCGAATCGTCCATCACATCGCCAAGAAAACCAGATTGATAAGGACCGCCCGTTATTTTCTTGCAACGCACGATATTGATGACAGGCCTTTTCGTTTTGATGTTATTACAATAGTCCTCGGCCAAAAAGGCCCCCCACAGATAAGACATTACAAAAACGCTTTTGTGCCATAAAAACGTATTTATAGAAACAGAGCCGGGAGTGTAAGCGACCGGTCAAAAATGGTATTTCAAACAATCTGTGAAAAATTGCGTAACTTTTTACTCGCTTTTGCGTCTATAATAATAGTGGTTCGATAATTGAGAGCTGTGCCGCCAAGAGAGCTTTAAGAAAAACCGAGTTCTGTTAGATAGGTCAAGAATTAAATGAGAGTGACTATGAGGTTCTTTTTCCGAGCGCTTTTGTTGGTACTTCTATGCTTTTTCTCAGCGTGCGACCATAAAGAATTAACTAATATATTGAATGTCTCGTTTCGCCTCTATGACAGTGAGACAGAACAACTATTATCCGATACTTTAGTGTCTATCTACGATGGTTTTGACAAACGTCTGCCGCCCTTTGCGGGCCCGGTTAGATCAGACAATGCACCGTACCATTTTGCAGACGTGGTAACATCACCTAACGGCATATTGAGCCTCGATTTGTCAAAATTTAAGGAAAATAATATCCTTATTACCGCAGGCAAGCTATATAAATACATCTATCATGAGGAAAACACAGTAAGGGTAATACACTATAAGCGAGAGGAATTTTCTCTACACGTGACAGCTCACTACAACTACAATTTGGAAAGAAACCTGCTGGAAATTAAGCGATTACAAGAATCAGAGGACAGTAAGAAAATTTCGTATATTTCGGAGGAACCTAAAAACTTTTCATACATTGATGTTCCTATGGATTAACATACCAAACCAGCTAACAAGTTGCTACACTTGGCAAGGATTTGCTGGCGATTTATAGGGCGTACAAACAATGGAACTGATTGATACCCATTGTCATCTGACTGGTGATTAATCTGAAAAAATCGTTTGAACTTTTTGTGTGTTTTTCGTCTATAATAGTAATGGAGCCATAATTTAAATTAGTTTGTTATATGCTTTAAGAAAAACCTTCTCTGGTTTTGCTCGCAAATTAGTCCGTACGGAGAAAATGAGCTATGAAACACAGAGTTCTTTCGTACAAGATGTCCCTGTTTGTTCTTCTTAGTATATTCTTCTTTTCACCTCCGGAAGAATCATTCGGTTACCCTGTCGGCTCAAACGGCTGGCATTTAAATTCCCCTTTACAGGCAAGGCACAATGCCGACTTGGTCTGTAAAGTGCGCATACTTTCCATTCGCCAGCAGGAAGTTATCAAATACGGCCCTTCGACTCGCATGCCAAATGTCTCTCGAATGATAGCAACCTCAAAAATTTTATCGGTTATCAAAGGCGAATGTCCACAAGTCATCGATATCGAATTTCTTTATCCTAAGGAGAGAAATCGCAATTTCGGCATTCCACTTCGTCAGCTCTATACTGAATTGTCGGAGAATGAGGTCTGTATAGTATTTTTGAAGCAGGCAAAGACCTATTACAAGTTAAATCGGATTATGAGCAAGGCGAGAGTTCAGCCGGAAATAGTTGACTACAATTTGGGTGATACACCAAATCTAAGACTTCTTGCTGAGTTTCTTGCAGGTTGTAATTCAGGTAATGAAATAGTAAAGCTGCAAGCCGTGGAAGAGCTTGGCTACCTGGGCGAGGTGATGATTCGCCAGCTAAGACCAATTAAGGGTGATAAGGAATCATTTCAGAGAATTGCGTTCGGCCTCGGAAAGGCGAAGGACGCATTAAGGAAAACGCGTTCCAGTAAAGACTTGGTGATAAGAACCTCATCCATTATCTCCAGTTTCCAGGTAGATGACTCACCCGGTATCGAAGAACCTTTAAAGCTGTTAAAGATGAATCCTTCTTATTTCACTCCGAATGATTCGCTTAAGAAATATGGCATACGCGATTTCTGTGTATCGAGCCTGCAATTAAGGCTTTTAGAAACAATAGATTCTACGACACGCAGGGCTGTGATTGATTTAAAAGACGGTTCGGTAATCAGAAGAGAAGAGGGTAGTCCCTATATTTTTAGAGGGGTGCGAGGTTTCGACTATGCAGAATTCTTCAAACAGGCTCTGGATTGTGAATCAGTAAAGAAAGATACGCAAATGCGTAGCCATATTGCCAACGTAATATGGATACGATATGAAAAAAGAAGCGCCTCCGATATGATACGTCTGCTGGATGACTTGAGCATGCACATTCGGCGTACGACCGTCTCGGCCTTGAGAAAATGTATTAACTCAGATCGCTCAAATTCGTGGGAGCGTCTTCACTTCTATGATCCACATGCAGCAAAAGAATACTTGAGAAGGGGCATAGAAAAGCCACTCGAAGACCGTCAGAAAGATTATGAGGACTACGAGCAAGAGTATATACAATACTGGAAGAAGTGGTGGCAGGAACATAAAAGCAAATTCGAAACACTTGAAAACACAAAAGATGGAACTAATTGATACACATTCTCATCTGACGTTCGATGGTTTAATCCAGGATATTGATGGTGTCGTTGCCCGCAGCAAAGCTGCCGGCGTTACAAGCTGGATAACCATCGGCACAGACCCGCAGCAGAACCGAAAAGCCATTGAGCTTGCCGACAAATTCGAAAATATGTATGCCGCTGTCGGAATCCATCCGCACGATGCAAAGGACCTGACCGCTGATACACTGACAGAATTGAAAGAGCTTGCACAAAGCGAAAAGGTCGTTGCTATCGGCGAAACAGGTCTGGATTTCCATTATAATTTGTCACCACAGCCGGACCAAAAGCGGGCTTTCGCTGCGCAGTTGAAGATCGCCAAAGAATTGAATCTGCCGGTAATCATCCATTGCCGAGAGGCTTTCGATGAGACGATGGAGATTTTGGAGCAGTTCGGCTCCGGCCTCAAGGCAGTAGTCTTTCACTGTTTTAGCGGCTCAGCCGAGCAGGCAAAGATTGTTCTCGATTATGGTTTTTATATCTCTTTCACCGGCGTAGTTACTTTCAAAAACGCAGAGCTTACTCGCCAGGCCGCAAAAATCGTACCAGTAGATAGATTGATGCTCGAGACCGATTGTCCGTATATGTCACCGGAGCCGATGCGAAAGCAGAAGATAAACGAGCCTGCCCTTATGATTCACACCGCTAAATATTTAGCCGAATTAAAAGGGATGGATTTGGCCGATTTCGCCAATGCCGTTACCACCATCAGCCGAGCGTTTTTCCAAATACCATAGATAAGCCGTGCATACCATTTCGAAAAGATAAATATGAACAAATAATATAATCTTATCGTAATCGTTCTTGTTTTGTTTCTGGCTTTTCTTGTGCTTTTGGAATGGATAGAATGATTTTCCGATGATTCTTTCAGTCTTTTGTAAAAAGGGAGTATAAATTATGGCTTTTACATTACAATTAGGCGAGCAGGCGCCGGATTTAAAATTACCTGCTACAGATGGCAATACCTACCAGTTGTCTGATTTTGATGATGCTGAGGTATTGGTGATTTTTTTCACCTGTAACCATTGTCCCTATGTCATCGGCTCTGATGAAGTTACCCGACAGGCTGTTGAAAAATTCGCCCCTCAAGGTGTCAAATTTGTCGGAATCAACTCGAACAGTAAGAACACCTACGCCGAAGATGATTTCCAGCACATGGTCGCACGCATGGATGAATACAAATTCCCCTGGCTCTATCTCTATGACGAACTCCAGGAAGTCGCAAAGGCCTATGGTGCATTACGGACCCCGCATTTTTTCGTATTTGACAAAGAGCGCAAGCTCATTTACACCGGCCGCGGCGTAGATAATCCTCGCCAAACGAGCAGGATAACGACCAACGACCTTGAAAGAGCGCTGGAAGAACACTTGGCCGGCAAAACACTAAGTGTCCCGCTTACAAACCCCATCGGCTGCAATGTCAAATGGGAAGGAAAGGACCCGCACTGGATGCCCGTCGAAGCCTGCGATTTAATCTGATACATCGAGCACCCGTTGCACCAATAGCCTTCGCAAGACACGAGCGACAGGTCAAGAGTCACAAGATTCGAGAATCCGGTATTGCTTGTCCGCCGTCCTATCTGTCGTAGCTTCAGCGAAGACTGAAGCTGGTTCCTTCGTAGCCTTGGCGAAGAAAGGATAACGAAAGCGGAAGCATCCAACTTTAGCTCACTCCTCACCAATTAAAACCAATCCTGATACCCTGCCACCTGGTTTCCTGTTAACCTGATAACCGTTTACCATGCTTACGAGTATCGAGTATCGAGTATCGAGAATCCGCATCCAGCATCGAGAACTGTCTGATTTCACCAAGTGTCCAAAGTGATTAGAAACGCCTTTAACAGTATTAAGAACGGGTTTTTGAGATACGATTTGACTTTTCGGCAATTACTACTATATTTAAGTAGTGCTGGAGTATGAACTGCACTTTATTTAGTCCCCATGGGATAGGGTCAGGGGTTTTGTCCGTTATATTTAGACCCCCGCAATAAATTGCGGGGTCGTTTAGCCGTCGCCGGCACGGCGACGCATATTTAGCCCCCAGTTTTACTGGGGGTTGTTTAACTCAATTATGTTTGATAATAGTTTAGTTATTCAGGTTCAGCAGGCCACCGACATTGTTGACGTGATAGGTGAGCACGTAAGCCTCAAGAGAAAAGGCCGGGAAATGGTTGGCATGTGTCCTTTCCACGATGACCATCGCCCGAGCTTGAATGTCAACAGCGTCAAGCAGATATTCAAGTGTTTTGCCTGTGGTGCCGGCGGTGACATCTTCAAATTTATTCAGATGCGCGAGAACCTCACTTTCCCGCAGGCCATAGAAAGGTTAGCCGAGCGAGCGGGCATAAAGCTAATCCGCCAAAAAGGGCGGGCCAAAACTTCTAATAGGCCGAGCCAGGCCCCCTCGGAAGACATCGACCCGAACCAACTGGCAAAGGTCAACGCCTGGGCCGCTAAATACTTCCAGCAAAACCTCAACGATGAAAAAAAGGGTAAACAAACCCGTGACTATATCGCCCAGAGACAGATAACTCCCGAAAGTGTAAAAAAATGGCAGCTCGGCTTAGCAATTAATTCGCCCGATGATTTGCTCAGAACAGCTAAGGCTAAAAATGCACAAGTGAAACTGCTGGAACAGGCAGGCCTGACCACGGCCCAACATCAGGACAAGTTTGTAAACCGACTGATGTTTTCTATTACCGATGTCACCGGCAGAGTTATTGGCTTCGGCGGTCGGACGTTAGACGAAACCGGCGCTAAATACATAAATTCACCAACGACGGTTTTGTTCGACAAAAGCAATTCGATGTACGGCCTGGAGCAGGCACGCCATCAGATTGTTTCAACGGGAACAGTAGTTGTTGTGGAAGGCTACACCGACTGCATAATGGCGCATCAATTCGGCTGCACCAATGTTGTTGCCACGTTGGGGACCAGTTTCACTACCGGCCACGGACGCATCTTACGGCGGTATGCGAAAAAAGTGATTTTGCTTTTCGATAGTGACGTCGCCGGCATTGAAGCTGCCAACAGGGCCCTGGATGTCTGTCTCTCTCAGCGCATAGATATCAGACTTGCTTCGGTACCGGAAGGTAAAGACCCGTGCGATTTTCTTTTGGCCGCCGGCAAAGAGCGGTTCGAGCAACTTCTAAACGACGCCGTCGATGTCTTCCAGTTCAAATGGAACAGATTAACAGCCAGTTTCGGCAGCGATGACACTCTTGCCGGAAAAAGGTTAGCGATTGAAGAGTACTTACAGACGATAGCGACCGCCTTATGGGCCGGCAATGTCCCGCCGATAGACCGCGGATTGATTGTGAACCAGATTTCGAAGATTATCGGCCTTGACAATAAGCAAATTAACGCCGAGCTGAGCAGGAGACTCAGACAAGCACAAAGGAGCGCAAGCTATAACACCGAAAATCAAAAAGGCCAAACCATAGATTACGGCCAGGGCCTCTTTGCCACAGCCCAACGCGAGGTACTGGAAGTATTGCTGAATGAGCCCAAGTTCTTTGAGATTGTAAAACAAAAAATTACAGCAGAACTCTTCGATGTACCGATATTGAGACAAATTGCAGCGGTTCTGTTTGAAACGCTGGATGCCGATGTTAATGCTTCGCTTGCAGGGATATTAGCCGGAACTGAATCCGTAGAGCTTGGCAGCTCTCTTGTGGAATTAACACAGGCCGGAGAAAAAAAAGGAAATTTCCAGGCTCGCCTGACAGGCGCCATGGATGTGATTGAGCGCTATCAGGCACAGAAACAAAACAGCCGCATCAAAACAATAGAAGACCCGAGACAGTTTCTACGCAAAGCCTATGAAAATACCGGAAAGGAAAACCCACACAACGTGGGTATGGTATAGTGAACAACCGCCGGCAGATAGCCGTAACATACAATATACTCAGCAAAGTGCCCCGATTTTATCGGTGGTGAGGATAATCTGACTTCGTGTCCTATGTGATTACGGGTCAACGTGATAAAACATATATTATACAAGGATGCAAATTGTGACAAAAAAACAAAAAAAGAAGGCCAGGCAAAATATCCCCTATAAAGATAAAGTCCTCACTGATAACGAGGCCTCAAAGAGCACCGAAATCAAAGACACCGAGCAGCAGATAAAAATGCTCCTTCAAAAGGGCCTGAAAAAGGGATTCCTCACTTATGAGGAGATGAACGATGACCTGCCCGAGAATGATATCAGCGCCAATCGTCTGGACCGTCTGTTGGCAACGCTCGATGAAATGGGCATCGGTCTGCTCGATGAAGCTGATGTCCAATCCCAGCAGGCCGCCAAAGCCCAGGAGGAGGGATTTGAAACTTCCGAAGACAAAGGTACCGACAAAGAACAGCAGCTAAAAGAGGACGAGCTGCTCGAAAAACAACTCGTCGGCGAGGAAGTCGTTAGACGAATTGACGATCCTGTCCGGATGTATCTGACTCAAATGGGCCAGATACCTCTGCTGACGAGAAAGTCTGAAATTGCTCTCGCACGAAAAATTGAAATAGCAAAAATGGCCTTTAGAAGAAAAATGCTCCAATGCGACTACTGCGCCAGAAGCTCCCTCGATTTACTACAGCAGGTACATAACGGCATGATGTCGTTCGACAGAACAATCAAAGTCGGTACCGCACCGCAGCTCACTAAAAGCGTAATAAAAAAGCGACTCTCTGAGAACATCAGGACTACAGATAAACTGCTCAAAATCAACCAGGGTCTGTTTAAGAAAACTCTCCTTGACCAAAACAAGAAGGAAGCCAAGGTCGCATTGAAGCAATTACACAGAAACAAACGAAAAATTGCAACGCTGCTCGAAGAGCTCAGCTTGCGAACCAGCAGAATTCAGCCAATCAAAAATAAGCTCCATGGCATCTGCGGTAAAATGCATCAGTTAGAACAGAATATCTCAGCAGGCCCCACCGACCGGATAATCGCCGATGATATCGATGCGATGAAACAGGAACTGGCCGGCCTTACCGAATTGGTAATGGAAATGCCAGAACAGCTTGACAAAAACTTGCACATACTGGACAGAGTCTTTGGCCAATACGAGAACACAAAGCGAACGCTCTCGAGCGCAAACCTTAGATTGGTCGTTTCTATCGCCAAGAAATATCGCAACCGTGGCCTGAGCTTTCTGGATTTAATCCAGGAAGGCAATACCGGCCTGATGAGAGCTGTGGACAAATATGAATACCGAAGGGGCTATAAATTCAGCACTTATGCCACCTGGTGGATTCGACAGGCGATTACTCGTGCGATAGCCGACCACGCACGTACGATTCGTATTCCCGTTCATATGATAGAGACAATGAGCCGGCTGCGAACGGCGGGCAAAATCCTTCATCAGAAATTAGGCAGAGAAGCTACTGTTGAAGAGATCGCCGAGGAAGCCGAGATGACCGTCGAAGAGACCCGAAGGGTCCTCAAGATATCCAAGCATCCCATCAGTCTCGACAGGCCGATAGGCGAAAGTGAGGACAGTTACTTCGGCGATTTTATCGAAGATAGCGCCATCGATTCACCGGTGGCCTCCGCTACTCAGGAAATGCTCAAGGACAGAATCGATGTGGTCCTCAAAACGCTTTCATATCGCGAACGCGAGATTATCAAACTGCGATACGGAATCGGCGACGGCTACACCTATACTCTGGAAGAGGTCGGCAGAATCTTCAAAGTTACACGCGAACGCGTCAGACAGGTCGAGGCAAAAGCAATACGCAAACTCCAGCACCCCGTCCGTTCACGCAAACTCGAAGGCTTCATGGACCATAAAACAGCGTGAATAGGAAAAAAGTGAGCTAAAGTGACTAAAGTGAGCTAAAGTTGGATGCTTGTTGCTGGATTTTCGATTAGTGATTAGTGGATAAGAGAATTAGTTAATTGGCCCTTCGACCCTTCGATTTTACTCAGGGCAGGTAGGGCAGGCTTTCGTTTGCTCAGTGCCCGCCATAGGCGGATCTCCGCTATCGCTTCGACTTCTGTTTTGCTCCAGTTTCAGATTTTGTTTGATGGCGTTGAAAAAAGTATGAATAGCTCGAAAGATTTCCCTTGACGAGAGAGTTGCTCATTTGGTATAAATAAGGTGGATGAAGTTTGTGGATTTTGGCTTTTCTGAGGACAAAATCCTGGGCAGAGCGTACAAATTGTCCTGTCTGGAAGGTCAAGATTAAGGGGGCAAAGTGCAAAGTTTCTTGGGCTTTGTGCTTGCCAGATGAAATCTATACATATCAGTTAACGGTCGATGTTGGACCTTTGTAAGGAAGGAGGTAGTGGCAAGTCAAAAAAAATCCGGTCAAATGTATATTAAATGGCGCAAGAATTGTGAGTTGTTTGAGACAGGAACACAACGAGAGGTCAGAAATCAGAGGTCAGAATTGAAAATTGTTCTCCGTAAGGAGTCCCCAGGACTGTATTCTGTATTCTGTCTTCTGTCTTCTGTCTTCTGCTTCGGTGTGTGGCCAAAGCACGACTAATTATTTTAACTCTTTTTGAAGGAGGACTATTATGTCTAAGAAAGTGATTTATTTAATTTCTTTTGTCTTGATAATGGGCCTGGTCCTAACGAGCGTGGCAAAAGCTGTGGACCCGGATCTTGTCGGCTGGTGGAGGCTTGATGAGGGCTCCGGCACCATCGCAAAAGACTCAAGCGGCAATGGCAACAACGGCACGCTCGAAGGCAATCCACAGCGGGTGGCTGGCAAGATCGGCGGCGCGCTGAAGTTTGATGGCGATGACGACCAGATCACACTGAAATATCCATTGACTGTGGGTTCCTCTTCCAACACAGTCGCCGCGTGGATCAAGGTTCCCCTGGCTGGCACTGAGGGCCTGGACGCCAGCGAACGGGTGGGGATTGTTCTGGGCAGCTATAACGACAGCCCAAACACCAATTGGGAGCTTCACGCGGCGGGTCAAATGCGCCTGTGGTGGAACGGAGGCCAGATTGACCACCGCGGAACGACCGATTTGCGTGACAACACTTGGCACCATATCACCTGGGTACGGGACAAGGCAACAAATGCCAACTACATGTACATTGACGGCCAGTTGGAAACTACGATTGCGACTCTGGGGACGGACCTCACGTTTAACACCACCCATAAGATCGGCGGCGACAATCGGGGGAGCCCGCCCAACTTCCACGGTCTTCTGGACGATGTTCAGATCTACAGCCGGGCGCTGACACAGGAAGATATTCAAGAGGTCATGATAGGTATTCCTCCCGGTTCGGCCTCTAACCCCAGTCCTGCTAATAAGGCGACAGATGTGCCGCGGGATGTGGTACTTAGCTGGACGCCGGGAGAATTTGCAGCGCCAACAGACGGGCATAAAGTCTATTTTGGTGATAACTTCAATGACGTCAATGACGCCATTGGCGGCGTTGCTCAGGGCGCCAACAGCTATACTCCTGCCCAACGCCTTGATTTTGGCACAACTTACTACTGGCGGGTCGATGAGGTCAATGCTCCACCCACCAGCCAAATAGAGTTCAAAGGCAATGTCTGGCAGTTTACGACTGAGCCAATTGCTTATGCCATCGAGAACATAACCGCCACAGCTTCCAGCAGCGAAGCAAATAAAGGGCCTGAAAATACCATCAACGGCTCGGGACTGGATGCTAATGACCTGCACTCAATAGAACCGACGGATATGTGGCTTAGCGGCAGTGAACCGAACGCCTGGATCGAATATGAGCTCGACAAGGTTTACAAACTGCACCAGATGTGGGTATGGAACTCTAATGACAGTTTGGAGTCAGTGATAGGTTTCGGGTTCAAAGATGTTGCCATCGAATATTCGGTCAACGGCACCGACTATACGACATTGGGAACTACTCATGAGTTTGCCCGGGCGCCTGGTGCGGTCGATTATGCACACAACACCACTATTGATTTTGGCGGCGTAACAGCAAAGTACGTCAGGCTCACAACTAACAACAACTGGGGAGACCTCCTGGACCAATATGGTCTCAGTGAGGTGCGCTTCTTCAGCATACCCGTTTTTGCAAGAGAGCCAAGCCCGGATTCGGGCGCAACAGATGTCGCTGTGGATGTAACCCTCGGCTTCAGAGCGGGAAGAGAGGCAGTCACGCACGATGTGTACTTGAGCACCGACGAGCAGGCTGTGATTGACGGTAATGTCCCTGTTACCACCGTGACCGAGGCCAGCTATGGTCCCTTGTCCCTTGATTTAGACACGACTTACTACTGGAAGATTAATGAGGTCAATGAGGCCGAGACCCCCACAACGTGGCAAGGCGATATCTGGAACTTTACGACACACGAGTTCTTTGTTGTGGACGGTTTCGAGGACTACAACGACTATCCGCCCGACGAGATATGGTCCACATGGGTGGACGGATATGGCGTCCCGGCAAACGGCGCCACAGTAGGTTATCCTAATCCGGATTGGAATCAGGACGAGCATTATGTTGAGACTACGATTGTTCACGGTGACTCTCAGGCGATGCCGTTCTTTTACAGCAACACCGGCGGCGCAGCATATTCAGAGGGCGAACGCACCTTTGCTGTTCCGCAGGATTGGACTAAAGCCGGCGTTCAGACATTGACGCTGTGGTTCCACGGCACGTCGGGGAACACCGGGCAGATGTACGTGAAGATCAACGGCTCCAAGATTCCATACGATGGTGCAGCCGGCAACATAGCGGTCCCAGGGTGGCAAGTATGGAATATCGACCTTGCATCGTCAGGCCTGAATCTGCAGGGTGTCAGCAGCCTGGCCATCGGGATTGACGGCAATGGTGCCAGTGGCACATTGTACATTGACGATATCGGGCTGTATGCGTTGGCCCCTGCGCCTGACACCGAGTGGAGGATCAATGCCGGCAGTGATGATGCCGAAGAGCACGTCTTGGATGGCAGCATGGAGAGTTTGACCAGCAGCGACCTGGAGTTGGGCTATGAAGGCAGTATGGTCCCCGCGGGCTTGCAGACCATAGGTTGCCGATGGGTGGGTGTCCCCGTTCCCAAGGGAGCGACAATCACCGAGGCGTGGGTGCAGTTTAGCGCCGATGATATAAACAATAATTACCATATCCCCGATGTGTCGGTTATCATCGAGGGCGAACTGTCTCCCAATCCCGCTACGTTTAGTTCAACTGCAAGTGACATTAGCAGCAGGCCTACAACGACGGCGCAGGTGGTGTGGGATATACCGCAGTGGATGACCGTGCATGCTAAGGGTCCCGAGGAGCGAACCCCTGACATCTCCAGTATCATCCAGGAGATAGTCAACCAGAATGGCTGGGCCGGCAGCGCGATAGTGTTGACGTTTAGAGACAACCCTGCCAAACCCTCCCAGGGAACTCGAGAAGCCGAGTCTTTCAACGGGAGTGCGAGTGAGGCACCGCTGCTGCATATAAGCTATCAGTAAAGTTGCGGCGCAACTCAACCTGGCAGATGGGGCCAAAGATGTATGTGGCGGTTCAGGTAGCCGGCACAATAGTGTTGGCTTGGTGCAGACTAAGTTCGCCATAGACGGACATCGTATTCGGGGCCTATGCCGAATCATTCGGCATAGGCCCCTTTTTAATTGATAATTGGTGAATGGTAATTGATTATGGGATGGAACTCCGCTAACGGCTTGTGAGGACAAGGATTGCCGCGTTGAAGATTGGTTCCCGCACTTCTTCGGCGGACTTTCAGCGTCGTGCCGACGGCGGCTAAACAAGAGCAAAATAAATTGCGGTGCTAAATATGAAGGGATAAATCTCCAGGACAAGGCGTGGATAAATAAAAAAAAACCCAAAAAGAGGATTTTGAGGGTTAGATGCAAAGTTTCTCAGCGTTTAGTGCGAAGTGAAGATTTTAGTCTTCATAATAGTCATCACACCAGTTGTCAGAATACTCATCAGACCAACCATCTTCAAATTCAGAGTAGCATTCGGAGGTGTCTTGCTGCTGGGACTGTGCTGTGGTGAGCTTAGGAGCAATTACAGCAGCAGTGATAAACAAAGCAGCGATAACAATGAGACATTTGATCCAGGTTGCCAGCTTAACATTTAGCCATGTCTGTTGCAGCCGTTCCTGCTGGAAGAAAGACCTTTTTTCAGGCTGTGGGCCTGTGCCCTGCCGGTTTTGATTTTCGTTCGGCGGTGTCCAATTTTCTGAGTCCGTTTCAGGTTCCATAAATAACTCCCATAATTAAATTAGATAAAAATAGGTTTTTTGACGTTCTTGGAAACACTAAGTAAAACATAAGAAATAAAAATTCGAATGCCAAATTATTTTTTTGTGGGGCAGGTGTTAGTTACTTGGTGATTAGTTGATTGGAACAAAGTTGGGACAGGCCGACTGCTGGGAATTAGCATATAAAAAGCCCCACAATAAAATTGTGGGGCTGAATATTTAAGAATCGGACAATATTATCGCTCCTCCTTACCACCTGTCCTTCTTATCGCCTGTGTACCAACTTAACGGCACATCGTCTCCTGTAGTTTCTTCAATAGAAGTAACGTGTCCGTCCAGCCATAGAACATTAGTTCGTCCGCCGGTTCTGTCGTCGTCGGCGTATCTAACATTGTGTCTGAAAATTTGCCGATAGCTGTAGAAACGACTGCCGCCTCGTCGATAGCCGGTTAGATTCATAGCGCCGGGGCTGTTATTATTATGAAGGCAATCGCTCGTGCCGCCATCCGGTCTTGGTTCAGCGTGGTCGAGACAATAAATGAATTCTGAAAGACGGTATATATCATTTGTGTTTCGACCCCTGGCTCTCGAATGATGATTCAAACCAAACGCTGCGTGCTTAATTATATAAGAAGAGTCGGCGACTTTAGAGCTTCCACTATAACTATATATCAGTCTGGTATTAACAGTAGTTTGAAAGCTCGGACAGCCAAATATCTTCGTCTGGCCTTTAATGTAGTCTTTGTAGTAAATGCCCCAATAAGTATCGCTGGTACCGGGTTGTCGATAAGTAATGTTGTCGTCCAGGAACCACCGATGTCGGTTAGAATTGCGTGTATGAGGGATTTTGCGCTCATAGTCGTCTAAGTACATTATCACAGCCAATCCGATATTCCGCAAATTTGATTTGCAGCCTACTTCGCGTGCTATCTCCTTGATCTTCCGCATCGCAGGCATTAGGATTGACAACAATAGGGCAATGATGGCAATAACCACCAATAGCTCTATTAAGGTAAACCCTCTTGCCATTTGCTTAGTGGACCTTTTTTGGTAATTTGTCATTGGTTTGCCTCCTATACATTTGTCTCATAAATTTGGGTAAATCAATATTTTTTCCCAAGATATTCTGGATGTTGACATTATGAGGAAACCGACAGCTTCCTCAACTGCCAACAGCCTACTTTCGCAATCTTCTTTATTCGATGTTTCTAATTTAAATCAACTCAACTACTATGCTGATTTTTTATATCACCAGTATAACACAACCAGCTCAAAAGTCCAATATTTTTTAAGCTTCTCGAGAATTTTCCCGGCTGACATAACGGGTCCAAACCCAGATATTTTCGCCCAAAATAGTTCCTGCCAATTTCTTTTAACATACCACAAGCAGTCCATCCCGTCAAGAAAAAAGTTGTCCCAGCGGCTAAAAAAAAATATGCAAGATACTGGCGATTTCAGGCTATATGTGTTATCTTACTAAAATAGTGAGCTTGCCACTGTGGCTAAGCGTTCTAAAATGTAACTTTAGTAAAAAAGAGAGGAGCCAACCACAATGAACCGACCAAAAATCTCAAAACTGAGAAATACTTTCCTGGCTATGGCAGCCATCCTTATCATCTTAGCAGCCGGCGCAAGTGCCCAGCAGAAACTGGGTGACCTTGTAACAGAGGGCGGGTTCGATTGGATGATGGGTAATTGGGTGGCTGAAACCAATGAAGGTCAAGAGCTGCAGATCATCTACAAATGGGACCTCGATAAGCACCTGATTACCGTGTATCTTAAATGGCCGAATTACGAGTACCGCGGTATGATCTTCTACCTGCCTTCTGAGGGCAAAATCGTCCAGGTTGGTTTGGATAACAGAGGCGGTAGCGGCAGGGGGACCTGGGACATCGACGGTAACAAAGCCGTCAACAAATATGAGCACACCGGAGCCGATGGCCAGACTAACAAAATGGGGATGGCTCACTCGAAAGTGGATGCCAACACAATGAAGCTGGAAGTTTACGAGGTGTATAGCTCTGGTGAGCTTGCTGATTACCCGAGCTTCACAGTAGAGTACAAGCGCCAGAAGGAGCAGGCTCCCAAAAAATAAAGTTACACGACTCCGTAACATTTCAGGGCGAAAGCAAAAAGCGGACGATAAATCTAATTGTTATTTATTCCATCGGTCGCCGGTCTTGCGTCAGCGTCTTGTTTCTTGAGTCTGTGGTCTTTAGAACTGGTAAAGAAATTAGTTATTCAAACTGACCGATTCGTATTGTTATCCCTGCACCTGCTTTCGCAGGTGTAAACTCGTCCCCGCGGAAGCGGGGAGCAGTTGTTCAGAGCGAAAAAGCTGGGTTCCCACTTTCGCAGGAATGACACTCATTAGATGTAGAGTCGAAACGGATGTTTTGTCCCTGCCAAAACTAAGGTTACCAAACCGTCCGATAAACCATAACAGGCTTTACAAAAGCAGCCTCGATACTCGATACTCTATACTTGATTCTCGACGAGCATCGAGCATCCGGCATCGAGCATCGAGCAGCCTAATGCTTTTATAAACAAGGGCTTAGGTCACATTTCAAAGCTGGGGGCATCCTGCGTGAATGCAGGGAAGTTCAACGTTTTACCTCATTGAGTTACAAGATAGGGGTAAATTATTGCTGCAGATTGTCCGAAAAAGTATTAAGTTCGAGTATTTACTATCGCCAAGAAAGCAAAACAAAGACGGTTTTTGCCTTTGGTGGTTCATTTTATACTTAAACAAAAACTCTGGTGAGTAGTGAGTGGTGAGTATTTAACTCACCAATTAGAGGCCGATAAACAGCAGTACGCCTGTTAGGCCTAAGGACTCCTTAGGGAGAAGCGTATGTATCCATATTTGAAGTGGAGGTAATAGTAATCGGATGGACTCGGCACGAACCATCTCCAACATTCCTGAAGTGGAAGCGAATCTTCCTTTTGGTGAATTGCTTGTTTCCAAAGGTCTGTTAACTCATGAAGAATTAGAAAAAGTGCTGAACGAGCAGCGCAAGGAAGGGGGGAGACTGGGTGAGGTACTGCTTCGACTTGAGAAGCTAAATCACGAGGATGTTACTCTGGCCCTGGCTGAGCACCTCTCGCTGGAATACATCCGTTTAGATGATACCAGCAAGATAAACAAGATAGATATGGATATCGCTCGCGTGCTGCCTGAGGGTATCGCCAAGCGATTCTGCCTTGTGGCTGTCGGCGAGGCTGACAACAAAGTCGTCGTTGTGATGGCTGACCCGCTCAACGTTATCGCGATAGATACAGTTACACTGAAAATGAAGCGCCAGATTAAGCCGGCAATTAGTTCTCCTCAGGAGATTCGGCGGACGATAGAGTTGATTTATCACGGTTCGGATGTTGAAGAACAACAGCTTCGCAGCCTGGTAGAGGGCGAAGTCGATGAAGAAAGGAGCACAGAGAAAGATATACTTTCAGAGGAGCCGGATACCAGTGGCGAAGAAGATGCAAATAAAGCACCTGTGATTCGGTTCGTTGACTTGCTCCTGAGCCAGGCGGTCAAAAGCAGAGCGAGTGACATTCATATAGAGCCTCAGGAAAGAACAACGGTGGTTCGCATGCGAATTGATGGTTTGCTCCGTGATATGGTACCACCGGCCAAAAAGATGCAGGCAGCGGTAATCGCCAGGATTAAGATTATCTCGCGGATGGATATCGCCGAACGCAGGCTGCCCCAGGACGGACGATTCAAAGTCAAGACGTCCGGTCGAGATATAGACGTACGAGTATCGGTAATTCCGACAATATATGGTGAAAAGGTAGTGATGCGAATCCTGGATGCAGCGGCGATAAAACACGACCTGGGACAACTTGGGCTTGCGCCTGGACTTCTCGAAGAGTTTAAAAGTATGTTGGCGCGGCCGCACGGGATAATGATTGTTACCGGGCCGACCGGCAGTGGTAAAAGCACCACGTTATACTCTGCTCTGAATTATGTCAAGGACTCGACGAAAAATATTACAACGGTTGAGGACCCTGTCGAATATCGTCTTGCCGGAATTAACCAGATTCAGGTTAAGCCGGAAATTAACCTGGATTTTGCAAGGTGCCTGCGAGCAATTTTGAGACAGGACCCCGATATAATTCTAATAGGTGAGATTCGAGACAAGGAAACGGTCGAAATTGCAATAAAGGCATCATTGACAGGCCATCTTGTTTTGAGCACGTTTCATACCAACGATGCACCCAGTGCGATAAGCAGATTACTCTATATGGGAATTGAGCGGTATCTGCTGGCTTCGTCGCTGAATTTAATTATTGCCCAGCGATTGGTTAGAAAGATCTGTGAACACTGCAAAGAGCCTATAACCTTAAGTGAGGAAGTCCTCAAGCGTTTGGGGATTGACCCCAAGCAGGCCAAGGATTCTGTCTTCTACCGGGGCAAAGGTTGTGCAGCCTGTGGAGAGACAGGTTGTTTGGGTAGATTGCCCATATTTGAGTTTTTGGTTGTGGATGATGATATAAGCGAAATGATAATTGCCGGTAACAGCGAGGCGCAGATAAGAAAATCATCACGTCAAAAAGGCTATGGTGGTTTACTTGAAAGCGGTGTAAATAAGATGTTGGCGGGTTTAACAACCGCCGAAGAGGTCATTAGTGTGGCCTTTACAGGATGAACACGGACGTCAGTGTCCGTCAGTATTTGACAGGGGTTCGATAAATGAAAAGCTACAAATATGTCGCTCGAGATTCAAAAGGGATACAGAAGAGAGGTATTGCGCAGGCAGCCTCCTCAACTGATGTCATTAGCCATCTTCAGGAGCAGGGTTTTACGCCGATTTCTATCAATGAGATATCCGCAGGAGCCTCAAAAAGCCAGCGAGGAAATCGCTACAAACGCATCAAATCAGCGGACCTTTCAGCGCTTTGCTGGCAGTTGGCCACAATGGTCGAGGGAGGAATTCCTATTACGGTGGCTTTAGACACGATTGCCGAAGATGCAGAACATTCAAATCTTGAGCCGATTCTGCGGAGTATCTCGGAAAAGGTGAAGAAAGGTGAGTCTTTCTCGGACGGTGTTGCGGAATTTCCCAAGGTTTTCAACAAGTTGTCTTACGCTTTGGTCTTAGCCGGCGAAACCAGCGGTAATATGGGAGAGGCGCTGGGCAAGCTGGCAGAGTATTTTGACAGCCGTGATAAATTGGCCAGAAAAATTAAAGGGGCAATGGCTTATCCCATCTTTGTAATGGCTTTTATTGTCATTATAGTGATATTTATAATGGCTTTTATAGTCCCGCGGTTCGTAACGATATTTGACACACTCGGGGGGGAACTGCCGGCCTTTACACGGGGATTTATGGCGTTTTACGACATACTCCGCTACAATCTTCTCTACATCATCGGGTCTGTTTCTGCCCTGGTAACTTTCTGTGTTGTCTTCAACAAGACCAAAAAAGGACATCATTTTTTTAGCAAAGCTGTTCTGCGTTTACCTTTGTTTGGCAAGGTACTCACCCAGGCCTTCATTGCAATATTTTGCAGAACAATGTCAACTTTATTGGCTGCGGGTGTTTCAGTGCTTGAGGTGTTCGATGTTCTCAGTGGAATGACCGGTAACGATATTATAAAGTCAGCGATAACACAAGCCAGAGAAAATATTGTCGAAGGCTTAAACATCTCTTCGAGTATGGCGGCAACGGGGTTTTTCCCCAATATGGTTATCAAAATGATACAGGTCGGGGAAGAAAGCGGGTCTTTATCCACCGTGCTCGAGAAGACCAGTGAGCATTATGAACGAAAGGTCGATTCCACAGTAAACACTATGACCAGCCTGCTTGAGCCAATAATGATTGTATCGGTTGGTGGCATTGTATCGATAGTAGTTATTGCACTGTATCTGCCGATTTTCTCAATGTCTGCATCAGGATAGTTCAATCTCGGGGGCCCGGAACAGAAGCCGGCTGCACTATGGGATAAGTTTGTTTTTTTGGTTTTCTGTACTATACTTTAAGTAGCGAATATAGTGGGGGAATGAAGAGCTTTGCACACCTGATTTTATTCTTCCAGCCCTTGATGAGATAAGCAGTAAAAAACCTGAAAAACTCATACAGTTGTTAGTGATTTTAGTCGATAGAGGATTGAATTGAGGATTGAGCGTGTGTATTGCGTAATGCGTATCGCGCAAAAGGAAAACGCAATATGAGAATATCGGAAATAGGGTAATTTTCAAAACATTTTTTAGGAGATTGAAGATGGGAAAGAAAAGAGAGAGAAGGGGCTTCACGCTGATTGAGCTGATGGTCGTTATTCTGATTGTCGGCATCTTAGCTGCGGTGGCGGTCCCGATTCTTCGCGGCAAAATCGATTCGGCCAAATGGTCGGAAGCTGCCGCGTCGGCCGGCGCCATCCGTTCAGCCGCACGCGCCGCCTGGGCAGAGGACCCGACATCTATCACGGCGGCCGCAGTTACAGGTCAAATGGCGACTTTAGGTTTTAGACCGGGTGACCTTACCGGCAGGTACTTTACTGACACCAATTTCTCAATTAGCGCTATCGATGCGCAAGGAAACGTTGACATCTCGGTATCGGCACCCGCTGGTCTGACCGGCACAGGAACACTTACTCAAGCAGCCGGTTGGGTCTATGTTCCTTAAGAATTTTGCGGATTCTGCGAGCCAGGGTGTTGGCAGAAATGCCGGCATACGGAGGCGGGTTTGACTGTTAAGCGACCCGCATCCCTGTTTTCACGAGGACGTGTTTGCCCCAGCCGTTTTGCTTGGCAAAGCGAAGAAACGGGGCAGTTGGTTCAATTGAGCTAATAGTGGCTATGGCTGTTGTGGCCATAGCCACTTTTGTGCGCATTGAGCTGTGATTACCATTCGTGCGGACGCGCATGTGCCAATCATTGCTTGTAAGCCTGCTTTGTAGGAGTTTGGAGTTTGAAGATGGGAAAGAAAAGAAAGAGAAGGGGCTTCACGCTGATTGAGCTGATGGTCGTCATTCTGATTGTCGGCGTCTTAGTTGCGGTGGCGGTTCCGATTCTTCGCGGCAAAAACGAGGCCGCAAAGTGGTCGGAAGCAGCGGCGACGTCTGGTGCTATCCGTACAGCCGTACGCGCTAAGTTCGCAGAGGACCCCACCACGATAGGTAAGTGGAAGAAACAGCCCCTTAATCCGCCTACCCGGACGACTTTAGGCTTTACCTCAGGCGACCTTACCGGCAGGTACTTCAAAGCCAACAATTTCAAGATTGCCTCTGTCGATGCAAACGGAAACGCTACTATCACAGCAACAGCCCCCGCCGGCCTGACCGGTACGGGACAACTTGATAGCGCGAACGGCTGGGTCTATACTCCTTAGTGCTATACAGGTCTTTCTTAGATAAATATTTTTTTGCTTCGATGGTTTTTTATAGTTATACTTTAAATAGTAAAAGCTCGGCAAACGGAGGGAGCTTTCGCAATTCAGTTTCTTGCCTTAGATTTAAGTAAAATTGGAGAGAGGATTATGATTATTGTTCGAAAATCGAAGAAGGGAACAAGTCTTGTTGAAGTAATGACGGCTGCTTTAATCTTAACAATTGTAGTGCTCGGAGGCTCTTTTTTCTATGTTGCCAGTACCAACCAGATTAATCTACGAGAACAGTATCGCGCGGCTTCCCGATTGGCTGGGCAGAAATTAGAAGAGTTAAAAGCAGGCAGTTATGATGACGTAACAATAGGTGAAGTGGAGGACAGTCTTACTTTGGAAAATTCAACCTATAGTCGAAGTGTAGTCACCGAAGATCTCGGCTTATATAAAAAGATTGTAGTTACTGTTAATTGGGGACCGGCGGGCATGGAGCGTAATGTAAGTCTGGTTACTCTTATTGCTCCTAAATAGGTGAATCTAATGAAAAGAAAAGGGCAAAAAGGTTTCACTCTCATAGAACTTATAATTGCGATGTTCACAAGTACTATTGTGATTGTAGCAGCCGGTTCGATTCTGTTTTATGGTCAGAAATCCTGGAATAATATCTTGCAAAGGGTGAATCTTCAAAGGGACGCTTCCTATGCCATGCAGAGAATGAGCCGTACTATTAAAGCGGGAACTTCAGCAAGAATAGAGGGCAATGGTACAGGCATAAGGATATACAATGACGTTGAAGGAGTCTGGAGGAGATTTTTTGTTCAGCCAGTAGCTAATAACGCTAATAACCTTACGCTTAAAACCGCAATTGTTGGAGAAAGTATCTCTGATGAGACCATTCTCGATGACAAGGTGGAAGATTTGCAATTTAATGTAACAGGTACTACAGTAAGTATAGAGCTTAAGTTGAGAGATGATAACTTACAAACACATTTTGTCTCAACCGTAATGATGCGAAATTATGGACAGTAATGATGCGAAATTACTGGGAGTGATGTCAGATGAAAATCAGAATGGCAAGATCAGAAAAGGGATTAGCACTTATTGTAGTGGTAGCCTTCGCTCTTATCTTTACCATTTTAGGTTTCTCCATGCTTAATGTGGCGAAGACTGAGATAATACTGACTCGGAATGAAGTGGACTCGACAAAAGCCTTTTACGCGGCTGAGGCAGGATTAGCAGAATTGAGCACAAGGTTGTACAATAAACAATTTGAAAGCATTGCGGATACGTCCTTAGGAGAAGTAAGCTACCAGGTTGATTTTTACTATGATGAAGACCCTCCTTATGCTATTTCAACTGGCAGGGCAGGAAACAAAGAGAAAAGAATAAAGGTAGAATTGTCCTTTCTGAGTCCTCCTTATGAACGTAGTATATATGCCGGCAATTCGGACGGAAAGAAGTGGACGTTTACGTTAAGGGGGCAAGGCGACCCCGTAGCCACAGGAGGCGGAGAGGTCGGTGGGAGAGACATAATTGAAGGAAATATATTTGTTGATGGGGACGCCACTTTGTACGAAGAAAGCAGTGTTAATCCCTCACCAATGCCTAACCCATATAGTTACAATGGAGATGTTGACGCCACTGGTAAAGCTAATATCTTAGACAGTGCCTCGGTTTCCGGAGCAGTTAGCGATGGTGTCGCTCCGCTGGATCATCCCAGCTTAGCAAGCATGAACTATGCGGTAAATAATACACATAACGTGAGCGAAATCTTTGCAGACGAAGGTGTTAGTCAGGGATACCTGCCATCAGACCATGAGTTATACGATGTGATGGTAAAGAATCCGTCCAACAGGTCGGGCGAGTGTGCCTCGACCGCCGGCGACGATTACTTCCTTGAGCCATCAAGCGTGAGTAACAACGGGGCAGACCAAAAGGATGCAAAAACTCCCTTGCACCTGGGAGACAACAGGATTTACTACGTAGATGGTGATGTGTGGGTTCACAGCCCAAGCACCTACGGGTTTTTGGTTGATGGTAAAGTAACCATTGTTGCGACAGGAGACATCCATATCTCCGACAATATCAAATATGCAGATAGCGAAAGCCTGTTGGGTCTGGTAGCTCTGGGCAAATACGACGATGCGGGGCAGCTTGTAAGCGGCGGGAACATCTACTTTGGAGACCCTCGTTACGGGACCTTGTACACGGCTTCTGCGTTAATGTTCGCTACAGATAGCTTCTTATACAGCACAGACTCCGTTACCGGGGACGCAGCAGAGCCTACAACTGGTTTTTCCGTTTATGGCAATCTTAACGCCCTGAATCAAGTTTCCATCGAGCGGGATTGGTATGATAATGAAGGAACTGGGACCGCGAGGCCGGCATACTTCGATTCGAGTTTAGACCAATGGGTAGATCTGAAGAGCGGACTTGCTCTAACATCGAACGAAATTGGTAGTCTCAGACATTATCAGATGAAAATTACTTATGATGACCGGGTCAGGACTCAAGATACACAGCCCCCGGGCCTGCCAAGAGGAAAGGGAACCATTTTTGGTGGACTAAAATACTGGGAAGAATTGCCATCAAACTGATCGACCTGGCTTGAATATTAACTATAACTGTTCCTTCGCTTTGCTCAACATGACAATAAAAAACCGGTCATTTTGCGATTGTCCACAGGACCGATAACTCCCCAAAATCCTCTCTTAAATCCTTTCAAAATTGGTAATTAGTAGTCGATGACCGACAGTTGCCAAAGGCATCAAAAATAATCAATAGAAAATAATCAATATCTGATTATTTATAGGACTGAGCATCCTAAAATCATTCACATCAGCTTATACACTCGGATTGTAATTTCTAAGTAAAACGCTTTGCTTTTTAAGCCGATGAAAAGAGTCGTAAGGTTAGATTTCCCAATTGTTGAGTGGGATTTAAAAGTCGGAACTTTTTGTTAAGGATTTATAGGCTTGGACTGGAAACGAATACTTGATTTTACCAAGACCGAAGTTCTGGGGTTGGATATCGGTTCATCTGCAGTGAAGGTAGTTCGGCTGCGCAAAGACGATGGAGGCTACGCAGTTACCGCAGCCGGCTTTGCCGAGATTGCCCCCACTACTTCGTTTTGCGAAGTAAACGGCGGGGGCGAAGAAGACAATAATCATCAAAATACCATCAAAGCGATTCGTGAATGTTTTGAATCGGTCGGGCGCAAGACTAAATTAGCTGTTTGCGGGATAAGTGGTCCGGAAGTTGCAGTGCGGGACTTTGTGTTTCCCTTATTATCGACTGAAGAGATAGATGGAGCTGTTTCGTTTGAGGCCACGCAGGTTTGTCCGTTCAATGCGGCAGATAGTGCTGTTGATTATCACTTGATACCAAATGGCGATGATAAGACAAGAGGCATCTTAGTAGCGGCGACGAATGCGCTGATAAAAAGCAAGGTGCAGCTCACTAAAGAAACTGCTCTCAAGTGCGTTCTGATGGATGTTGACGGATTGGCGCTTTTGAACTGCTTCAATGGCCTGACCGACGAATCTAAAAGGTCCACAACAGCTATCCTGAACGTTGGCGGCTCCGGCACAACTGTGGCAATTATGGGCGGTAACGGCCGGCCGTTCGTTCGTGATATGACCTTTGGTGGTGATAATATTATAAAGCAGATTGCGGCTGATAAAGGTATATCAACGGAAGACATCAAGGGGATTTTGTTTGGCGATTCGACGGCAGTTCAGATGGAGCTTCATAATAATTTTGAAAAAGCCTGTCAGAGACTGATAGTCGATGTTTCCGAAACGTTGCGCTATTATGCGACCCAGGAGCAATCGACGCCTGTTGAGAAGATATTTGTTTGCGGCGGTTTTGCTCTTGTCCGAGGTTTTGTTGAGTTATTGAACCGCCGGCTCGGCGTTGAAGCGGTCTTGTGGAATCCGTTTGAGAAAATACGCTGCGATGCGGGTCAGCAGTTCGGAGATATTGTCGATAAGAGAGGCCCTGCACTGGCAGTGGCAGCCGGCCTTGCTATGAGGTCAGTCTAATTGATTATTAGGAAAGATTGAACGTTTTACGAGCAGCGAGATAAGGAAATTATGTTTACGATAGATTTGTTAAAGGGACAGGGTGTCCCAATGAAGAGCAGCCCCGGAGGCATAGCTATTGCTGCGGTAACCGTTACAGTACCCTTTATCGTCGCAATAATAATGTTCGGCTTCTATCTGAACGACAAAACAACTGCATTAATAAAGAAACAGGAAGTAGCCAGATGCCAAACAGAGATTGACAAATTATCGGGCGCTGTGGAGCTGCAGGAATCATTAGAGAAAGAGAAAATCGTTTACGGTGATTGCCTGTCGGAAGTTAAGTCTTCTATCAGCAGATATATCCAGTGGTCGCCTGTGCTGGTAACACTGATAGAGAATATGCCGAACTCGGTGGTGTTGACCGGACTTGAGGTAAGGCAGGATACTGTAAGAAAAAAGGTTCCCAAAAAAGATAACCCACAAGAAATGATTGAAGCCAATGTCCAAGTAAGAATATTGCGGATGAGTGTTAGCGGTAGTCCTCAATACGACTGTAACAAAGAGGTCAGGGATTTTCAGGAACGTCTTAGCTCTTCAGCTTTCCTCGGGCCTAAGCTTGAGAACATCGTAGTTTCGAGGGAATCTGAGACGCTTGAAGGCCGGGATGTTGCCTCCTACGATATAGACTGTGTCTTTAAGGCGAGGTTGTAAAATGACTTTTATCAAGACCCATAGAAAATATCTTACGACAGCGGGGCTGATATGGGCAGCTTGCTTTGTAGTCTTCCTGCTTGCCTATATGCTTGTGTTAGGACCCCAAAAGAACTACAAAAACCGCATCGAAAACGAGCTTGCTGAGAAAAAACAGGTTTACGAGTCTGCACGAAGAGCAGCGCGAAAGGAAACCAAAATCCGGTTGAATGAACAAATTGAGCGTTTACAAAGCAGGCTGAAGGATTTCGTTATTGATTTCGAGGATTCAGCTAATTTGACGTTTGACATAAGTCAAATTGCCAACGAGAAGAAGGTTACTTCGTTCAGCAGTAAAGTCAAAAGAAGCAGCAGACTCTCAACAATACCTGATTATAAATACATTTACGAGAACCACATTGTTGTCAGCTTTATTGGAGATTTTAATCAGTTTGCTACATTTCTGAATGCCCTGGAGAGACACCGGCCGGTCATCTTTGTGGACAAGTTCGCAATAACTCGTTCGGGGCGGGACAATTCAGTCTATCAAGTGAGTTTGAATGTGGCGGCTTTAGTCAGAAAACAGCAATCCAAAGGACTCCGCCGTAAGGTGTCCCTAAGTGGACTTTCGGAGGACGTTAAAACTACCGATAAACGCCCGGCGCAAGTTTATGGCACGAAAATATGAGAATAATAGCAATAGCAAATCAGAAAGGTGGTTGCGGCAAAACAACTACAGCGGTGAACCTCGCGGTTGCCCTTGCTGAGAAAAGCAAGAGGACGCTGATAGTTGACCTCGACCCACAAGGTCACAGCACGATAGGCCTCGGCCATGACCCCGATAAGCTGACTGTGAGTATTTATGATGCTCTGTCGAAGTCTCAAATTCCAATCTCCGAAGTTATAGTGAGCACGAAAATCGAGCGGCTTGATATGGCCCCAAGCAATGTTCTGCTTTCAGGTGCCGAGCTTGAGCTGGCCAGCGTGGTCGGTAGAGAATTCGTCCTGGCTAAGAGGCTCAAAACAGTAGATGACAAATATGATGTATGTGTTATCGACTGCCCGCCGTCGCTTGGTCTGTTGACCCTCAACGCACTCGTTGCCAGCACTGATGTTGTCGTGCCTGTTCAGGTGCATTACTATGCGATGGAAGGCCTAAAACAACTATTCGAGACGGTGAACATTATCGGAGAGCATTTGCGCCCATGCAATGTAAAAATCTTAGGCTTATTGTTGACTTTTGTGGACAAAACGACCCTGCTCAGCAAGCAGACTCAAAAGCAAATGCGGGAATATTTCGGCGATTTGGTGTTCAAAACGGTTATTCACAAATGCGTAAGGTTGGCTGAGGCACCCAGTGCCGGTGAGCCGATTTTCACCTATGCGCCCGAAAGCCGGTCGGCGGCTGAATACAGGGCTTTGGCCGAGGAGATAATCAATGGCAAAGCTTCGGCTGAGCAGATAATCGATGCCCAGGCTTTAGTCAGGAGATAATAATCAATGTCAGAGCAGGAAAGGGATAAGGCAGGACTCCACAAGGAAATCTCATCGATTTTCAAGGGGGTATCGATTCCGCAAACCGACGGTGGCCAGAAGCCTTCCGATACCCCTGCACCAGAGCACACTAACTATACGGAGTCAAAACCGCCGACTCCGGAGCCACAGAAATCCGAGGCCCCAAAGCCCTATCAAGCTACTCAATCATTGCACAAAGCCGCCCCGGAGCGCACCGGCTACACCGAGCCAAAACCACCGGCTCCGGAACCGCAGAAGTCCGAGGTCCCAAAAGCTTATCAAACTACGCAATCATTACCCAAAGCTGTCCCGGAGCGCACCGGCTATACGGAGCCAAAACCGCCGACTCCGGAACCGCAGAAGCCCATGGCCCCAAAAGCTTATCAAACTACGCAATCATTACCCAAAGCTGCCCCGGAGCGCACCGGCTATACGGAGCCAAAACCGCCGACTCCGGAGCCGCAGAAGCCCATGGCCCCAAAGCCCTATCAAGCCATGCAATCATTACCCAAATCTACTGGTGCCCGACAACCTAAAGCTGATATTAACGATATTAAAAAAAACGTTTCCCAGAAACGTACTACTGTAAAAATCAGCAGCCAAACCTCCTGGCAGCGGATAACAAACAAGCTGTTTGCATCAAAACCAGGCGCCAGTACCACAAAGCAAAAGGCAATGGTGGTAACGATGCCGCTGCTCTTTATCGTTTTAATTTTTATGCTGCTCAAAGGAGGCGTCTTTGGCACAAGTGTGCGTAAGACAGAAGCGTCTGCGGAAGACAACGCGTCCAGCGTTGCCACTGCCGGCTCTAATACTAAAATCGACTGGGAGATTCCGGCGCCATATCCGACAACGCTTCGCGACCCTATGCGATTAGGCCCGGCAGCAACTGCTCAGACCGGAACCGATATCAGAACATTCGTAAAACTAATCTTAAAAGGCATTCTCTATACCGAGGACAGCCAATCGGCAGTTATTGGCAACCAAATAGTGCACGAAGGTGAAGAAATACGGGGTGTAACCGTTGTAAAAATAAGTAAAGATAGCGTCGAGTTCGAAATGAACGGGAAGAGATGGACCCAAAAGGTCCGATGATAAAAGCGGTCCCGGTATGTCGGGATGTAAGTAGTATTACAGTTAATTTAGAATCTGAAATTTCAACTTTGAAAAGGAGCTATTATGAGAAGTTTTATGATGAAATATGGGGCATTAAGGTTTTTGATGGTTTTTGCAGTTGTTTGTCTTAGCTGGGCTATCGCCGCAGCCGGGACCGGCAATGAGGGTTCCGAGGAAAAAACGGGTTTGACAGACCTTGAGCAGCGGATGCAAAGAAGGATATTTATCGATGTTAATGACGTGCCCCTCGATACGGTAATAAGACAATTAGTTGAGCAGGCGGACCTGAACTATATCAAAAGCCCCAAGGTTATCGGCAACGTAAGCGTTACGTTTAAAGATGTACCGCTCGAAGAGGCACTGAGAACTATTCTTGAGGTGTATGACTGCTTCTACGTGCTGACCGATAATGTTATAATAATAAAAACCTTTGCGGAAATGGTTGAAAAAGTCGAACCAATTCTGACTGAAACTTTTGAAATTGTCTATGCAGATGCTGAAAAAGTCGTAGAGGCTCTGGACAAAACCAAGTCACCACAGGGTTCGGTATCCTTCATCAAGGGCACAAGTTATATAATGGTTACCGACACCGAGAGCAAAATCAGGAAGATAAAAGAGCTGCTCGAAAAAATCGACCGCATCACGCCCCAAATATTGGTCGAGGTTAGAATCTATGATATCACAAGTAGAGAAGAGTTTGAGATAGGAGTGGACTGGCAAGTTGGACGCAATACCCCTATTACGGATATTACACGCGAAAGCACTGTTGGCCAGACCGGCACCACAACCGGCACCACAACCGGCACCACAAGCAGCGAGAATGAAACTGAAAATAAAGTCACAAACGTTGGCGCAACTGGCCCCACGACCACAACGACCGCAACCAGAACTGAAACTGTTGACAACACAGGCGGAACCCCTACCACCGATGTAACGGTTACTAAGACTGTAACGACCTCGATAACACCCGCAATAACTGGCTATCAAATCGAGGATATTGACGAGATAACTAAAGAAAACTCTCAAACATGGTTGAGGGAATCATATAGGAAAAGTAAACCTTTTGCAGGCGGCTCGTTTGATACAGTGTCGGGTGGTGCTGTGCGCTTTGGGCTCCTTAACGATGCGGTTGATATAGAACTCGTACTGAATATTTTGCACACGGAGAAAAACGCCAAGCTTCTTGCCAATCCGAGAATATTAGTGCTTGATAACGAAGAGGCCACTTTCGATATCGTAACCCAACATCCCTATGTGGAACGAACAATATCAGGGAGCCAAATCACAGAATCGGTTAAATTTAAAGATGTCGGCATTAAGCTTGTGGTTACACCGCATATCACAAGGGACGGTATGATAAAATTGCACATCCAACCGGAATTCAGCGTTCTTGTGGAGCGAGTTCAACTTCAATCAAGTAATGTACCCGTTGTTGATACTCGCAAAGTTAACACGACAGCATTGATCAAAGACGGTCAGACTATAGTCTTGGGTGGCTTGCGAAAAAAGGACACTACGCAAAATATTTACAAGGTACCGCTGCTTGGGGATTTACCCTTTTTGGGAGGATTATTCAGGTCTGAGACCGAAGCTACGATTATGAGCGAGTTGATTGTTTTTATAACGCCGCGGATTATAACACAGCCGGTGTTGTCGTTAGACGAGCAGCTCGCCCTTGAAGAAACCAAAATTAGCAGGCCGAAGTCGTCTTCTACCAGAGCAGAGAAAAAGATTGCTGAAAAATAAGCGCTAAATTCATATCTCGTATCTCGTGATTTGTTTTACGATTCACGAGCGACGGGCGACGAATCAGTCTTTCTTTACATAAAGCGTCTGGGTGGGGAATGCAAACTCGATTTGTTCAGCCTCAAACCGCTTCATAATCTCAAAGTTGACCTGGTGATACAGTTCATAATTAGATGTTTTGGCAAAAAAAGCTTGAAATCTTATGAAGCGAGTGTATTATACATGTATGGGTGCGTTCCATACAAGTTGCAGAGTTGAGAATCACATCGACAGGTCGAGATTCGTCCGGATACCAAAGCTCCTGGTGGATACAGGCAGCAAATACACTTGGATTCCTGCGACAAAGTTAGAAAAGATCGGAGTCAGCAGGGAAAAGAAGGACCTGCGCTTTGTTATGGCCAATGGTGAAGTGGTGACTCGCAGCGTCGGTTTTGCAATAATGCGCGTCGGCAGGAACTTCACCATAGATGAGGTAGTTTTTGCCGAGCCTGGTGATCTGACCTTGCTGGGCGCCCGAACCATTGAGGGCCTCAATCTCACCGTCGACGTTATCAGGAAGAAGCTTGTCGCAGCCGGTCCCCTGCCCGCCGCCTAAACCTTGCTGAGCAGGTCGCTGCAGCGGACTGCGCGATACCCCGCGCTCATCTGTTGTCTCATGCGTGTGCTGAAAGAACACATGGTGGTCAGAAAATGAACCTGTCGCTTGGAGTTTTAATCATAGGATCACTTTATTGAGACACCCGTGAAGTTCGTGCAAAGTGGCGGCGTGAGACGCTTAACCATGACCAGAAGGCGCACGTGCGTGGAGCGAAGATCATGAAAACCACGTCAACTATTTCCGGCAAAATCGTAAGTACGGAATAACAACGTTTCAGGATAAGGCTATTGAGCGACATCTATTACCCTATCACTGAAATGACGATTCGCCCATGTAGGCGCGGGAGGCCAAACGTCGGTTACGCGAAAAGTCTGTCCCAATCGTGGCATTTAGGCGCGCAATAGTTGACTCTCACTCCTTCTTTACATAAAGCGTCTGGGTGGGGAATGCAAACTCGATTTGTTCAGCCTCAAACCGCTTCATAATCTCAAAGTTGACCTGTTCGTTGACCTGGTGGTACAGCCAGTAGTCAGGCGGCTTGACCCAATAACTCATATAAATATTCAAAGACCAGTCATTAAAATCGCTGAAGTACACCCTCGGCGGCCTTTCAGGGTCGGTGTTAAGCTGCGGCACGTCGGCGAGAACCTTTTTTATAATCTCCACCGCCTTTTCGGCTTTGGTATGGCCCGAATCGTAAGTTATGGTGATATTAGAGGTCCTGCGAATAAAGGGACGCCTGCCGATGTTTTCAACGCACGAATTTGTAATTACACTGTTGGGTATGGTTACAAGATGGCCCTGGAGTGTGCGTATGCGTGTGCTTCTAAAGCCCACTTCCTCGACCGGCCCTAAGTGCTCGCCGATCTTTACAAGATCGCCCATTTGAAATGGCCTGTCCGTAAAAATCGTAATAGAGCCGAAGAAATTAGCTATCGTATCCTTGGCCGCAAGAGCAACAGCAATACCGCCAATGCCGGCACTAAACAGCAGTGATTTGATCTTATCGGCACCTAAGATATTCTCACTGATGAGCAGAATCGCGATAATTGCAATTGTTATCCGTAAGGCCTTGCGCACTATGGGAACGAGCATATCGTCGAGCTTTGTTTCAGTTTTTACGACCAGCCGATTCAGGTAGTATTCGATGACGTCCACAAGCCGATAAAGCCCGTAGGCTGCTGCAATAGCCAATGTTACCCGTGCAATCGTTGTCCATCCCGTGCTAATGGCAGTTCGTATGCCATTTTCGTCATCGAAAAATAAAGGGACCTTGGCGAGAAATATGCCGGCTGCAAATATCGCTACATAGACAGGATTTGCCATCGCCTTTAGCAGCAGTGTCAGAGGGGCCTCCCCCTTTTTCTCCGCCAGCCGTTTGGCATAATTGTTGATGGTGAACTGGACGATTCGCCCTGCTGCCATTGCCACCAGCACTACCAGCAAAACAAGTCCAAAACGCCAAATTGTATTTCCCTTGATGATTTCGTAATTGATGGTCTTTGGCAACCAATCAGCCAAACCTATTATTGCTGTTACCGACGCCGTCATATCTTATCTCCCTGATTAGTTCCTGTCGCGGAAACAGTATTTGTCATTCCCGCGAAAGCGGGAGTCCAGTTTTTTGCTCTGGCCCCCTGCTTTCGCAGGGGTAACATCGTCGATTTTCGTTTTCCGCAACAGATACTAATTAGCTCCCGTATCTTATATTGAGCTTTTCACTTCACTAATCGCTCGCACCCCCGCGCTTTCTTGCCAAAGCAAGAGCGGGGGTTACGCGAGTGCAGGCGATTATCAATAGTCAATAGTAAATAGTCAATAGTCAATTTCGACGGTCTTTCCACCAAAACAACTATTTTTTATGGAACTTTCGCTCCGAAAGCTGATGTGCACAGGATTACCATTCGGTGATATTTGTGAAATTTAACTGGATTAAAGTGTGAATAAGTGATAAAAAGAAATGGCGAACGAATTGTCATTTGTCGATAAATGACAAAATGGGGCCTTCTGTGATAGCAAGGAATTAAATAATGTCATCCGGCAAACTAAACATTTACAAAAGGCCGAATTTCAATAGCCCTCGGTTATTACTGAGCTTCTCCGGGTGGATGGACGGCGGTGAGGTCTCAACGGGAACCGTAAAGTGCCTTATCGACAAGCTCGGTGCACAGAGGTTTGCCAAGGTCGAGCCGGAAGGATTCTATATCTACAGCTTCCCCGGCTCAATGGAAATAACGGCACTATTTCGGCCGCACACAAAGATAAAAGACGGCCTGATTAAATCCTACGAGATTCCCGCAAATGCTTTTTTCTACAGCGAGGAAAATGACCTTATACTGTTTTCAGGCAAAGAGCCTAATTTGCAGTGGGAAGAATTCGCCGAGTGCATATTCTCGTTATGCGAGCAGTTCGGCGTCAAAATGATATATTTCATAGGCAGCGTTGCCGGCCTTGTGCCCCACACGCGAGAGCCAAGACTTTTCTGTTCCGTTTCGGATGCCGAACTTAAAGAAACCTTCCAGCATTACGGCGTAAAATTCACCAACTACGAAGGGCCGGCCAGTTTCATTACTTATCTGACAGCAAACTGTAATAAGCGAGGCTTGAGGATGGTAAGTCTCGTCGCCGCGATTCCCGCTTACGTACAGGGCAACAACCCCAAGTGCATAGAGGCCGTAACAAGACGGCTGATAGGTATGCTGAAGCTGCAAATAAAGCTCGATGACCTCCGGGCTGTAAGCGATGAATTCGAAAAGAAATTGAGTGATATTGTTCAGGAGCAGCCGGAATTGGAAAGTAATATCCATAAGCTGGAGGAAGACTACGACAACGAGATTTTCAATAGTGAAATGGGCGATTTGAAAAAATGGCTCGAGCAGCAGGGCATCAGGGTGGATTAAGACTGTCGCATTTCTTGATGGAAATTGGGTTTGATTGGGTTTGTTTTTTTGGAGCCGGAAGGTGGTTTTATTCTCATAATCCTTTGTGGCAAACCATGTTACGTTAATTTTTGGCCTTTCGGAAATTGGGTTTGAATTGGGTTTGTTTTTTCGGACTGCGAAATCATCTTTTTTTCTGTAATCCTTTGTAGCAAAGACGTTTGCGCTCATTTTGGCCTTTTGGAAATTGGGTTTGATTGGGTTTGAATTGGGTTTGTTTTCACCAAGTGTCCAATTGGATTTATTTTCATAATCCGTTGTATTATATAGATTTACATTCATTTGACTTTTTCGGAAATTGGGTTTGTTTTGCATAAAAAGTAGCTGATTTGTAGAGGCATCTCTACAAGTGTAAAGATG
>JADFJC010000016.1 GCA_022566315.1 Planctomycetota bacterium
GTGCTCACGATGGGCCTCAACCGGAACCAGGGAGAAGACCCGCAGATCGCAGCACGTTTCTTCCAGGACGCGGCTGACCGGATCGCCGCACTCCCCGGCGTGGCCATGGTCGGGATCACCACCAATCTTCCCCTCTCGTCCGAGAACTTGGGCGGCGGGTCGTTTCGAATTGAGTCGAAGCCGCGAGACGACGACGAGCTCCCACCCGTGGCGATGTATCGGGCCGTGGGGCCGTCGTACTTTGCGTCGCTCGGAATTCCCATCGCTTCCGGGCGGGACGTGGAGCGCGCGGACTGGGAAGAAGCGCGCCCCGTGGTCTGGGTCAACGAACGCTTCGAGCAGATGTTCCTAGATGGCGACGCCCTCGGAGAACGCATCTCATGGGGCGACGCCCCCGACTCTGTGTGGGCCGAGGTCGTGGGCGTGGTCGGCGACGTCCGCGAGCTTGGAATCGAAGACGAGGAACTTCCCAGCAACGCTTATTTTCCGCTCGTGGTGGCGGGCGCGGCGAGCATCCAAGTGCAAAGCGCGTTCCTCACCATAAAGATGATCGAGGGGCAGGATCCCACGTCGGTGATCGCCGGTGCCCGAGCGACGGTCCGCCAGCTCGACCGCCGGGTGCCGATTACGGCGACGCGCACGATGGATGACATCGTGAGCGAGGCGATGCAGGGCACGTCGGTCACCATGCTCGTGCTGGGGCTCGGTACGGCGATGGCACTCTTCATGGGGGCCATCGGACTCGCCGGCGTCATCTCCTACGTCGTGGGCGAGCGCACGTCAGAAATCGGCGTCCGGATGGCTCTCGGAGCGGAGCCAAGTGACGTGACCCGTATGATCCTCAGGCAGTCGATGGTCGTGACGCTGTCCGGTACGGTGATCGGCTTGATCGGGGCACTGGGGCTCACCCGCCTCATGCAGTCCCTACTCTTCGAGGTGTCGGCGACGGATCCGGTGACCTTCCTCACCGCGCCCGTCATACTCGTTCTAGTGAGTCTCGTGGCGACCTGGCTACCGGTTCGCAAGGCGGCGCGGATCAACCCGATCGAGGCACTGCGATCCGAGTAGCCGTGGACACGCCGACTGGCTCCACGACCCCAGATGTCGCCAAGTTGCAACGCGAACCCTCTGGCGGCGGTCCAACGTAGGTCCGGGAAGTTGCGACCTCCTGTCGTGACGAAGGCAGAGGGAGAATAATGACGGGGCTCAAGTACGCGCTACGCACGCTCACCAAAACACCGTTCGTATCGACCCTGGCCATCGTGTCTCTGGCGCTCGGCATCGGTGCGAATACGGCCATCTTCTCACTCTTCGATCAAATGCTCCTCCGGGCGCTCCCGGTGGAGGAGCCCGACCGCCTGGTCAACCTCTCCGCCCCCGGCCCGAACCCGGGGTCGCAGTCGTGCAACCAGGCCGGGCCCTGCGAGGCTGTGTGGAGCTACCCCATGTTCAAGGACCTCGAACGTGCGCAGGGAAGCTTCACAGGCATCGCGGCACACATGCTCTTCGGAGCCAACCTCGCGCAGTCCGGCCAAACGAGGAGCGGCCAGGGCATGCTCGGCAGGCAAGGCTTGTACGCCTGAGCGAAATATCTCGGCGACATAAGCCGAAGTATTCAATGACAAACCCAGGACAAGCAATGGAAAGCCCATCCCCGTTGGGAAGCGATGGCCCGTCAACGACAGAAAAACTCCCGGCAGGGCAAACACCAAAAAGAGCAATAGCGGAATGGGGGGCAGATTACGAAACAGCGAGACGTAAATCTTCGCGCCGATCCGACCAGATCGACTCGAAGAAGTGGCAAACATCGCGACGGCCACCCCGAGCAAAAGTGAGATAACCGTTGTCATGGCCGTGATCAGCAACGTCACTTGCACTCCCGTGCACAGCCAGCCAAAATAGGGTTCTGCAAAAATATACTCTCGGAAATTCATGTTTGAAGCCACTCCCGTGCCAGCGAATCTAACAACGATGAATCTTCGGAAACTTCTATACGCCCGTCTTCAATCAGTGCAAACCGGTCGCCCGTGTGTTTTGCAAAACGCAGATTGTGGGTAACAAGCAGCATTGACGTCCCTGTGTCGGAGAGGCCCTTGATTGTGCGCAGCACCTCTCCGATCTGGAACTGGTCGAGTCCGGAAGTTGGCTCGTCAAGAAGCAGTATCATCGGGTCCATAGCCAACGCTCTGGCGATGGCTACTCGCTGACGTTCTCCTCCTGAGAGTGATGAGGGATACTGCGTGACTTTTCCAGTCAGCATTACTTTGTCGAACTCGACCATTGCTCGCTCATTGGCCTCTTCGCGAGATAGTCTGCGAACCTTCCGCAAGCCCAGGGTGACGTTCTGTAATGCGGTCATGTGTGGGAATAGATTGTGCTCCTGGAACACCACGCCGATTTTGCCATAGAGAGTTTCAGGGTATAGCTGTCCCGCTGCAATGACTGTTTCCCCCAAGACCATTCGGCCACTGTCAAATCCGAGCAGGCCGCTGATTATGCGTACCAAAGTCGTCTTACCGCTTCCTGACGGGCCGCAGAGAGCAAAGACCATGCCCTTGTCGATCTCGAATGAAACCTCATCCAGCACACGATGGTTGCCGTAACTCTTGCTGATTCTGTCAACGCGCGAAATCATGCATCTCTCCGTTTTGCACGGTGATTGTCTGTTTCATGTCCTTGTGCCCTTAGAGCCTTTCTATCCGAATAAAAAAGGCGGGCAAGAGAAGCTCGTCTCTTTACCCGCCGGTGCTTGTGGCTCGATTTCTTTTACTCTATCAAGTGCCAGGTTTTATCCTGTATCGTTTCAAACGGCCCCAGGTCAATATCCACCAACACCTGGTACTTGCCCTTGAAGTCCCTTGGCACCCGCCACGAGTACCGGCATGTATCGCCTCAGCCATACTCGAATTTGCCAGAGGCAAGTACGTTTCCTGTCTCATCGACGATTTTCAATTTCGGCGGGGCAAGTCTCTTTCCGTTCTTCGTTATCGCGGCGGAATAGTGCACACCTGCCCGGCCAAAGATTGAAAGACCTATTGAGACCAACGAACTGCTTTTGCTGATGCTGGGTTTAATCAGGAATGGCAGGCCAATTTCGAGCCGCGTCGTTTCATTATCTTTCACTTTGATTGTTGACAGCTTTCCCCAGGGGCCGCTGCTGTCAATCCGCCAGGTATCGCCGCCCTGCTTCATCGACAGGCTCAACTGTTCCGGCCTGTGTGCTCGTGCACTTACTGTAGTTGGCTCTGCTCCTGAGTTAATCGTTGCTTTATTGAATAGACCGCCGGCAAGCTGCAATTTTGCGGCAGCACCGCCAGCATCAATTTTTATTTGACCTTTTTGGCTTTTCCCCTGCGAATAGGAGTACAATAGCAGAACCGCTGCTGCTATAATGGCGACAGAAATCCATATATCTCTTTTTTTCATAGTAACTCCTACTGTAAAAGATTACAAATCCGTAATATCTAACTCTATAATTCCTTCAGATTCAAGCCTGATTTATTCGACAAAAACGCTTTCTATTGAGCCGGCACCCTCTTCTTTTTGTAACCTTAGACGCTAAAACAGCGATTTCGTTATATTTTTCGCGTTTTTTCGGGAAAAAACCGTAAATTTTCGCTGATTATTTTACCCAAAATGTCCCCAAATGTCCAGAAAAAAATACTGATGATAAGCTTCTCCGGCAAACTGCTTGCTTTTCTTTGTGTATAAAGTAGAATGAGTTTTCGATGTTCATCTTAACGGTTTCCATTTTATAGAGTCCAAGGTAACTTATGGAAAAGCAGAACGAGCAATTGCTGCGAAAATTGCCTTCGGTCGATGGCCTTTTAAAAGACCCCGACCTGGATAGTCTCGTCGCCGAGGTGGGCAGGAAAGTAGTGGCTGATTCAATCCGCCGGGCGGTTGACGAAGTTCGAGAGATCCTTATCTCTCAAACAGCATCCGAAATGGATGAAACCACAATTCGTCAGAAAATCATAGCTGATACCAAACGCTGTGTAAAAGCAGTTATGCGCCCGTACTATCGAAGAGTCGTTAACGCAACCGGCATCATTTTGCATACCGGCCTTGGTCGTGCAGTCCTTCCCTCGAAGGCGCTGCGCCAGATTCAGGACGAATTGTCGGGATATTCGCTGCTCCAGGCGGATACTGAAACCGGCAAACGCTCAAAGCGAGACGAGCGCATCGAGCAGCTCCTGCAACAGTTGACCGGTGCCGAGGCAGCCACCGTCGTCAATAACAATGCCGCTGCCACTTCTATTGTGTTGAATACCGTTGCGAACGGTAAAGAGGTCATAGTTTCCCGCGGCCAGCTCGTTGAAATCGGCGGTTCGTTCCGCCTGCCGGACGTTATGGCTTTTAGCGGGGCAAAACTCGTTGAGGTCGGGGCCACCAATAAAACACACCGGCGTGACTACGTCAATGCGATTACCGAGAATACCGCTGCGATTCTGCGTGTGCACCCGAGCAATTACAAAATTCAGGGATTCTCGTCGGAAGTGCCGCTCGATGAGATTGCTGAGATAGCGCATTCACATGAGCTGATTATGATTGACGACGTCGGCGCGGGTGCGCTTATCGATTTTTCGCAATTCGGATTTGAACCTGAACCGACCCTGGCCGAATCAATCAGTAAAGGGGCCGACATTATCACTTCGAGTGCCGACAAGCTGATAGGTGCCTCTCAGGGAGGAATCATTCTCGGCAAAGCCGAACTGATAGAGGCCGTACGCAAGAACCAGTTTGCCAGAATCGTCCGTGTCGGGAAACTTACCCTTGTGGCGCTGGAGGCCACTTTGAAACTTTTCCTCGACGAATCAGTGGCACTCAGCCAGGTCCCTACCTTGCAAATGCTCAGACGGGATGCCTCCGAAATCGCTAAGAAAGCCAGGCGATTAGCTTCTCAGCTTGGCAAAAGCATTTCCAATTCCACTATCACGACCATCCCCGGCTTTTCGCAGATGGGCAGCGGTTCCCTGCCGACGCAAAATCTGGCAACGACACTGGTAGCCATACGCCCGGAAAAAATCAGTGTAGAGTTACTTGCCAGCCGGCTTCGCCGATACAACACTCCGATTTTTACCCGCATCCAGAACGACCAGGTCCTTATCGACCCCCGAACTCTTCTTGGTGGGGATGATAAGATAGTTATTAAAGCGCTGCTCGATATTCTCGGTTAAGAGTTAAGGCCTATGAGCACGTCACAAAAGAACATCACGCTTGGTACTGCCGGCCACATAGACCACGGCAAAACAGCACTGATAAAATGCCTGACCGGATGTGACACGGACCATCTCAAGGCTGAAAAGGAACGCGGAATGTCTATCGACCTCGGATTTGCACCGTGCACTGTCTCCGGCCTGGAGGTCGGTATCGTTGACGTCCCCGGCCATGAGAACTTTATAAAAACGATGGTCGCCGGGGCAAGCGGTATTGATGGCGCTATCTTCGTTATTGCCGCTGACGACGGCGTGATGCCGCAAACGCGTGAGCATCTCGACATACTTACTCTGCTCGGTGTCAAATACGGCGTTGTGGCTTTGACGAAAGTAGATTGCGTTGAGCCGGAGCGTGTGCAGAACGTTACGGCCGAGGTTAAGGATTTTCTTGTCGGCACATTTTTGGAAGACGCCCCGATTCTTCCTGTGTCCGGTGTAACAGGCCAGGGCTTCGATGTCTTTTACGAGGCCCTTCAAGAGCTTGTCGGCACAATCGAACCGAAGAGAACCGACGGCGTATTTCGACTGCCGGTCGAGCGGACGTTCTCTGTCAAAGGTTACGGCACGGTGGTTACCGGCATTCCGGTTGCAGGCACAGCTAAAATCGGCGACGAAATGGTCCTTTTTCCCCACGGAACAAAAAGCCGGCTAAAAGCCATACAGGTCTATAAACGAGACAGCGAGATTGCTATGGTCGGCCAGTGCGCCGCGCTCAACGTCCCTCAATGGGACTACAAGACCATCAAACGCGGTAATGTGGTTACGCTCGGCGAATTTTTCCAGCCGCAGCAGTGGTACTTGTGTAAACTTAGAGTCCTCCCTCATATAAAATCTCCTCTTAAAAATGGTACTAAGATAAAGTTTCACACCGGCACCTCCGAAATTGTTGCTACGGTATATCTGCTGGAAGAAAGCAGGGCCACTGCCGGTAGCGAGTGTCTCGTTCAGGTCAGATTAGACGAGCCTGTTGTAGCGGCCCCACGCGACCGTTTCATACTGCGAACCCTCTCGCCCGTACAAACAATCGGCGGCGGAATAATTGTCGAGGCACTTTCCGAAAAACTCAACCGAAAACATCCCCAGACACTTCAGGATGTCAAAGACCGCGCACAAGCCGTGCTTACCGATAAGGATTTTGCTGAGTACTGTATAAAAACCGCCGAGGCCTTTGCTGTCAATGAAACCAAACTTTCAATCCGTACCAAGATACTTCCCGAACGGCTCAAAGCAATCATCGCCGAGCTTGTACAACAGGATAAGGTATTGTATTTGGATTCAAAGCTGTATATCCACACAGAGACGGCTGATAATGTCCAGCAACAACTGCTTAGCATCGTGAGTGACTTTCACCACAGCAAGCCCGAAAGTCCCGGATTGACCATCGAGCAGTTACTCGATGCTGGATGCCGGATGCTCGATGCTCGTCGAGAATCAAGGATTGTTTTTGACAGTATTCTCAAGCTGCTAATCTCGCAGGGAAAACTCGTCGAAAGAAAACATCGTCTGGCTTTGCCTGAGCATCGCGAGACGTTCAGCGAAGATGAGCAAAAATTGCTCCGGAGCATCGAATCACTTTTCAGAGACCGACCCTTTAATCCACCCAAATACGAAGAAGTTATTGAACATACCGCAGCGGCCCCGGAAAAGGTGCAGAAAATTCTGCAGATACTAATCGAGCAGGAACGTCTCATCCGGGTTGCCCAGTACCAATGGTCCGGAGGCGAAAGAGCCAAACAGAAGTCGGGCTTTCATCCGGACGATTCGGCTGCAATTGGTGCGGGTCTGCTTTTTCACAGCGAGGCAATTGAACAGGCCCGTCAAATTTTAGTCTCGTTCATCAATAAAGAAGGCAGACTGGAAAGTGTAAAGTTCAAGTATCTTCTTGATACCACCAGGAAATTCGCCATTCCGCTTCTCGACTATTTTGACCGCGTCGGCGTAACCCGACGGGAAGGTTATACGAGATATTTGAAAAGTCGCGGTTGACTAATCGGTTAATGGTTGATATAATCAAAGTACCGGAACTTACCTTTGGTATTTTTTGGAGAGATAAAAATGCGTTTAGGGAAAATTTCTGCAATTTTGTTAGGCATAGCCGCCGTCACGGTGTGTGCACTTTTAATACTTCAGCCCGGCTGAGGCAATCCCCTTGCTGCCCTTGGAGGGCTGCTGATTATCTTCTCATTTCTTGCTGCCTTGATAGTTGGCATCGTGGGAATCGTCTGCGATAAACGCAAGATACTTGCGATTATCACTACCATCATTGCCGGCGGATTCGCGCTCTTTTATCTGTGTATGATGGCATTCGGCATAATCATTATGATGTGTCGTTGAGCATGCCGATACTTGATGCTCGACCGCAAGGTGTCCTGCGGAGATACTGGATGCTGGATGCTCGTAAAGACGAGAATCGAGAAACGAGGACGCCTGGTATGCTGTAGTCGAAATCCGGCAGATAAGTGTGCGGTTTCGCGAAATTTCCATTTGTAAAAGACCCCCAAAATCCCCTTTTTAGCACAAAAACAGGGCATAAAGCCACAAAAGTGAAAAAAATCTAAAATTTTTTTATTTTTTTGTTGACGTTGGATTACAAATGTAATATTTTAGGTTAGATTACAGTTGTAATATTAGGAGAATTGATTATGCAAAAACTACCAAAAATACCTGAATCGGAATGGTTGGTGATGCGCGTATTGTGGTCAAAAGGTCCGTTGACCGCCAACGAAGTCGTAAAGGAGTTGACCGGCAAAACGAAGTGGAAGCCGAAGACGATTAAAACATTGATTACCCGACTGATGAAAAAGGGGGCCGTCAAGTTCGAGAAGGAAGGCAGAAAGTACAGGTACTATCCTGCGGTTAGCGAAGCCGAATGCGTGCGTATGGAAAGGTACTCATTTGTTCGCCGGGTTTATGGCGGGACAACGAGGCCAATGTTAGCGGCGTTTCTGGAAGATGCCAAGCTCTCAGCAGAGGACATATCAGAACTCAAGAAAATTCTTGAACAAAAAGAAGGGGAATAAAAATGGAATCCTTAAGTATGCAGTTGCAGCCGTTCTTTGAATGGCTGCTGCGGACGACGTTACAGGCCAGCCTGCTGATTTGCTTTATTTTCTTGTTTCAGGCAGTGCTTCGGAACAAATTGGGTGCTCGCTGGCATTATTGTCTTTGGCTGCTGTTATTGATACGCATGGCGATGCCGTGGGCGCCCCAGAGCCGAGTGAGTGTGTTCAATTTGATACCGCAGTCGCTCCCGCAGCGACAGACAGAATATATCCAACAGGATGTTGGGGATGACACCGTCAGTTCGGATGCGGCAAGTCCGAGCACAGCCGAATCAACACCGGTCTCAACGACCGGGGTTGCTCAAGATACCTCGAAGGCGATAACTGTGGCGCCAGAGATAGGCAAAGAAGCGGGGAGCCAGTTAAAGCCTCTCTTTTCTAAAGCTGCTGATATACTCCCGCTGGTCTGGCTGACAGGGGCATTGGCTTTGGCGGTCTATGTTTGCGCGAGTAATTTTAATCTCCTGAGGATTGTCAAGCGTGAACGTCCTTTGACCGACCAGAAGATTCTCGACCTGCTGGAAGACTGTAAGGCCGAAATGGGTATCCGAATCATCCTCGGTGTTGTAGCAACGGATAAAGTCAAAAGCCCTGCGCTTTTTGGTTTTATCCGGCCGCGGTTGTTATTACCGGCGGGAATGCTCGAAACCCTCAGCCCAAAAGAGCTCCGCCACGTTTTTCTTCACGAGTTAGCTCATTTGAAAAGGCATGATATTTACATCGGATGGCTGATGAGCCTGCTGCAGGTTTTGCACTGGTTTAATCCGCTTATCTGGCTGGCTTTTTATCGCTTGCGGGCTGACAGGGAATTAGCCTGTGATGCCCTCGTACTGGCCCGCACACAGAGCGGCGAGTCGAAAGATTATGGCCGAACCATAGTTAGTCTCTTAGAGCGTTTTTCCCGCTCGCAGCGCTTGCCGGCTATGGCGGGAATCCTCGAAACCAAAACTCAATTGAAAAGGAGAATTACCATGATCGCACGATTCAAAAAGAACTCATATCAATGGTCACCTTGGGCTATAGTTTTGATTATCATACTTGCCTGTATCTCTCTGCCCGACGCCAAACACACGAAGGCCTCAGGAATCTCTGCTGCAAAGCCCTCGCCGGCAACCAAACTCACTGGGCCTACCTACCGTCTTGTCCTTGACGAGCAAATAACCGGTAAGCATGTGGGTATGTGTGACTTCTCGCCCAGCGGTGACCGGATTGTATTTCAATCTCCGGACAATTTATACATCACCGACCAGGCCACAACCATTATACGACCGCTTCTCGATGATTTAGGGGCATGGGAGCGGGTCGGTCGGCCGTGCTGGTCGCCCGATGGTCGGTTAATTGCCTATTCGCTAACGAAAGGACCGCCGCCGGATTCGGATGCAAAGATCGTATCAGCCATTTTCGTCATCAGTCCTGACGGTGGAGCACCTCGGCAGATCGGTCCTGATGTGACTAAACGATTTATTTTTTCGGTCTTTTGGACACCTGATGGCCAACACCTGACCTACCGCACCAACGAATGTATTCGCACGCTTACCCTGGACGGCAATGAAGTTCGGTTCATTCCAAGGAAAGATTTGTCTTACGTCTCCGGCCCGGATGGACGTGGTTATTCACCGAATGGACGTTGGTTAGTGTTTAGCCGGGATAAGGAAAACGGGTCCGGCACGGATCTCTGTATTTTTCCCGTTACGGGAGGCACAGCCCGGCGTCTCACTCACTTACCGGAGTATAGCAACAGTCCCACATGGGCTCCGGACGGACATACCCTTTACTTTGTCTCGGGGAGAGATACATTGAATATCTGGAAACTTTCCATGGACCCGGAAACGGGCCTTGCGAAAGGCGAGCCCCAGCAGGTGACGTTTTTCAAAGATACGATTGTCCTGGCACCCCAGGTGCTTGGCGACGGTAGTCGCATCGCCTTTGGCATGTACAAACGAAATACATCCATCCAGGTAGCGGACTCTTCATCGCCGCAGGAAGCCCGTTCGCTGGTTAGTTGTGGCATGTATTCGCCGGAACTTTCACCGGATGGGCAAACTGTCTATTACGTGAACGACACGCCGGGCGAAGAAGGCATATATGCCGTGCCTCGCCAGGGAGGCGCACCGCGGAGATTGACCGAGAGTCTTCCCGCCGAGGGAAGACTCATGTACTTTCCCAGGTTCGATCTCTCCGGCGATGGTCGGACCCTTGCGTACTCCACCAAACTCGGCAACGAGCATGCCCTTTTTACTGTACCGGCAAGTGGAGGAGAGCCGAGACTCCTGGCAAGAATTACCACGAAATGGAGCGTGGTGCCGCAGTGGTCTCCAGATGGCTCTCAGTTGGCATACGCGGACGGTCACGATCTTAACGTCATTGCCGCTGCCGGCGGAAAACCTCGCAAGCTCGCCCATATGGACCACTCGTGGGAACCGTCCTCCGTCCGCTGGTCACCTGACGGGAAGTTCATCGCTGCCTTTGGCATGTCCAAACCCAGGCTTAATGCTGTTTTTGTGGTGCCTTCCTCCGGCGGCGAGCTGCGGCAACTGACGTCTGACGTCGAGGAGAAGGAAAGGCTTGAATGGCACCCGGACGGCCGGCGTCTGACGTATCTTGTGTCCCGGCTTGACAGTGAGACGCATCAGGCATACCTGGATGGTCGAGAGCCCACCTTGCTCGTTAACGCTCCTGATGTCTGGGACTACGTCGGCAAGTGGGCACCGGACGGCCGTCGCTTCTTCTTTGTTGGTTTCGATGTTTCTTCAAAGGATTCGGGTGTGTACGTTTATGACGAATCCTCCAGCAAGACAACGCTCGTATCAGATCCTGTACAGCATGTAGGCGTTCCAAGCTGGAGCCGTGATGGAAAGACGATGGCCTGGTGGGAAACCAGGACAACAAGCCGTCAGACCTGGATAATGGAGGACTTCCTGCCGACGGCAAAGGCAGACGGACAATAGCGCAAAAGCAGGTCCAGCCGTTTCTCGTTAATGAATTAAGAAATATTCTCAGTGTTTATTTCAAAGGAGGTGACATATGACAAAGCATCGATACATTATTCGGGCGGCTCTGATTGCCGCAATCCTGCTTATGTATTTTGCCGACACGACACGAGCAAACGAGCCCATCTGGCCGCAGTTTCGCGGGCCGAACTGCTCGGGCCTTGCCGCCGAAGGGCAGAATCCCCCGGTCAAGTTTGGCCCTAAGCAAAACGTACTGTGGAAAACATCCGTACCATCGGGGCACTCTTCTCCGTGTATCTGGGGAGACCACATTTTCTTAACAGGATATACCAAGGAAAAGAAAGAGCTCCAGGTGTTTTGTATTGAACGGAGCAGCGGAAATATCCGGTGGCGTAAAATCGTACCTGCAGAAAAGATCGAAAAGGTTCATTCAATCAGCAGTCCTGCTACTGCGACGCCCGCCACAGATGGTGAACGCGTGTATGTCTATTTCGGTTCCTGCGGGTTATTATGTTATGATTTTGCGGGAAAACAGCAATGGGCGGTTCCTTTGCCGATTCCTAAGACAAGATTCGGCTCCGGTACTTCGCCAATTGTTGCAGGTGAGCTGGTCATCCTCAATCGCGATGAACAGAAGGAACCGTATCTTCTGGCCGTTGATCGTAAAAGTGGCGAAACCGTGTGGAAGCAAAGCCGGCAGCGCACGATGGCAACTTATTCCACACCCGTTTTATGGGCTGGACAGTTGGTTATCCACCGGAGGCGCGGGCTCGTGGCACATGATGCAGCGGACGGCGCCCGTATCTGGTCGGTTTCCGCTACCACCAGTGGTACGAGCACGCCGGTAATTGGCAATAATGTCCTCTTCGTCGGAACGTGGGACAATTTCGGCGAGCCGGACCAGCGCGTCAAGCAGCCCGATTTTAAGGCTCTGGTAGAGCAATATGATAAAAACGGTGACATGCAAATCAGTGAGAGTGAGTTCCCTGAGGACTTGGCACTCTCACGCCGCCCAGAAGCTGGAAATATTGAAGGGGCCCAATTGTATCTAAAGCAATATTTCCAGGGATTTGACCGTAACAAGGACGGTTTGCTGGACGAGACTGTATGGAAAAGAATGGTCGCTTCGAGCTTGAGACCTAAGGAAGACCACGGTCTGATGGCGATTAAGCTCGGTGGAAAAGATGATGTTACAAGCACACATATTCTGTGGCAGGAAAAGAGAAGTGTACCGGAGATACCGTCACCGCTCTACTATGACGGACGAGTGTACATGATCAAAAACGGTGGGATAGTCTCCTGTATGGATGCTGGCAGCGGAAAATTACTCTACCGTGAACGGTTGGGAGCCGCCGGCCCCTATTTTTCGTCACCCATCGCTGCTAATGGAAGGATTTACATCGCATCCGGCAAAGGGACCATAACTGTCTTTGCGGCGGGAGATACTCTGCAAGTCCTGGCCAGGAACAACCTGAAAGAGTCAATTTTTGCAACACCTGCTGTTGTGGAAAACAAGCTTTATGTCCGTACTGTCAAGCATATGTACGCCTTTGGCGAATGATTATCTATATGGTCTGCTCCCATTAAATTGGTCTACTTTTCCAGGAGCAGGTCGAGTGATTTGGTATATTATTTTGCCCAAAGGCCGGGCAGTTATAGACACTGTCACCCCGACGGACGGCAGATCGCCTTCGTCGTCGACCGGCGTCACAAAGAAGAAGTTTGGGTAATGGAGAACTTCCTGCCGACGGTCGTGAGTCAGGCTAAATAATTTGGGTGGCAGGTCGTAAATGCTCTGTGGGCTGCAACGATTTTAGTGCAGCCTTTCGGGCCACACTGACACAGGGATAAGCTACCTGTGTAACCAATTTGTTGTAATCATAAAAAAACTGCCGGAGAATAATTTCACACCTCAAAGCAAGTAATATACTGGCATTTTCAATTCTGATTTGTTATGTTATTAGAAAATAGAGTTTTGCCATTTAGACACTGATTAAAGTATTAGACACTGATTAACACGGATGAACACTGATTAAAATATTAGCCACAGAGAACACAGAGATATAAAAATATAAATCTGTGCAAATCTGCGTGAATCCGTGTCTGAAGAAAGCAAATCTGTGTACCTGTGGCAGAGCTAAATCCGTGTCTTAAGAAAGTTCCATGTTTTTCAAGTGTCTTAAAATGAGGAGCACCAAATGTACAAGTACGTTTCTTTATTTGCCCTTTACCTTGTGATTCTCGTTAATCCCGGAGCCACCCAAGCTGAGGATTGGCCTGCCTTTATGCACGACAACCAGAGAAGCGGTGTTACTTCTGAGCGACTGGAGCTGCCCTTGAGCGAATCCTGGGTGTTCAAGGCGGCACATCAGCCCCAGCCTGCATGGCCGCTGCCGGCAGAGCAGGATTACTATCATCGGCACCACAACCTGAGGGCAACAGTAGCTTATGACCGGGCATTCCACGTCGTTAGCACCGGCGATATGCTATTCTTTGGCTCATCGGCGGATGATAAAGTTTATGCGCTGGACGCGCAGACCGGACAAATACGCTGGACGTTTTTCACGGAAGCCCCTGTCCGGCTGGCACCTTCTATCTCAGGCAATAAAGTGTACGTCGGTTCTGACGATGGATATGTCTATTGCCTCTCGCGCGATAACGGGGCGCTAATATGGAAGTATAGGGTAACCGACGCCGAGCGTATGATTCCGGGCAATGGGCGAATAATATCCATGTGGCCGGTACGAACGGGTATATTGATAGACGAGGGAAATCTATATAGCGCCGCCGGCCTGTTCCCTAATCAGGGAACGTTCTTATTCGAGCTCAATGCTGAGGATGGGTCGGTAAAATGGAAGCAGAAGGTGAATGTGTCACCGCAGGGTTATATGTTGGCCTCGGATGAGAAGCTATATGTCCCAACAGGACGAACAAATCCAGCGATTTTCGCCCGCGCCGATGGTAGTTTATTAGGCCAGTTACCCAGTGCCGGCGGAACCTTCGCACTGTTGGCGGAGAACGTTCTGGTAACCGGCCCCGGCCGCGGCTCAAAAGAGCTTAACGCTTCCGACGTTGACACGGAGTATAAAATCGCAACGTTCGGCGGTTTGAGGATGTTGGTGAACGGCACAACGGCATACATGTTAGCCGAAAAGAAGCTCTCGGCCTTTAATCGGAGTCTGTATCTCGAGTTGTCGAGGGAACGAAATAATCTGACCGCGCGGTCTAACAAGCTCAAAAAACAGATCAGGAAGGTGGATAAAAATACAGCCGAAGCGGAGCAATTGGGCAAGGAGTTAAACAATATCACGATACAGCTCAGCGAGCTATCGAAGAAATTGAAAGACTGTTACCTGTGGACTGTTGAGTGTGAATATCCGCATTCGATGATTATGGCAGGCGATGTTCTTTTCTTAGGGGGAGAGAACAAAATAGCCGCGTTTAAGGCCCAGAACGGTAAAGTCATTTGGAACGCTTCTGTTGGGGGCAAAGCGTTCGGCTTGAGCGCAGCCAATGGCGGTCTTTATGTCAGTACGGACAAGGGCCAAATACACTGTTTTAGATACAGTGTAAAAGGTGTTGAAGGTGCGAAAATTATAACAGCCAAAACCCAGGCCAATCCTTATCCGCAAGATTATCCCGATTTATCGGGACTATATGCCGAAGCCGCAGAGCTTATAGCTGAACAAACCGGGGTTACAAAAGGGTACTGCCTCGTACTTGATTGTGGCCGGGGAAGGTTGGCGTATGAGCTTGCCCGCAGAACCGACCTGAAGATAGTCGGCGTCGAAAAAGACTCCGGCCGGGTAACCGCCGCACGCAACGCCATCGACGAAGCAGGACTTTATGGCAGAGTTGTTGTTCATCATAAGGATTCCGCAACACTGCCCTATACAAAATACTTTGCTAATCTGATCATTTCAGACCAAACACTTCGGACAGGTAAGCTTCCTTCCTCGGCAGAGGAGGTTTTTAGAATGCTCAGACCTTATGGTGGGGTTGTTGCTCTGGTCCTGCCAGGTAACAAGTTCAACCTGAAAGAGCTGGAAAAGTGGGGGCGACCCTTTCTCGCCGACTGGAAGGTGCATAATACAGGCGAAATTGTATTAGCGTGGACAAAACGTAAAGAATTAGAAGGCGCAGGCGAGTGGACACACACTTACGCAGAGCCTGGCAATACTGCCTGCAGCGGGGACAAAATCGTCAAGGGAGATATGGCAGTCCAGTGGTTTGGGCGACCCGGGCCAAGGTATATGATTGACCGTCACCACCGCAATGTGCCGCCACTTTTTAAGGATGGGCGTCTTTTTGTTCCGGGCGATAATGTCGTTTTTGCCGTAGATGCCTATAACGGAACAATCGAATGGAAAATCGAGGTTCCCAATTCACGCCGGCTCGGGGCATTCCTGGACTGCGGCAGTATGGCAGTGGACTACCGATTCCTGTACGTGGCCGCGGAAGACAAGTGCTACGGCTTCGATGTCCGGACCGGCCGACGCCGTATTACGTATAAAATGCCACAACTAATCATGTCCGAGCCGCGCGAGTGGGGCTATGTTGCATACTCAGGTAATATACTTTTCGGAAGCGGGCGAAGGAAAGGGGCTTCCTATACCCAGACCAGCTATGAGGCGGACAGTGCGCTGTGGCACAGAAATATGAAGGTAGTAGTAAGTGATTATCTGTTCGCGATGCGAAAGGCAAGACGCCGGCTGCTTTGGAAATACAAAGGCGGGCTTATATTGAACACTACTATTACCGTCGGTGGTGGACGAATATACTTCCTTGAAACTTATAGCCCGAAGGCCTTAGCTGACAAACTTGGGCGGATGCCCGTGAAAACATTATTCGATGGAGGTGACCAATATCTGGTCGCTCTTGACGCCCAGACCGGTAAAATTGTCTTCAAAGAAAAAGTCGACGTCGGCAATTTTGAAGAACCCGTGTATATTAACTATGCCAAGGATACACTTCTTTTAAGCGGGTCCAGACTCGTCGGAGGCTCCGTTCATTATTATTATTACGCCTTTGACGCGCGCGCAGGTTCGGTCATCTGGGAAGCAGACCATAAGACTGACCTCGCTACGGGTGGTGGCCACGGTGAATACAATCGTCACCCAACGATTATTGACCAGACAGTTTATGCCTGGCCTTACACGTACAATCTGAAGACCGGCAGAAAAATCGAAAGGTGGAATTTTGACCGTCACGGGCATGGCTGCGGGGGCATCTCAGCTTCAGCACAGTGTTTGTTCTGGCGGGGCGGCAACCCCTGGATGTATGACCTGGGGCCAAATGGAGGACCACGTCAGCTCAACAAAGTTTCACGACCAGGCTGCTGGATCAACATCATTCCCGCTGGTGGGCTTGTCCTTATTCCTGAAAGCAGCTCGGGTTGTACCTGTGGTTTTCCCTTACAGACTTCTATGGCCTTTGTTCCTAAATAGTATCTGTTTCGGAAAACAAAAACCGACTATGTCACCCCTGTGAAAGCAGGTGTCCAGAACGAAAACGCTGAATTCCCGCTTCCGCGGGAATGACAAATACTGCTTCCGCAACAGTCCGCAGTCCTTGGGACTCCTTACGGAGGACACCTAACGGTGGAACTAATTACCTGATTCTTTGCATCCTCTTGTATTCCGGATGAGTCAAAAGCATGAATTCAAAACAACGGATAGCGGCAGCGATGGACCATAAGAAGCCGGACCGAGTTCCTGTAATGTGCCAGCTTGCTCTCGGACACTACTTCTTAAACTGCCATCAAAGACCTTCGGAGATTTGGTTCAACAGTGAGACTTTTGCCAAGGCTTTGGTTGAATTACAGCAAAAATATAACTTCGACGGTATCTTAGTGAATATCCCCGGCAGACCGCCTGACTGGAAAAACAATCTTAAGTCATATAAGAGAATTGACAATAATGAGCACCTTCATTGGAAATCAGGATTAGAAACTGTTTTTCCTCAGGACGAAAATCCGCAGACATATCAGCCGGGGCAAATGCCTCTGGAGCGGGCGAACTATAGCACGGTCGATATTGATGACCCCGCCACATACAGGCTGCCCGGCTATGTGTGGAACACCTGGCACGTGCCTGAACTCTCCCGATTTATCGGGATTGACCCCCAGGCTGACCTTTCTGACCCAACCGCTTATCCCGCATGGTTCACAAGCACGCTTCAGAAAGTCCAGCAGCTTGCACCGGATGTCTCAATACACGCAGAAATATTCTCACCTTTTACCCATCTTATGGAGCTGTTCGGGTACGAACAGGCCCTTCTCGCTCTTCTCGATGCTCCTTCCAAGTGCCATCAGGTGCTCGCTGTTTTTACACGGATTGCGCTTGCACTTCTAAAAATATACGCCGGATGTCAACCTGATGCTGTCCTTGTAAGCTCAGCTTTTGCCGGCGCTGGCTTCATCAGCCGTCAAATGTATGAAGAATTTGTAGCCCCTTATGAAGACCAGGTCTTTCGAGCGATACGCGGATTTGGTTTAAAATCGTATGTTCACACCTGTGGTGCAATCGGCGACCGGCTGGACCTTATGAGCGCAACCTGCGTTGATGGAATTGACACATTAGACCCTCCACCGCTCGGTACTGTACATTTAGAAGATGCAAAATCAAAGTATGGCAGGCGATTCTTCTTCAAGGGGAACCTGGACGCCGTCAACGAGATGCTGAACGCAGATGACGAGACCTTCGAACAGGCCGTCAAGGAAAGAATCAGAATCGGCAAACCAGACAGCGGCTACATACTTTCCTCGGCCTGTAGTGTAGCTCCCCACGTCAAGCCAGAGAGGCTCAAAAGACTGGCAGTCTTAGCAGCACAGCTCGGCAAATATCGATAGTAGAAAGAGCTCCCTCAGCTATCCTGGCATCTGGCCACAATCCCCTCAATCCTTCGACTTTGCTTCCCGATGTATCGGGAGTGAGCCTGTCGTCTTGGGACTCCTACGGAACCATTTTGCTGAAGACCTATATGAGAGCCTGACAGTTGTCAGATTTTATTATCCTTATCACTGCTCATTTGCTCGGCATTGTGTTCAGAAATAGCAGTTATTAGCGCAAGCGCGACCCAAACGCCGCTAACAACAGCAAATAGGGCCGCGATGACAACAAGAACCAGGATAACTACTCCCATCTTTTACGCTCCTCATAAACTTTTTCTATCCAATGCCCCAGTATGTACGCCAGGAGCGCCGCCCCAAGAGCCGGAATAATAGCAGGCACTTCAGTTGCAGAAGGGAAAACAAACTGAAACATTATAGCAACAAGCGTGCCAATACCCATTGATAAGATTCCGGCCAGGGGGCGCGGACGCTTTATCCATAATCCAATTATAAGAACAGGCAGAATCGCCGGCGCCCAAATCGTATAGCAGATTAGCAGCCCGCCGATGATACTTGGAACGGCAAGTGCGCCAACGGCGGCAATTGCAGCGATGATGATAGTCGCGCAGCGACCAATGTTCAGAGCAGTGCCGTCCGGTACTTTTGCAAACGGCTTGACAATGTCCTGAGTGAAAGCTACGGCTCCTGCGTTGAGAAGCGAATCGAGGCTCGACATAATTATCGATATCAACACGACCAACAAGAGTGCGTAACCGGCCGCCGGCATAGTTGATTCGACCAGCTTCATAAGAACCTTGTCCTCCTCAATATCCCCCTGGATAATGCTGCGCGCTGCAATCCCCAGCGCTATCATAACCATAAACCAAACGAAGCTGAACAGACCCGCCAATACAAAGCCATTTCGTGATATACTGGTTGTTTTAGAGGCCAGTGCCCGATTTGCATAAGGGGGTATCAGCGTTTCGCCCAGCAGAAAGGCCGCTACTAAGCCCAGTATCTTAATAGGTGATGTGGAATCGAACCCCGCCGTGGTGGCAGCTGATGCCTCCTTGGCAAAAGTCGCGGCACCCCCATTCAGATGGAACATCAATACTAATAAAAGCATCAATGGCAATAGAATTGCAAACGCGGAGAATTGAAAGGCGTCCGTTATTACGCTGGCCCGCAATCCCCCGAACGTCGTGTACAGCGCGGTGATGCCGACAACAACTATCACAGACGACCAATGCGGCAGACCGAATATACTCCTGAGCACATCCCCGCCTGCCTTGGCCATAACTGCAGCAAAGCCTGCACATAATCCAACAGAGATGATGCCGGCAAGTATTTGGCACTTTCGGTCGTATTTTTGGCCTATTGCATCGCCCAAAGTGTGGCATCCTTTGAGGCGCCTGAGACGAGGGGCAACGAACAGGCCGACCAGGATGTTTTGGACTGCGTATGCCAATCCTATGCCGAGAAAAAGCAAACCGCTTTTGAAACCTCTACCAACAAAACCAATTGAAAAGCCCGGCCCCACATAGGTGGCGGCAAGACTACCGAATACCAATGCTAACGGAAGTGCCCGTTTTGCCAATGAAAACTCTGCAAACTCACGGGCTGCGCGCGCCCGCACAGCAACAAATGTAAGCACAACCAAGTAGGTCCCAACAACAGCCACAGATAAGACCGTCTGCACAGTTTCGTCCTAATCCGGCATTCTAAATACTTAGCCCCACGTTTTACGTGGGGTTCCCTGGCACTGATAGACACAGATTCAAGCTTGACAGACCACTATCGCTCATCCTGAAACTTTTCTTCTTCCAATTCGTTTATGGTCGCGTTCAGCTCGGACTCCGTACGAATCCATCCAAATCGTGCATCGACAAGAAAAGTACGGTACCACTGAATCAAATTCTTCGCAAAGTCTTCGTCCTTGCAGTAAATCCCGAATGATATTTCTCCTGCGTGTGACCCGGTTTTTCTCGGCATTTGTGGGAAGGCCAGAAGAACTGAGCTTCTGGACAGCAGAAACTCTATGTCAGAGACTTGACTGTTATAAATCCTAAGTCTGCCTGATTTGATTGCTTCAGGATACTTCCGAAAAAGGAACCGCGCGGCATTTGCAAAATCAGGCACGCTTAGATTCATTGCCCGGTGCACTCTTACATCGTGGTAATCTTCTATAATTTCATACAAAGTGCTGAGATAATCCTCTATGGGCTGCCTTTCCCCTTCAAACAACATACACGTCCAAAGCTCACTGTGCCCTGTTGCATCAAGCTGGTCCTGTAGCATTCTCTTCGCAATGTTGTATGTTTCTCTTCGGCTGCCCAATACCTTGAGCAGGCGTTCGGTCAGAATCTTCGCCCAGACGGGCATGTCATCCGGCAGAGACTCGGGAGGACAAACACCAAGACGAGTCAGGAGTCTGAGAAACTGCTTTTGGTCGGAACCATAGAACCTTCTGCCAACAACGCTGCCCACATTGCCGTCACATTCCATACCATATTGTTTATGGTAGCCGAACGACAGGCGGTGCACATCGAAGCCCCTGGCAATCAGCATCTTCTCCAGTTCATTAATCAACCAGGTGGCTTGCTTCTCAGGCGCTCTGTCAATTGACAGATGGACATTCGGACACAGCACAATCGACCTTTTACCTATCAACTCTGACAGCGAGGCAAACTCCTCCGCAGCTTCTCCCAGCTCCTGCTTACTATCGTACAGCTCGATACAGACAAATACCACCAGTACGTTCCTGAAAACCATCTTAGGCTGCGGTGGTGAGATTGTCGAAGGGTCCACCCTTGAAGACGCCTCTTTGTCCTCAAAATAGCAGGATGAACATTGATAGCAGTCCAAAATCATATTGATTTCTCAGTCCTGTTTTCCGGTCTGGTCACGGACCTTGCACCCCCACTGCTTCGCTTTTGTGAATCAAAACGGCGGGGTCGTTTGCCGGGCCGCGATGCCTTAGCTTTCTTCAGACGAGATGCAATCTCAGCATCAACACGGGATATGAACAGGCTCACGTTCGGGGCCACAGCCTTGTCGGCGAATCCAACACTATTAAGAATTCGCGATACCTCTGTGGCATCCCAAAACTCCCAGGAAGAATCTATCCTCTCCGCTTCCTCACGTGTAAGTGATTTCAGAAAAGTCGGAATACAGCCGTCACGCAGGGCCCCTGCATAGTCAACCAGCAGCTCATGAATTTCTCTGTTTGTACCAGGCATTGTTTCTCACTCCCGTCTCAAATAAGTAATTAATCTTCACGATAATAATAACGCAGCATCTTTTTAAGTTTTAACATAGTTCGATATTCAAGCATTTTCACTGCCCCGACAGTAGTCTTGAGCTCATTGGCGATTGCCCTGTTAGAGACGCCTTCCATCCAGAGTTCTATAGCTCTTTGCTCTCGGGCCTTGAGCTTGCTTAACGTCAGACGAAGTATCTGCTGAAGCTCCGACTGTGACACCATCTCAAGAATACCGATTTCAGGGGCAATAAGATCTTCCAGATTTCTTTGCGATAGATGCAAATTCCGGTTTATTCTCCTATATACTTCTCTCAAGCGTTTCCGCATGTAGTACAGATATACAGTCCTAAGAAGCTGTTTCTCGTTGGTGATATTATGCAATCGCTTCGGGTTTTCCCATATATCGGCATAAACATCTTCCAGCACATCCTCACACTCCACCTCATTGCCGAGGTAGCGGTACAAATACCTGATAAAGATTCCGAACGTAGCTCGCACAAAGGGCTCCATTGCCCGGCGACGACGTTCGACGTCCGGGGCCGTGAGTCCTTTCAAAGCATTTCGCAGCCGCTTATTCATATCAAGTCTCTTGCTTCGTTAATTGGTGAGTCCACTCACTACCCACCACTCACCAACTTGACGGTTAGTAACAACAATTATATCTCAAGCTCATAAGTTCTTCAACTGTCAAGTTATTAAAAGCATAACAGGGACAAAGCGGCCGCTTGAATCTTTTATATTCCACCTGCACTCACGTAACCGCAGGTGCGAGCAAACGCACGAACCGTCACCCGGCTGCTAAAAGCCATATACCGGTCTTAGCTGGCCTTCGGTTGGCAGGATGCTGTAATACTCGCCTCTTGTGCCAACATAACCAACGCCTTGCTTTCTCAGTGGTACCTGTATAATAGAACCGTTGCTGTTAGTAACTTTCACCATAACAGTGTTCATTTCCTGACGCATGTAGGCCCTTTCGGCTTGTGCATTTTTTCTGTCGCTTTCATTGCCTAACATATAGCCTGCTGTGCCTCCCACCGCTGCTCCAATCAAAGTTGATTCGGAATCGCCGCCGGCCAACTGGCCGATGCCGGCACCCACCAAGGCACCAATGGCCGAGCCGACTTGTGCGTCGCTCTCGCAGCCCGTAACGAATAACGAGCCGAAGCTCACAGCCACTACTAATAAAATTGTCATTAAATCCTTAGCCATTTTACATTTCCTTTCAAATCTACAAAATCCGTTCCTGAATTCGTTTCCATCTATTACCAGCAGGCTTCCGCCGGCTCGAGGTAACATTCGAGCCAGTGTGAGGCCATTATGGCAAAATCTTCAAAGTCAATTTTACAGTCGCCGTTAACATCGCCGGCTATCTTAAATGCGCACCGCGCAACTTCGGGGCCATCAAGTACAACCGCATAAATTTCTGAGTTTCCATTGCGGTTGTCCTGCCAAACCACCACATTCCCACTAATAGCAGGGTCGGTCTGGTCGTGAGAATCATCGGTGATTTGAAATTCCTTTTGCGTGGTAAGATTATAGCCGAATATATCCCAGTTATTATTTCGGTAGTCCTGCCAGACAACTATGTTGTTGTCTATGTCAGGATTCGTCTGCGAAGATTCGTTTGTGGTAATTGCAAACTCGACAGGGTTGTTAGGCTCAGAGATATCCGCAGCGTAAATATCCCAATCGCCGAAGAAGTTGTCCTCCCAGACGACTATGTCGCCCCAGATAGCTGAGCTTTGCTGGTCGTTTTCAATGAACGAGACAGGAGCCTCTGCGGGTTTGTTCCTTTGCCAGATATCAGCAGCATAAATATCCCAATCACCAAAGAAGTTGTCCTGCCAGACAACAAATGTCCTGTATATAGCTGGCCCCTGCTGGTCACGCTCAAACGCGGCGATTTGGAATTCTGCCGGGTTACCCAGATCAGTAATGTCAGCACCGTAAATATTAAAATCCCCGGCGTCACCATCTTGCCAGACAACCGTATTACCGTGGATTGCCGGCTTGCGTTCATTATTATCAGCGATATCTGAAACTGCAAAAAACTGAGGTTCAGCCAAATTGCTAATATCCGCCGCTCGAATGTCCCAGTCTGCGGAGTCTTCCCAGACAACATAATCCTGCCATACTACGATATTTTCATAGACCGCCGGATTGGTTTGGTCATTAGCATCACCGATGACAAAAACCAACGGCTCACTCGGATTATTAATATCCGCAACATAAATATCGTAGTCCCCATATTCGTAAACGAATTGCTGCCAGACTATTGTTTTGCCCCAGATATCAGGCGCTTCCTGTTCATCGGTCGTAGGCCAGACCGCAAATTCCTGCCAGTTGCCCCCCTGGCATACAGATGCCAGAAGACTCGCCAAAAATAGAACCTCTGTAGATGTTGTCAGGTATCTGCTTTTCATCGCTTCACCTTGCATCCAAATACTTACTGCTTAATACTTTCGACCTTGCTGTTTTCGGCTCTGATTTTTTCCAGGACATTAAGCAACGTCGTGGCAGCGACCGCATTTTCCATATCCCGGCCGGCCCGCTGCAAGGGCCCGACGGCCTCGTCAAGTTTGCCAATCCCGAGCAATTGATAGCCCAAAAGAAGTTGCAGGTCAGCATCAAAGCTGTACACCTCGGCCTTTTCGGCAAGGCGGTCGATTTGCTCAAACAGCGCATCGTCATCCGGATATAGACCGCGAGGATAAAAGATACCTTCCTTTTCAGGTGAAACGTTCGCCAGAGTCCCCCGAAGGACCTCTGCTGCTTCTGAATATTGTTCTTTAGCGAAAAACGCCTGAGAGTAGGCAAAGGGAAGTATTATATCATCAGGTGCAAGCGCCATCGCTTCGGCGAACTTTTCGATAGCTGCATCATAATTGTCAGCTTCAAAGGCCTTGACAGCATCTTCGAAGTACATATCTGCCAGTGTTACCTCAGCGGGTTCTTCAGCCGCTTGCTGCGCTAATTTCTCGCGAATGTCGGCAAACGTGTTATGGTCAACCGTCTGAATACCACCTATCACCTGGCTTGATGCAGACCCCACAACATTATCATCGTTGTAGTAATTGTAGGTGTAATAGTTATACGTGCCGCCTTGTAGTTCACGGGCGATGGGGTAATAGCCGTACCAGGTGTATGGATGGCAGCCGTACCAGTAATAACGTCTGTAACTGTAACTTAGCGGCCAGTAGCCGCCTAAGCTGACGAAGATATATTTACGGTGATAATAGGGATAGACATATCTAAACGTGGACCAGGGCCCGAAGCTGTAATGCAGCATATAACGATATCTGGGCCAGACTGTCCTGTGGGATAGCTGGTTACGCCAGTTTATATATGAATGTTCATAGTGAGGAGCGTGCCTTATTGCATAAGGACGGTCGTGATATATTACACGTGAAGACCTTCCTGTTCTGTAACTGTGCAGGGAAGTTCTATCTCCTCTACGAACATCGTTCACTACCGTAGTACCTACAACAGTCGTTCGCCTTTCCGGAAGAACTTTTCTTATCCTTGAACCGGACGATACCCTGCCAGTGCCCCTTAAGTTTGTGCTTTTGCGTTCTCGGCTGATTCCGAGTCTCTGTTCCGATTCTCTGTTGACCGGCATGGCTTTTCTGGAAACTCGGCTGCTTCTATTTCCAACCATTCCGGTGATACCGGCCCCCCGTTTACTGCTAAGAGCAGGTCTTCCTGTAGAAGGCCGAACAGAAGTTTTTCTATCCCTGACCGAACTGCCAACTTGTGGTTTTGGTGTACTGCGCACACTCGGTTTTCCTGTACTGATCCTGCTGCCGATACGCGAGGATATGCCGGAGCTTATACGACTACTTGAACTCCCAGCCGATGGTTTCTGCGTAGTGCGGGTTGTCGGCCTTCCTGTACTGATTCTGCTGCCGATACGCGAGGATATGCCGGAGCTTATACGATTAGCTGGGCTTCCAGCAGATGGTTTTCGCGTAGTGCGGACAGTTGGCTTTCTCGTACTGATTATACTGCCGATACGTGAGGTTATGCCGGAGCTTATACGATTACCTGAGCTTCCAGCAGATGGTTTTCGCGTAGTGCGGGTTGTTGGCCTTCCTGTACTGATTCTGCTGCCGATACGCGAGGATATGCCGGAGCTTATACGATTACCTGAGATTGCCGATGTCTGTCTTCCAGTACCGGAACTTACTGCTGTCGGCCTTCTACTACTCAGAGAGCTGCTGGATGGCCTGCGTGTGCTGGAGGTGATTCCGGGCCGTGTAGTAACAGGCCGGCTTACCGTCACCCTACTGGGTTGACGGCTGGCTACCCCCCTGCTGGGTAGGCGGATGTTGTATCTGGTAGTTCTGCCGGAACTCGTGCCTCGTGGCGATGTACTTCGCAGAGTAGCGCTACTTCGCCCCGAAAACCTTGATGTACTTGTTCTGGTCGGAGGCCTAATAGATCGCGATGAGGTAGTAGGTCTCCTGGGGCTTGTTCTTGTGGTAGAGGGTCGCCGGGCATTAGAGGCAGAGTTCCGGCGCGCCGGGCTTGAAACTTGCCGGCTTTTGGTGCTGCCTCCGCTCGATTTACTGCTTTTGTTGGATTTTTTCGCCGCTAAGATAGGTTCAATAAGCAGTATCAGGGCCAAAAACAGCGTTACAAAAGCAATTTTAACGTTTTCCTGGTATTTTAGCGTTGCCATAATACGTCTCCTTTAACTACGTAATACAATAACGGCTATATTAAAGACTTCTTCTATATATATAAGGCACTAACTTTGAATCCGGTAACAAAAATTTTGCCCAAAAGCAATCATTATTGAGCTTTGCGTTACACCTGTTAGTCCTGAGGACTCCGCCGCAAGGCGTCCCTTACGGGACTTACGGAGAAGCGTATGTATCCATATTAATGGAATACCTCGTCGCGGCGAAGGGCGAGGCCGTAGCGGGGGTGGTCTCGCCGGTAATGGCAGCTTGTTAATAATTTATCAGTAACTTGCTGCTCACCGCTAACGATGCGGAGCGACTGGGTGGTGCTCGTCAAACGCGCGGGAAGGGGTTTCATAATGAAACGATGGGAATTCATACAAACAACCGGAATGGAGGGCAACGGTCGCGGTGTGCCAAAATAGTAGGAAAAGGTGGCTTCTCGACGTAAGTGTTCAACTTTTTGGGCGTTTTTTGCGAAACAACTCGCTGGGGCGGCCAGAGAATTGTTGCAATCTCGATGAGATTTTGGAAACCTGAAAAGAGAACTGTTTGAGGACACAGCGAAAAAGCATTTTTTCAAGATGTTTTTCACACTTGACCATTGCACCCGATAGCTATTTGGCAGGCAGTAAAATTGCGTTTTTGGGCAAAATACAGGGTTTTGCAGCCCATTGTGTAGCCTGAGCAGCAATACAGAGAATTAACCCACCCATAACTGACCGGTTACTGAATCTGCTGGAATTATCTTGAAATTGAGATGAAATTACGTTATTATGAGACTTGAAGTTTGCAGGAGTAGTTCAGTGAAGTGTATATGGGAAATCCCGGATGGAATTCGCTTGCCGCAACATTGTGTTGATTAGGCAAGTCAATCTAATCTTTTTTTTAGTAGGAGGTTGTATCATGAAAACACGAATTGTTTTGGGTATTTGTATTAGCTTGTTGGTAGCGGGCTCGTTGTCCGCAGCAACCAGGACTTTTACTGGAGTGGTCGACCAGTTGTGGAGCAACGCCGATAACTGGGATGCTATTCCGGGGCCGGATGATAAGGTCAGGGTACGCAGTGAGAAACCCTGTATTATTGACTATGATGCCGGCGTTATTAATCAATATGTCGGGGAAGGTGATACTATAGGCCATCTGATACTGATAGATGGCGCTCAGCTTAGTGTTAGGACATGGAACATCATCGGCTATAACGGTGGCGAGCCGGACGCGCGTCATACCATTGAGGTTCTGGGTGGTGTTTTAAATGGCGGCCATCCAGATTACTCCCATCAGGGCCGCACTAATATTGGACGTCAAGGATACGGCCACTTGATCATCGACTACAACGGTCAAGTGAATATGCTCTATCAAAATATGAACGTCGGCTATGACGACGGTGGCGATGGGATCGTGGACGTCCGGGGCGGTGTACTGAATCTTGGCCCCCAAACAATAAATCTCGCTACTCATGCAAATGGAAAAGCCAAATTGGATTTCTCCGGTGGTGTGATGACGCAGGCGTACTCTGATGGTCGTCTCGCTTCTATCAATGATCACATTGCCGCTGGCACCATTACCGCCTATGGTGCCATTACCGCCTCTTATGGTACGGGAACCGTGATCGTGGAAACAGTAGAAGATACTTTGATCGTCAAGGGGCTGCACCCCTTTAACCCAGTGCCCGAAGACAATGGCGACACTGTCCCCGGCAGCACCACGCTGGAGTGGACCGTGGATGCCGGCACGCTCGTGGATGTTTTCTTTGGGACCAAAGCGGACTTGACTGATTTCACAAAGATTGTCAATAAGCAAGCCGTGACCTCCGTGAACGTGACGACGGTTGCCAAGCAACGTTACTTCTGGGCCGTGGATACCTACGCCCCAGGTGCGGCAGTATCGGAAATAGGTATCGTTTTTGATTTCACCGCGGATAACCAGCCGCCCGTTGCCAATGCCGGTGACGATGTAACAACCTGGCTGGAAAACGGCAGTGTCGATGTGGCGCTCGCCGGGACCGTGACCGATGTCGATCCCACGACAACGGTTTGGACCGTGGTTTCCCAGCCCGACGATCCCAACAGCCCGGATGCTGTCATCGCCGATCCCGCGGCCTCGAACACCACCATCACCCTGTCCGCTCTGGGCGAGTATGTCCTGCAGATGGGAGCCGATGATGGTGAATACCAGGGTGAGGACACCATGACGATTAATGTATTCAGTGACCACTGTGAAGCGGCCAAGTCGTTGCCAGGTTGGATAGCCTCTCCTGGGGATATCAATCTCGATTGTGTTGTGGATCAACTGGATATAGTTATCTTGATTGAGAATTGGCTGGAATGTACAGGCCTGGACTGCCCGGATGCGCTGTAATTACGAATGATGCTTTTGGCAGGGGTCCTGTAAGTTCAGGGCCCCTGTTTTTAAACCATTTCACTATTAAGGGCTCGCAGCATGAAGAAGGCGTTTACCCTGATTGAATTGTTAGTAGTAATTGCCATCATTGCGGTGCTCATGGCGATTCTTATGCCGGCCCTGAGGCGGGCCAAGGAGCAGGCCATGAATGTCCAGTGTCGGTCCAATCTTCGTAATTACGGATTAGCACTAAGGATGTACCTGGACGATAACGAGCTTATCTTCCCCGTATCCCTGGAATGGCTCTATGCAGATGGAGGCAATGGCTGCCGTTGGCACGATGCAAGCAAGAACCTGGATACGCATCCGGAACTCGGTGGCTCGTTATGGCCGTACTTGGCCAACAAGGACATTCATGTCTGCCCGACATTCCTTCGCGTTGCTAAGGCTATGAGTTGCAGACTAACCGTACATGATGGATCCATACCTGTTGAGCCACAGTACGGTTATACCATGAATTCCTATCTACACGGAGATGCGTGGTACAGAGTACCACAGGAATTCCACGGCCAAATTAAGAAGACCGCAAACGAGAGTAGTGTCAAGAATCCATCCAGGGTCTTTAGTTTCGGGGAAGAAAATACCTGGAGCATTGCCGGTATCAGCGGTGTTGGTATAAATGACAATAACCTGCGATCCACACCCAACGGCAATACTGATTGCTTTGCCACCTTTCACGGAGCAAGCGGAAACCTGAACAATGGGGTGTCCAATGCCGTGTTCGTCGATGGGCATGTGGAGAAGGTAACTCCCTATCCCAGGCCCAATACCTATATTCTAAGCTGGCCGGCCGGTAAAGCACCACTCAAGTGGTAGGATCATCCTGTGCCCCAAGGTGGAGCTGTGCAATGTACCAATTGCGCTATAAACTGCACAATATTATCTCATTATCTATATTAGAATGATATAATTTGAAATTGGATTGTCCGGAGCCGAATGCGCCGTAATTACGAATGATGCTTTTGGCAGAGGGGTCCTGTAAGTTCAGGGCCCCTCTGTTTAACTACTCCACGGCTAAAGGATTAGAAGCATGAAGAAGGCGTTTACCCTCATCGAACTATTAGTGGTGATAGCCATTATCGCTATTCTGATGGGCATCCTAATGCCTGCTCTGCAAAGTGTTCGTGAACAGGGGCGCATGGTTGCCTGTCAATCCAACCTACGTCAGTGGGGTCTCATTTTTGCCATGTATATAGAGGAGAATGACGGTAAGTTTTTGAGTGGTTTGGTGAATGGATCAACCCAGAATGTACAACACGGAGATTGGTGGCGAGAACCGCTCAAGCCGTATGCCAAATACGAAAAAATGTGGTTGTGTCCAACCGCATCCAAGAACCGGACCTCTACATCGAATAATAGTATGTCGCCGGCACAGAATCCCTATGACGCCTGGCGTGTTCCCGATTCTCAGGGAGGCGATGTCGGTAGTTATGCGCCCAATGGATGGATGTGCAACCCACCGCGCAGTATGAGTTCCTTGTGGGGACGGGGGCCTGCGTCTCATTACTGGCGGGGATTTCCTGCGAAGTACGCCAATAAAGTGCCTGTTTTTACAGAAGGTTGGTGGGTGGATGCCTGGCCGCGTGATACGGATACCCCTTACACGGATCGCGATAATTTTAAGTCCGGAGGCAGTGGTGAGATGCGTACGGTATGCGTGGATCGTCACAAGCTGACGCAAAATGTTCTATTTGCCGATTATTCCATAAGGCGGGTTTCTCTCAAGCAGTTGTGGCGCCTGAAGTGGCACAAAGAGTATGATCTGCATGCCAAACTGCCGGAATGGCCGGATTGGATGGCCCGCTGCAAGGATCCCCAATAAGAGGCATCACGACCGTCAGGCTGTCAGTAAGAGGGTTCACATGTAATTTTGAGTTGTACCTAAATTGAAATGGAAAGGAGCGGGTCACAATAATCGAAATCGATGGGCTAAACGCCCCGACTTGAATTTCATCCCTATTTTCATCAGGTAGAAATACTTTAAATAAGCACTTACAAACGGAATAATGAAATGAAAATCTGCAGTCTGTCAATTCCGCACGGCTAAACGCAGTCTTCGACAGTCATTAGTAGCTTTATCTGAGCATTCCTTGCACCACACAGCCAATCCGTCTTTATGTCTGAGATGTTTGTAGAATATGCTCTCGGCCTTCCACTTTTTACATCTGGCACATCGCTTCTGTTTCACACCTTCAACGAGTCGATGAAGGTCCTCATAGCTATTGTATTTTTTCACAGCCTCTTTGTTTTCCCTGTAACGTTTCCGCGCATATTCAGACTCACACTGCCTGCACCAAACCCTCAGCCCGCCCGTATTGGTGCTATTCTCGCCAAACTCACTTTCGTCTTTCTGCTTTTTGCATTTGCTACATCGTCTCATTTTTCCATCCATCATTTTAACTATCCATAACAGGACTCACCGAGGTGTTTAACCTTGGCCTTTTCCATAATTCCTTATCCTATCACATAATCGTTCAAAAGACAAAGATTCGCTGCAAATTTCCTTAATTGGTATGCGACCAGATTTTCTGGCAAACGGTTTTGGGGATTGCCGAAAGTATCTTGCGGTGATACTGCGCGGCTTTGGCCATCATTGCGAGGCCCGTGAAGCAGGCCGTGGCAATCTCCTGTTATGCACAATAAAAGGCCTCATTTTGTTAGATGTTCTAATTTACTACTTTTTTTACTTCAATTTAAATTCCCCAGGAGTTGACTTTCTACTCTATGACTTTCAAGTTGCCCTTCTACAAAATCAAGCGTTGCCGCCAGCTCTTCGGAGTAATCGTTTTTAACCACCTCAATAGCTGCAAGTAAGCTTGTTTTCATTAGTTCAGATGGCACTTCAACGATAATTCCATACTCCCCTTCCAACATTAGTTCAGCTAATTGTGCACCTTGTTCAGCCATCAAATCTATTGCGTTTTCCTGTGTTAATATTTCGCCGTAAAGTTCCATATACTCTTTGAATATTTTTTCAGTTTCAACGATCATTAGGATTGCTTCTTCAACTATCATCCCAGCCTCTCCGGCGAAATCTTTTGCATATGCTTTACTCAATAGCATTGGGACGAATGGACTTCTCAATTTAGCGGCCACTTGCATCCGCGTTCCGATTCGCGTATCTTCATTTTGACTTACTAACAAATCAACCGCACTTTCTATGGCACTATCAGCAATCCTCAAAGCGAATTCATCAAGTAATTCCGGCGTGTAAGCAATGTTGTTTGCGTTCAAAAACAACATAATTCCGAGCTTTAATTGAGGCGCCAGTATTTTCTTTTTTGTAACTACATAACCCTCTCCGGATTTGATGCCCACAGACTTAATATGTGCTGTGTGGTCTGCTCCCCAATCTTCATTATGGCTCGCAAATCCGTATCCAAACGCATTGCTTTCGTCGGACTTTGCCTTCTTGACCACCTTCATAAACTCATAATGTGTTTTGTTCCATAAATAATCCTGATGTTCATAGCCAAACATCAGATTAAACATATCCGGTACAACTGCACCATACATCTCCTGCAGATTCATAACGCCCGGCTCGTGCCCTAATTCTTTAGCAAGATACGCGTGAGTAGCCGCTCCCCACCCAAACGCTAAGCTGGGCCCGGCACATACAATTACAGTGATAATCAGACTTGAAAGTAACCTATTGTTCATCTTCCTGCCTCCTAAATTAAATTAGCGAACATTTTTCCACTTTGGATGTGATTATTTGTTATTATAACCTCTCGCTTGTGCAAATGCAACTATTATTGCGTCAAGTTTGAATGTGTAACTTGTCATTCCCGCGAAGCTTGTGCCCGCGAAAGCGGGTAGCGGGAATCCACTTCTTCAATAACAGAGATGTTAAGGCCCAATAATTTTTCACCTACATACTCGAATCGCACCCGGCCTGGTATCCCAAAAATAAATTTCTTGACTAAAGTGGAAATTATTTGTAATGCTGTCCATATATAATACGCAAAAAGGATTTTGTGGTCTTGAGAATGGAAACAGCCGGCAACCAAAGAGCAGAGCAAAGATTGCGTTATCGTTGGCCTGTTCGCTTCGCCAGGGACGTCAAGGAAAAACCTTCCCCGGGCCAGATTGTTGATGTTTCCAGCAGAGGTTTGGCAATTCTTTGCCACGCCGACAAAAACTGTCCCCATCCGGACCAGCTCGTAACCGTTGACTTTAGTGTCCCTCACTTTGACTTGGCCGATTCCTTCGATACGGTATTTTTCAATCGCATCGGACGTGTCTGTCGCGTTGACAACCTCAGCAGCCTGGTAAATCGTGTTGCCGTTCAGTTCGCCGAACCACTGTTTTTCAAACCCGGCGAACAGAACATCAGCGAATCCGATGCTCAGCAAAGACTCCAAGCCAAAGCTCACTCAATTTCCAAGGCTGAAGAAAAAGCCCGCATTTACAGCGAATCCCTGGCCAAAGCCGAGACAGAAGAAAAACTAAAGGCCGAAATCGACGCAAGATACAAAACAGAAGCCAAGTTACGAACAAAAGCCGAACAAAAACTCACAGCCCTCGCCCAGGCAAAAAAACAGGCCGAAGAAATTGCAAAAACACAAACCCGCGCAACAGCAATAGCCCAGGCCAAAGCTGAATTTGAAACCAAGGCCAGAATCGAAGCCGAGAAAAAAACAAAATCAGACCTCGAAGAAAATGCAAAAGCTCATGCTGAAGAAAAATTAAAGGCCGAGATTGAAGCAAGATGCAAAGCCGAAGCTAACGCATTAACCCAGGCCGAAAAAAGGGCAAAAGCCGAAGCAAAAGCAAAATCCGAAGCTATGCTAAGAGCAAAAGCCCAAAAGAAGGCCAAGGCCGAAGCCCAAAAAAGGGTAGAGCTCGAAGCCGAAACGCAGCAGAAGATTAAATCTTATACCGACCAGCTAACTAAAATCAATGCCGAAGCTGCCGAGGCAATAGCCAAAGCAAAGGCCCAGGCAGCAGATACGGTAGCCAAAGTCAATGCCCAATTCAAACAAAAGACCAAAGCACACGCTAAGGCAAAAATCAGAGCCGAAAAAAAGGAAAACGCCAAAGCCAAACAACCCGAAAAAAAGACCCTGCTGAAAAAAGTGGACAAATTTATCACAGACAGGGACAGGATTTACTAATAAATTGCCGTTAGAAAGCATCTCCCCCTTGCTTGAGGCAGTAAGCTCTGCCTAATCTCGACCAGAGAAGCTGAAATCACTTGAAAATTCCCGATGGATTTTGTAACCTAATGAAAACAGAAGTCTAAGCAGGTTATTAAATCACGTATATGGAAAATTCCTGATAGGTTCTTTAAAGGTGAAAATTTTCGCCCATCTTATTCGTTTCGGCATAAAAAATGTACGCATCCGGTCTAATGGTTGCACCGTCGGCGAAGAGAAATCCAAAACGCCGGGCCGGGGCCAGACCAAACCGACTCGGACATCGGCGAGCTCAGCCGAGCCGCGACGCGGCAGGCGGCGCATCATTTTCTTTCACCTTACAGCTATGGCCGTTGTCCTCTCACCGCTCGTGTTGGGCGAGCTGGCGCTCAGATTGTGCGTCTCTCCCCCCCCAATCAATCTGAATGACCCCTACGTCTCCTTCAGCGGTCTGTGCCCCCTCTTCGTCCTCGACTCAACGGGCACTCGCTTCGAGACGGCCGAGGAACGCCTGACCTGCTTCTGCCCCCAATCTTTCGCTGCCACGAAGGGGCCGAACACGTTCCGGGTCTTCTGTCTCGGTGGTTCAACCGTACAGGGACGACCCTACTCTACAGAGACTTCCTTTGCTACCTGGCTCAAGCTCAACTTGCGTGCCGCTCGACCCGAAACGAACTGGGAAGTAGTCAACTGTGGGGGGATTTCCTACGCCAGCTATCGTCTCGTACCCATCATGTGGGAGCTGCTCAAGCATGAGCCTGATTTATTCATCATCTACACGGGACACAACGAATTCCTCGAAGACAGGACATACCGGCGCCTAAAGAGAATGCCGCGCGCACTACTCCGGCTGCACCAGGTGATGCTCAACCTGCGCAGCTACTCTCTTGCACACCGGTTCCTCTCTGGTCGTCGCGCCCAAGGCACGGACGACGGACGCTCATCGAAGCCTGTTCTTCCCATCGAAGTCCAGGCCAGGCTCGACTTCCGCGAAGGATTGGATTCCTACCATCGTGACCAGACATGGCACCAAGGCACCATCGAACACTTCCGCCACAATCTTCAAAAAATGGTCCGGATGTCCCACGGGGCGGGGATTCCTATTATCCTGGCCAATCCGGTCACCAACTTGAAGGACTGTCCTCCTTTCAAGTCGGAGTTCCGAACCGACCTGCCCGAGCACCAGATGGAGCGTGTGGTCGAACTGTGGGAACAGGCCGGGAAACTGGACTGGGACGATGCCTACGGTAAGATCAGGCTCCTCGAACAGGCCGCCGCGCTCGACAACCGGCACGCAGGGCTCCTTTACTGGATAGGCAAGTGCTACGAGCACATAGGACGTTCCAATGAAGCAAAGAAATGGTTCGTACGGGCAAAGGAGCAGGACATCTGCCCACTGCGCATCCTGGAACCCATGCACGATGCAATCTTGGACGTCAGTGCGCGACATCGCGTACCTCTTGTGGATGTGAAGGTGCTCATTGAGGAACACACCGAGGACGGAATCCCGGGCGACGAATGGTTGCTGGACCACGTGCATCCGAGCATCGCGGGCCATCAGCTCATCGCCGACTCGCTGTACCGGGCCATGGAGGACATGGAGCTGGTGCGCACTCCCCAGGACTGGCGGACAACCCGGGACGAACTGCGGCAGCGCCACCTTTCGTCCATGAACGATGCCTACTACGCGCATGGACACATCCGACTCAAAAGGCTGCACAATTGGAGTCGCGGGCCCATCCCAAATCCACCTCCTCGCCCTTCCGACTCCACACAGGATTGACCTCTAAGAATCTAATGAAATCAGAGGTCTTAATGATTACTACACGCAATTATAGGACGAGCTACTCTATCATCTCCCTGCCTGGCTTGCCCCGTAGTATTATCAAAGACTGCCTTATACTATGGGGCTTGTGTGCAGTGATAAAGAAATAGGGAGGCAGGCGCCCCCCAGTTACAACTAAGGTTTAGTAAACCCGCCTGTCTCCCTCAGTGAAGGAAAGAGTATTATGCCTGATATATAAAATATAACTTATTTATCTCGATGGGCAAAAAAACAAATAAGGTTTTTGTTTTTTTTCATTTATTATAGGTCCCTGGGCTTAAGCAATGCCTCTATGATGCGAATATCTTTGGGAATATGTATAACCAGGAACTCGGCGTCGCTTATTACCGTGTAGCCGTGGTCAAAAGTGCCGTCAAACAGGGTTACTTCGTTTGTGTTGAGTTTGTAGTTGTTGCTCTCAACTCTAATTTCGAGGGGGCCTCGCAGTAACCTGTGGCTGAAGATAGCTATGAAAGAACGTGTGTGAGACGCTGATAAGCCCAGTGTTAAATTCGCAGCGGAAAAGACCATTTCACCGGATGATGACTGAAACGAGATAATAGATGATTTTAATGATTTCAATAGTTAGCTCAAACTGACCGATTCACGCTATCGGCCCCACGAGAGCAGGAATTCACAAATGTCCCGATATAGTGGATTCCCACTCCCCCGTTTTCTTCGAATTTTAACGTTATCAATATAAGTATTTGTATAACGGCTTTTGTGCCTGTCGGTTAAGTCTAAGCAACAATGTGGTGTTGTTATTCTGTTTAAAATTCGGGCGGTCTTGGCCGGTGCCGAATTGCGATAAGTCCAGTTATTACAGGGCATAACAAAAATGCAGGATTTTGCAAAGGTCAAAGAGGTTATTTTTTATTTCAAGTTTATTGAAAAATATGCTTGCATACAAGAGAAAACAGAAGTATATTAGTATGCTTAATTTAGGGTTCATAATGTCGGGCTTCTGCATAACGACCGATTGGAGGAGAAGTCAAGCGAAAATGACCCTAATAAAGCATTATATTATAAACATCTGCATATTTTAGGAAGTCTTCTACGTTTTTTACTTAAGGAGTATCGTGTCTAAAAATAATTTGTTTGTTTTCATTCGGAGGAAGAATTATGTTGATGACAAAGCTTGTAAGAGGCGTGCTCTGTGTGGTGGTGCTGCTTAGTATTTCGGCCATTGGCGCCGACCCGGCTGAAGGTGAGGGTGTAACGACGGAAGAGGACACGCCGGTGTCTATCACCTTAATTGGTAGTGACCCGGATGGTGACCCGCTGACCTACAATGTGGTAACAGGTCCGTCCAATGGGCGCCTGAGCGGGACAGCGCCAAAGCTGACCTATACGCCCCAGCCGAATTTCAACGGGAAAGACAGCTTTACCTTCAATGTCAACGACGGGACGGTGGACGGTGTTCCTGTAACAGTGTTAATCATGGTAAAGGCGGTCAATGACCCCCCGACAGCTATTGATGACAGTGTAACAACACAAGAGGACACGCTGGTGTCGATTACCTTAGCCGGCTGTGACCCTGACGGGGATGCGCTGAACTACAGCGTGGTAAAAGATCCATCCCACGGGAGCCTGAGCGGTACAGCGCCAAATCTGACATATACGCCAAATGCGAATTTCAACGGGTCAGACAGCTTTCTCTTCAAGGTCAACGACGGGACGGTGGACAGCGCTGCTGCAACCGTGTCGATAAAGTTGAAGCCGGTCAACGACCCGCCGACAGCCAGTTATGTTGGTGCGAAGGTACAGAAGAACCCGCCGGTAGCCGAGGATGACAATGTGACGACCGAGGAAGACACGCCGGTGCCGATTACCTTGGCAGGCAGTGACCCCGACGAAGATGCGCTGACCTACACTGTGGTAACAAGTCCGTCCCATGGAAGTCTGAGCGGGACAGCGCCAAACGTGAGCTACACGCCAAATCCAGATTTCAACGGGTCAGACAGTTTTACCTTCAAGGTAAGTGATGAGACGGCGGACAGCAAATCCGCGACCGTGTCAATAACGGTAACGGCGGCCAACGACCCGCCGAGCGCCAATGATGACAGTGCGAGGACACAGGAGGACACGCCGATAGCAGCGATTGATGTGCTGAGGAACGATACTGACGTGGATGATGACCAGCTCACGACGTCTGCTGTTACTCAGGGCAAGAACGGTTCGGTTACCATTAACGCTGATAACACGCTGAGCTATAGCCCCAAGGCGAACTTTTGCGGCACCGATTCTTTCACCTATACTGTCAGTGACGGCAAAGGCGGAACTGATACAGCTACGGTGAATGTTAAGGTCAAGGCGGTCAATGATGCGCCGACGGCCAATGATGACAGTGTGACGACGCAGGAAGATAAATCGGTGTCGATTACCTTAGCGGGTGGCGATGCCGACGGAGATTCGCTGAGCTACCGTGTGGTAAAAGATCCATCCCACGGGAAACTGAGCGGGAAAGGATCAAAGCTGAGATATTCACCAAATGCGAATTTCAACGGGTCAGACAGCTTTACCTTCAAGGTCAGCGACAAGACGACGGACAGTGCTGCTGCAACCGTGTCAATCAAGGTAAAGGCGGTCAATGACAGGCCGACTGCTAAGGATGACAGTGCGATGACGCAGGAGGACAAACCGGTATTGGCGATTAATGTGCTGACGAACGACACTGACGTGGACAATGACCAGCTTAATATAACCACTGTTACTCAGGGCACGAACGGCTCGGTTAGCATTAACACCGATAACACTCTGAGCTATACCCCCAAGGCGAACTTTTACGGCACCGATGCGTTTACTTACACTATCAGTGATGGCAAAGGCGGAACTGATGCTGCCGCAGTGAGGATTAAGGTCAAGGCGGTCAATGATGCGCCAACGTTCACTTCAACACCTGTAACCACAGCTACAGTGGACGCATTATATACTTATGATGTTGATGCCACGGACCCAGATGCAGGAGATACGCTTACTTACTCCTTAACCATCAAACCGGCAGATATGGCCATAGATACAGCTACCGGCTTGATAGAGTGGACACCGACGAGTACCCAGGCGGGGGCTAATGATGTTGCGGTCAAGGTCTCAGATAACGGTAGTGTTCCAGCTTCAAGTACCCAACCATTTACCATCACAGCTTCTCTGCCAAGCACGCCGGCGACAACTGTCTTGAGCACAACAGATGGCTGCAACAAAAAATGCAAAACAATATTATCCGTAGCCTGCAAAAGCGGCGTTGTCCTGGCCAGTGACGACCACCGGCGGGAAACCGACTTTGGTTTATACACATCCTATGATTTTTCAGATGTATCTATTCCGGAAGGTGCTGCGATAGCATCTATGGTTGTTTATGTGGAACACTTCGAGCAAGAACAATTTTCTGAGGGCAAATTACAATGGGCAGCAGGCACAGGCTGGCCGAATAAACCGGTAGTTTGGGCGTCAATAAATGCTCCTGTGTATGAAGGAGAACCAAATGAGGCGACAGACTTATGGGACATAACAAGTCTCGTGGACACGCCCGAAAAGGTAAATTCCTTTCAACTGCAGGTCAAAAACAATGACGACGTCACCAAGAGAAAAACATTGGTAAATTACATCTATGCCGTAGTTGAATGGAAATGAATGTGGCATTGTAAGAAAGTTGAAAATTAAATTTGGCATTTAGTCAAATATCAAGTATAATATATATAGCAAGCACAATTGAGGGGAATCAGGGGGGACCTTAAAGAGTCCGATATGTTTTTTCGCTTATGCTTGTTGTAGTGGATGAGTGCGAACGGGTTTGAGCGGTTACCCGTTTTTTATTAGTTGCTGACATAATACTACTCCTTTCTTCTATTTGGGGGGCTGGTCACCACACGGTCAGCCCCAATTTTTTTGCCGGCCATATCCATTCTGCAACCAAATCGAACATTTCTATAGTTTCCTTCTATAATTCAGGACAGACTTAGCATAAAAATCCAGAGCTAATTGTCGGCTTAATGCCTGTTAGGTCCTAAAACTATTTTGTTTTAGCCAAGCAGGGGCACATTTCAAGAAAAATTTATCCGTCCGGTGGTATTGCCGCTAAAAACTCTTGACTTTTGCGAGCAAATAGGATAAACTTATCTCTGTAATAAGTATTTCCGGGGGGTGATCAAAACTCGTGCTACGTAGCGTAGCTACTATGCAGAGTAGTATCGGAATGGGGGGTTCTCAAATTTCCCCAATTGAGCACCCAAGTTAAACTGATTGGCCCAAAACAAAGAGGACAGAACTGACTTCTGATATCTGACTTCTGATATCTGACTTCTGACTTCTGACTTCTGCTGTGGGTGGTTCACCGCAAAGTGAAGAGTGAAGCAGTAACGGGAGATTATAATTTGGGGAGGAGAAAAATAATGAAGTTGAAGTTGGTAAAGATATCAGCAGTTTTTTGTGCAGCGGTTATGATTCTGCCGTGCGTAACAAAAGCCACCCCTGTTGGTACAGTGGATATAGCACTTAGTGGTTTTGGCGCCCATGACATAATGGAGGTTTGGGCTGCCGGCTACGAAGGCACTATCGGATATGCCGGAGTTTATATGCTCGATAAGACCTACGGTACGAATGAAGGGAAAATTTGGTCCGATGGTCTGATTGGCGCCTTCTGCATCGAATGGGCAGAGCTCTCGTCAAGCAGCACATTGACGTACGATGTGGTTATGCCGGAAGATGGGCCTATTCCGACGACCTTGTTGGAAGGTACAATGGGCCTCAGCAAGGCCAAATACCTGCAGGAACTATGGGGCAGGTACTTCGACCCATCCTGGGTTGGCAGCGGTTCATTTACTTACCAGCAAAATACCAAGGCCGAGGCTTTTGCTGCAGCCGTATGGGAGATAGTTCACGAAGACCTTCCGACATCTCCGTTAGGTTGGGATGTAACGGTCGATGGCACCGTTGGAATTCGTGGTTTCCGTGCCGCGTATCTTGATTCAGATATGGCCAATAATATGCTGCATTCTCTCGATGGTACCGGTCCGAGGGCAGACCTGCGAGTCTTTAGTTACAATGGACAACAGGACTATATTGTGGAGGTACCGGAACCGACAACAATAGCTTTGCTTGGCCTGGGAGGTGCATTTAGCCTGCTGCGGAGAAAATCAGGAAATCAGGAAAAGACAAAGTTAACCTGATAACCTTGTAGCCCGGTAAGAAATTTTTGGAGGGGAAAAAGATTTTTGTCAACCTAATTAACAAGACTAACCAGGAACGAAAAGCCGACCGTGGCATTGGCTCGGCAGAAAGGGGGGTGCTTATAAAACACTATCACTACTGAACAAACGGAGTAGCTCAAAACCAAGGGATTGAGAAAATCCCGATAAAATCGGGACTGCGGGTGGTCCGCAGCACAAAAATAAAACGGTTAGAAATTTAAGAGCATAAAAGTATAGAGGGGACAAAATGAAAAGGTTAGTAATAATGATTTTCGCATTGTTGGTTTGTGCTGGGACGCCGGCGTTCGCAACACCGGCAATTGAGTTCAGTCCTGATGCGGGCACCGGAGGCAGTTGGCAGTATGATGGGGCCGGCACACTTAGCTTTAACCAGAATATTACGATTGATAGCGGAATGGGTAGTAACGCCGATGCTTTGGTTGGCTCTTTGGTTTTTATCCCCACCCTCGTAGTAAGTGGAAGCGGGAGTATCTACGAAATGAAACCAATAGGCAGCTCAACCATCATGATTACCAACGCAGACAAGAGCGCGGTTTATTTAACGGGCACCCTTGGCTCAGGCGACCTGCTTACGATAGGCACGATAGCCGGTGGCTACACTGCTTTTAAGACAGACATTACCGACATCGTAATAACTGATGCCGGCAAGGCGATTGGTTCTGCAGCGTTGAACATGATCCTTTACTCGCAGACACCGGGACTCGATTTTGAAATCTCATTGCAGGGTGGAAGTGGAACTAACTATCGCAGCTTTGCAGAGATGTTAGCCGGCGGCTTTGTCGGTGGCAATGGTTTCAGCGGCGCCATGTCGATTCCCGAGCCGGCAACAATTGCTCTGTTAGGTCTTGGTTCATTAGCTTTGATAAGAAAACGTAAACGCAAGGCGTAAGAGAAGTCCGCCGTTTACCAACCGCTTGGGCTGTGGGTATTACGCTTACAGCCCTTTTTTATCTTGTGGCGAGGGCTGGGTGCTGAAAAAACTTTTCGCCATGGGCCGATAAAAAGTCCTGCTGCTTGCCTCAGCACGCTCTGATAGCCTTTTTAAACAGCATTTTGCGATTTTAAAGCTGGCCGTTGAAACAAGTTTTGTGGTATAATGCCTTTAGTATTTTGAATGGAGGTGTGGTATGAAAATATTTGGGCTTATATTGAAACGTTTGAGTACATTGTGGCAGTCAAACGAAAGTCTGCTGACCGGGATTGATACCCATAAATGGGAAAGTAAAATCGAGTTTTTTAGAAGTTTATCGAGAAAGCATTATTGAACTGCCTAAAGTGACACGTAAGTGTCATCCTGAGGCGAAGCCGAAGGATCTGGTCAACGAAAAATCCCGATACATCGGGATTCACTTCGCTGCGCTGCGTTCAGAATGACAGCAAAGCTGTCACTTTAGCGCACTTTAGGCACTTTCAATATTCAATAGTCAATCATCTAAATGACCTCTTTACATGTCCCAGTCTTTGGAGTCTTTTACGAATTTGTTTTGCAGGACAATGCCGATTAATGTCGGGGCCATAAGGACAGTGGGCAGAAACCATTTCTTAGTAAATATTATTTCTTCCACTCGCTCTGAGGTCTGTGGATAAAGGTATAAAAGCGCCAGAGCTCCTACCACGATTAAACCGCTGCCGCCGAGGCTGGAAAAGAGTATGACGGCGACTTTGAAAATGATAAATGAGATCATACCGCCGGCGACCATCCCAATAAGCGCCCCAGCCCAGATGTATCTTTCGGTCAACCCGCAAGCGTACCATATTCCGGAGGAGAGTATTCCGCCGGCTACTGCACCTAATGCACTAACGGCCCATCGCATCAAGGGCACGGAAAGAATCGCCAGCAGGCCCATGCCTATCAGTCCGCCCCAGAGTTGACTGTTCAGGCCGACGATTTTGTCGGTTATTGCTAGGCCCAGGAACATGCCCAACAGCGCAAAGCAGATTACGACCAATATCTTGAAGACGCGCCAGCCGTAGAAAAGGCAGACCACTCCGAAAGACATGAAAGTTATCGCTTCAACCAGATTGAGAGAAGTAATATATGCCCAAAAGGACTCGATTGGGACAACTGCTTCTTCTGCGGCCTGCGCCGAAGCAGTTTCAACCGCCTGTGCAAGGATGGTAACATAATCCATTATCTTTCTCCTTAAATTTTCTTTTTAGTTAGGCTTTTTTGCAAAACGCCGGACCAGTTACGTTGTCCGCCACCTTTCCTTTGTTTGGCTGGGTTCCTGCCTATTCTTACCCATTTGTCTTTTTCCTGTCGAGCTTGTTTTTTGGCGTTTACAAAATAATAACTGCTCAGACGTGCCGAAAGCCGTCATTGCTATAAAGGCAGTGGCATAATATGATGACTTACTGCAAATGATGCTGACAGGCACAGCCCCTTTATGCAACAACAGCAAAATCATCCCGGCGAAAATGAGCACCGTTCCCAAAACCGAACAGCACAAAGCCATTGCTAAGCGCCACAGGGAAAATCCCGCCACTATAAAAATTAGTACCAACACCATTATTATCGCCCAGTGATACACCGGCATCTGTAAACCAGCGTGTTTTATCCTTTGGCTGACATCGATTATATAAGCTTTCAATTTTTCCGCACTTTCGCGAACGCCGATAGCTGGGCCTTGAACTGATATTTCACCCGAACTTATCGGAGCTGTTTGTTGTGAATTTTCAATGTAGGGCCCGGCTAAAACGACAAAGGCAAACACCGCCGCTAATGCGGCTGTAAGTATTGCGATAAACATCCTTTCAAATACCATTGCGAGGGCGGCAGTCAGAGTTGCCGCGAACGCTGCCGAGACGATATTTTGGCCGATTGCAAAAAAACCACAAATACCTCCACAAATCGCTCCTGCGACTGCGACTAAAAGTTTTCTAAAGCCCAACCCGCCGAGCCAGATAAATAGCCCGACTATAACACAAGCCAAGCCCGGCCCGACCAAAACTACAGGGCTGAGCCGTACCGCTCCGCCAATGGCGGATTCGAAATCTTGCAAAATTTCAAGCATAGCACTCTTACAAGCTGTGCGAACCTATTACCTGTCCCCGTGAAAACAGGGGTTAGTTTATCTCTTATTTATCGGCCTAATTGCACAATTTTCGTTAAATCGCGGCCTGTATGTATAATATGAGGCCAAAAAGGCTGGTCATAGGCGATTATAGTCTGTTCAATTTGGTGGAGCACTCGAACCGACTCCGTCTGTTGCAGAGCGAGTTTTTATAGTCAGAGTATTGACTGTTGAATCCATTGAGCGAAGGCGGCCCACGAAGTTAATCTGGCCGAATTCACGGTTGCGCAAATCAATAACAGCAAGCCTTCTCTCTCGGCTTCGCACAACAATGAAGAAACGTGGTTCGCTAACTCCCACACGCCGAAAGCCATTCATAGGAGGGAGCTGTTTGACGGATATAGATGTTCGGCCATATTCGGTGATAAGCTTATGTAGCTCAGCGTTACTAACACGGTCGGCCTCGAACCAGTTTGCTACTTTCAGTTCAGCGATCTTAGCACTCCGTAAGGCCAGTAGAGAAGCTGTCATATCATTGTAGTCAATATCACCTTTATTTTGTTTTTTAGTCCAATCGGCGATTGACTTATCGGTTGCGCCATCTCGAACTTCAGGTGGAAGTCGCAATATACCTTGAACAATGTCAAATACCTGGCGGTATCCATGACTATCGAGAAAAACATCTCGGCCACGGAATTGGACATTGGAAGCAAAGACCAGATGTGTGCCTGCTCCGCCGCCTCCACCCCAGACTGACCTGACCTCATCTTTAAAAGGTAGTTCGATGTCAAATGGGTAGCTGTACGCTTTCTCCACATCTGCGTGATTATGCGCCCGTGCACCGATGGCACGGACAGGTATATTTGTTACCGTATTGGAGAGGCCATTGGCGGCGCTGCGTTTCATCCATTGCTTAAAAACTTCAAATTGGCTATGCGTCATCGGGTCATATAATAGACTCAGAGGGTCAGCTAATTCTTGCTCCAGATGTGCTGAGGCCCATTTGCGAATGTCATCAGGCGAGACATCAACAGGACGCCAATCGCCCGGACGAATCGGAACGTTGGCAATAAATTTCCGCAGCCAATCGTGCTGTACTTGGCGTTGCTTGAGTTGCTCCATCGATGGCGGCTTGCGGGTTATTGCCAGCCAGAGCTTCCACTTGAACGTATTGATCTGGTCTTGGAATTTAAGATATGCCCCTTCCATATCGAAATCGCGTGGGAAGTCTCCCGGAAAATCAAACCCCCTGTTCAAAAAGTAGTCAGACACATAACGGTCAACGGAAGCAAGCAGCACCCCCTGCTCGGCCGGGGACATCTGAGTGGGCGGGTATTTGGCAGCGAAATCGTAAATCTCCTTTCTGAGCGATTCGAGTTTATCCTTCACGAGGAAGCTGTAGTTGCGATTTTGCATCGCGCTGATAAAACGGTCGGCAATAGCATCAGCGAGCTTGTTTGTATCAAAGCGAGTTGTAATAGTTTGGTTTTGTTCCTTCGGAGCTATTAGTTCTTGTGATTTGGTCTTATCTGCCAGGCCGACAACAATACAAAACAAAAATATCAAAGAAATATTTTTCAAAGCTCTCATTTTGGGCTCCTTTGGATATGCTAACTGATATTATCGAACCTATGAGTCCCGGCGGCAAGTAAAACTTATGTAAAATTTATTGCACCTGCGGATTCGGACCGGTGCCAGGTAAGTATCAAGGGGGTTTAATGCGGATGAGAGGAGTCGAACCTCCACGAGCCGAAGCCCACAGGCACCTGAAGCCTGCGCGTCTGCCAATTCCGCCACATCCGCAAGGTTTTCTATTTGGACACTTCCCAGACAATAATGTCCCAAGTGATACCAATATTAACGATTCCTTCCGTTTCGTCAAGAATTTTAGTGTAAACCCCCTTAGAAATTCTATAACCGGTAAGAAATATGATACAAAAAGGGAAAAATTGCCCGAAAAGCACGGAGATGAACCCCGCTTCGCGGGAAGCCAAACAGACGTTCGGCAACGACACCGGAGTTTTCTAAAACATGGCCTACCAAAACAATGATAATGTAGTGGGAACCGTAATGAAAATGATTTGGAAGGATTCGCTCGGGCTTTTTTAGGATTCCTTCGTGGGTTGCGACGCCTGGGGCTTTTCCTGTTGCTCCTTCTGAGACTCCTGTTGCTCCTTCTGAGACTCCTGTTGCTCCTTCTGAGACTCCTGTTGCTCTTTCTGAGCCTTCTCTTTTTCCTTTTTCTCGCGTTGAATCGCGTCGTATATTTCTCTGCGATGAACCGGTATACTCTTAGGGGCTGTTATACCGAGACGGACTTTGTCCCCCCGTACATCGACGATGATAATCTCGACATCATCGCCTATCATAATCGACTCATCTCTTTGTCTGCTTAGAACCAACATTTCTAAATCCTTTTGTCGGCTGGTCTTACTATCATATATGTTACGAATATTCTATTCAAATGTTCGTCCAGGTGCTCGTCAAATGCTTTTAAAACTTTCCATAACTACTCTTCTTTTTTACTCGGTCCAAAAACCGCTTCCAACCGACAATCCTTAACAACAGTATATTTCGGCTAATTTCGAGCCTAAAAACAACCATTTTTGTTTTTGTTTGTGTAATGAATATTTATTGTAAGACTATATATATATAACTGCTTAATATACATAGACTTACATAGAAGAGGATGCTTAAAAAATGATTTATTGAATTTGTCAAATGCCGCAGTTTTGCTATTTCATTTCGTGTTTTCGCCAATATTTGTAACGGACAGCCATCCAATAGCCGGCAATCGAGCCTAATGTTCCGAAAGCCACCATCTGCACGGGCAATATGGAAATAACTGAATTAGCGAAAAAAGCTGCAGGCCATGTCTTAACAAAATATTGCAACACATCTTGCTTGGCATAACTACTTATAGCAAAGGCAGTTACCAAAACAGTGGCAATTGTGGGCCATATATAGCTGACATCGAGAAATTTTTTGACTACAAAAGCAGCGAGTCCGAACGAGAGCAATACAGCAAAGACGATCTGTCCGACCGATGGCTGAGCCACAACCGAACCGGTGGCTATTACTTTGACGTCCTGAGCAAATATTCTGATACAAAATTGAGCTATTAAAGCTGAACCGACCAGAGCAATTATTGCGTTTAAGTATTTAATTGCTTTAGAGTCAGTTTTTTTCTGTTTCTCAGCTGGCCTGGTGCTTGAGAGGATTTTCTGTCCTAATAGCACGCCGGCAAATCCAGCGGCGACAACAGCCAGCCAGAAAGTGGAATCCCATTTAAGCGTTGTAAGAAGTGCCTGGCGTTGTGCAGCGGTTGGGTTTAGCTGCATCAAAGTAGTCATGCTTCCGGAGCGTACAGCCCAGATTGCTAAGCCGGATGGTACGGCCAAAATACCGATTTCTCGTCCATGGGGCCAGGAAACAAAATAGGCAATGAAGCCGGTTAGAAATGCCAAAACAACCAAAGTTATTTTGCCGCCGAGACTTATATCGCTTGCACGGACAGCGCTGAGCGGCTCGGATGATGCCGCCAGCAGCCAGGCCAAGATACCTATCAAAACCACACCCGTGGCAACCGCAGCAGCAATTCTTAACCTCATTAGCAAGGATAATTCCATAATTTAGCTTCCTTAATTACGCCTGCAGGCCCTGCTCGCCGGCAGGCAAGAATAGAGTAACATCAAAACCAAAACAGGTCAATGCCATATTCGTATGAAGTATATCGTATGTCGTATTGTGCGGCAGTGAAAAAGGAAAAGGCCTGTGTGATTTTCCACCGTAAGGTGTCCTGTGGACTAAAAAACGTTGAAACCCTGCTCGCCAGCAGGCAAGATTGATTTTTTTACTTGACGGCAGGATTGCTAATATAGTATAAATAAAGTAAGTGTTGGTGGAGTTTTTGAATTATTCGGCAACTATTGCACGGAATCTTGATAGTTCTTCGAATAAAGGAGGAGATATTGTGTATTATGTGAGGCAGAGTCGGGATGGGGGCTTAGTGCTCGCACCTGCGGTAACGCGAGTACAGGTGCTTCGTAGTCAAGATTTTTTCATTTCAATTAACAACTTATATTTATTTTTTTAAGGAGGACTATTATGTATAAGAAATTGATTTATTTTGTTTGTTTTGTTTTAGTGCTGGCTCTGGCCGGCAATGCTTCAGCTGATCTATTGGTGCACTGGAAGCTTGATGATGGTTCCGGCACAATAGCTAAAGACAGCTCCGGCAACGGTAATCATGGTACGTTCAATGGTGCCCCAAAATGGGTAGCTGGGAAGATAGGCGGTGCGCTGGAATTCGACGGCGTCGATGACTTTGTTGTATACTCCTTTGACCAGGCACAAACCTTTACGGCCTTTAGTGTAGCATTTTGGGTCAAAGCGAGTAGTTTAGGGCAACCCAACTACGCTAGTCCATTTACCGGCCATTACCCGAACACCGCTGGTTTCCAGATTGATGTGAATGGTGGAAACCCAGGGGAATACCGGGTTAATCCCGGCGGGTTGATATTCGGCACCGTCACCACGGACTGGATCCATCTTGCATTAACCGCTGAGGGTACATCTGCGAAACTCTACTACAACGGTGAATGGATTCTGGACGGAACCCTCAACGATTCGATACTCAACCAGTTTGCTATAGGTGTGAACAGAAACAGAAACTGGTGGTTAGCCGGTAGCATTGATGAACTTCGCGTGTACGACCATGCTTTAACACAGGAAGAGATTGAACAGGCTATGATAGGTATTCCTCCCGGCTCGGCCTCTAATCCCAGTCCTGCTAATGAGACGACGGATGTGCCGCGGGATGTGACACTTAGCTGGACGCCTGGAGAATTTGCAGCGCCAACAAACGGGCACAAAGTCTATTTGGGCCAGAGCTTCAACGACGTCAACGATGCCACCGGCGGAATCACCCAGGATGCCAACAGCTATGCTCCACCCCAACGACTTGATTTTGGCAAGACTTACTACTGGCGTATAGATGAAGTCAATGCTCCACCCACCAGCCAAATAGAGTTCAAAGGCGAAGTCTGGAGCTTTACGACCGAGCCAATTGCTTATGCCATCGAGAACATAACCGCCACGGCTTCCAGTACACACCTGGCAGATACGGGCACTGAAAATACCATCAACGGCTTGGGACTGGATGTTAACGACCTGCACTCAATAGAACCGGCGAATATGTGGCTTAGCGGCGATGAACCGAACGGGGCCTGGATCGAATATGAGTTCGACAAGGTTTACAAACTGCACCAGATGTGGGTATGGAACCATAATGGAACGATGGAGTCTATTCTCGGTTTTGGGCTCAAGGATGTTACGATCGAGTATTCG
>JADFJC010000112.1 GCA_022566315.1 Planctomycetota bacterium
GTGTAAATCCGCGATAAAATACACCCTCGTCGCAAGATGATTGTCCCCCCCAGCACAGGGGTGGGGGCAGGAATGAAGGAGTCGCGGGACATGGGGAACCCCCGACAGTGCCGGGGGCTAACAAGTATTGCGCTTGCTTTAGTGCCTTATAGGCACGTAAGTATTTGCTCCTAATGAACTAAGCAATCTCATTCGGCACGATGTTATCTGTAATTGTTTTAATAGAATGATGTTATCGTAATTCAGCCAATATCTTAGTTTATTTTACATTCCTCCTGAGAATCCGGTGAGGTGCTCGCAATGACGGAAATAATTGAGAATTTAGAATTGAGAATAGTGAATTAGAGAATTGGGAAGAAAAAGTAAAAGCCCCCCCCCCAGCACAGGACTGGGGGCTATATAAAACTGCGCAGGAATGACAAACGTACGATTCAAAGAAGTATTCCGCCCCTTGGTGTTTCCTTATTTGGTTAGATAAAATAGCGTAAAAGACTGTAAAAGTCAAAGGAATTTTAGTGGATTAGAGGATTAGTGAATTAGTGAATTGGTGAATTAGAGATTAGTAAATTAGTGGATTAGAGAATTAGAGATTAGAGAATTGGGAAGAAAAGGAAAAGGCAAAGACCCCCCCCCAGCACAGGACTGGGGGCTATATAAAAGGACGGGAAGATAAAAGGAAACATCAATTCATTATTTATTATTTCTCCGTGAAATGTTCGTACCTGTGGCAGAGCTAATCCTCGATAAATTAGGGGACAGGTATTATGGCCGTTGTGTGGTGATGTTGGGTATGTGATGACGTATGACGCTTTCGGGACGGACCCCCCAACGCTGCCTTATAGGCAGGTAAGATCATGGGGTTGGGGGGCTAAACAGTATTGAGATTGCTTTACCCGCCGGAGGACGGGAAATTCTTGACCAAATCAAAAACAGCCGATATGGTGAAATTTAAAGGTGAACGGATTCATAACTATTCCAGCCCCATTATTAAAGTCCCAGATAGTGGTATTATGCTATGAATTGGCAGAATATTGCCATACGACGCTTCGCACTTTTCGATTTTCCTGACGTAGAAAAGACTGTTAATAGTATTAACAGGATGGATTCTTTGAGCGACGTATTTTTGTAGTTGTAATAGCGAGGGCAAAAATTTACAATTCACTGTTTACAATATAATATTGACCGTGAAGAATAAATGAAAAAGAACCACAAAATAGGCTCGGTAATGGTTGTGGGGGCAGGTATAGCCGGCATCCAGGCTTCGATTGACCTGGCTGATTCAGGGTACAAAGTTTATCTTGTTGAGTCTGGAAGCGCTATAGGCGGACGTATGGCACAACTTGACAAGACTTTTCCTACAAACGATTGCGCAATGTGCACCATATCACCTCGGTTGGTTGCTGCCGGTACGCACAGGAATATAGAGATAATCACCAACGCTGAATTAACTGAACTATCGGGCGATGCGGGTAATTTCAACGCGAAAATCACAATTAAGCCGCATTTTGTTGACCTTGAAAAGTGTAACGGATGCGGGGTTTGTGCTGAAAACTGTCCCGTTAGTCTTAAAGATGAGTACGACCAGCGACTTAGCGATAGAAAAGCGATTTTCAAGGAATATCCACAGGCTGTGCCGAATAAATTCGCTATGACGCGGGAGGGTGTGGCTCCGTGCTATGACGCCTGCCCGATACACGGTAATCCGAGCGGATATGTTGCGCTGACGGCAGCGGGGAAATACGAAGAGGCATTTGTGTCAGCGGCAGAGAATAATCCATTTCCTTCGATATGCGGGAGGATTTGTGAGCATCCATGTGAGCAGAGCTGCAACAGGACAAACATAGATAGTCCTATTTCAATTGCTTATATAAAAAGATTCTTATCAGACTGGCACGCTGAATACGGTAAAAAATTATCGCCCGAAGAAAAACAAGCTTCGATAAAAGAAAACGGGAAAAAAGCAGCGATTGTCGGGTCCGGTCCTGCAGGACTTACCGCCGCTTTGGATTTGAGGAAGATGGGGTATGATGTTACGGTTTTTGAAAAGCACGGTGTCTTAGGCGGGATGATGAGAATCGGTATCCCGGCCTTCCGGCTGCCGGTCGAAGTAATAGAAAAGGACATACAAGACATATTGGACTATGGCATCAAGGTCAAGTTGAATAGCCCTTTGACAAGTGAAACCGATATCGAATCGCTTTTCAAAGATGGATTTGAAGCTGTATTCCTCGCTGTTGGTTCCCACAAAAGTATCACGATGGGGATACCGGGGGAGGACAATGAAAACGTAATGAGTGGTGTCGATTTTTTGCGCGAGGTAAGACTTGGCAAAAGAAAAACCATCAGTGGAACCGTGGCAGTAATTGGCGGTGGAAATGCCGCCGTAGATGTGGCCCGTACTTCATTGCGACTGGGCGCGCATGAGGTGAAGCTTCTTTACCGGCGTACGCGGGCTGAGATGCCGGCAATTGCCGATGAGGTCCAAGCCGCTCTCGAAGAAGGGGTCAGTCTTCAGACTCTAAAAATGCCAAAGCGGATATTGCCCAGCGAAGGTAAACTGAAGGTTGAATGTGTACGAATGGAATTGGGTGAGATCGACGAAAGTGGTAGAAGGCGACCAGTTGAGATACCCGGCAGCGAACACATCATTGAAGTTGATTCACTTATATTAGGTATCGGCCAAAAGCCTGCTCTTGACTTCCTCCGAGAGGGCGGCAAGTTAAGATTGAATCATTGGGGTACCGTGTCAGTCGATGAGAAAACAGGGATGACTTCGTGGGCGGGGGTTTTTTCCGGCGGTGACGTTATTCGTGGTGCTGCCAACGTAGTTCAAGCCATAGCGGACGGCCATCATGCAGCTAAGGCGATGGACGCATATATCAAAGGCCAGGAGTATGAACCCGAGGAGCTTGATGAGCATATTGTAGAGCTTTCAGTTGAAGAGCTCAAGGCGCGGAAAGAAAAAGTTCTGACTCGTCAGGAAATGCCGGTGATTGGGCTTAACAGGCGGCGAACTTTTGAGGAAGTTGACCTGGGATTCACAGAGGAAATGGCTAAGGCTGAGGCTGAAAGATGTCTTTTCTGTGCGGTATGTTCATGGTGCGGATTATGTGAAAAGGTTTGTGAGCCAAACGCAATACTATACAATGAGGTTCCCAAAGAACAATTATTGAACATCGGTGCAATAATACTGGCTCCGGGCCACGAATTATATGATGCCGAGAAAAAAGGTGAATACGGGTACAGGCGTTTTGCCAACGTTGTCAGTGGTTTGGATTATGAAAGAATTCTAAGTGCCTCAGGGCCTTTCGCCGGACATATACAAAGACTCTCCGATGGAGCTGAGCCGAAAAAGATAGCATTTATTCAGTGTGTCGGCTCGCGTGATAAGGACAACCCATATTGCTCTTCAGTTTGCTGTATGTATGCAACCAAGCAGGCGATAGTTACCAAGGAACATTTGCCTGATATAGAATGTAAGATCTTTGTGATGGATGTCAGGGCGTTCGGCAAAGGCTTCGATGAATATTACGAAAGAGCAAAGGAAAAATATAATGTAAAGTATATTTACACCAGACCTTCAAATATTATACAGGATTTCAACACCCACAATCTTTCGCTGCAATTCACTGAAGACGGCAAAAACTGGGTTGAAGAAGAATTCGATATGGTAGTGCTTTCTTCCGGGTTGTGCTCGACTAAGTATGCCAAGAAGCTTGCTGATGTTTGCTCAATTGAGCTGAACGAATACAACTTTGCAAAGTCATCGTATTTTGCTCCGACAGTTTCTTCTAAAGAGGGCATTTATCTGGCAGGGACGTTTGAAAGTCCCAAAGACATTCCCGAAAGCGTTGTCCAGGCCAGTGGAGCAGCGGCTGGGGCAATGGAGCTTTTGGCTGATGTCAGAGGCACGCAGGTTGAGGACAAGAAGTATCCTCCTGAAAAAGACATAACAGGCCAGGAGCCTCGAATCGGGGTGTTTGTATGTCACTGTGGTTCCAATATCGGTGGTGTTATAGATTGTGAGAAAGTCGCAGAATATGCCAGGGGCCTGGATGGTGTGGCTTTTGCAACAAACATGATGTATTCATGCTCACCCGATGGGCTTAAGACCATAAAGGAAAGCATTGAAGAATATAATCTGAATAAGGTAGTCGTGGCTTCATGTACTCCAAGAACACATGAGCCGTTATTCCAGGAAACAATTAGAGAGGTTGGGCTGAACCCATATCTGTTTGAGATGGCAAATATTCGTGACCAGTGTACATGGGTGCATGCACGGCTCGGTAATGCAACCGAAGGCAAGGCGATAGACTTAGTGAAAATGGCGGTCGCCCGGGCGAGAACGATAGAAGCGCTTACGACTAAAAGTTATATTCCCAAGCGAAGTGTTGTTATCGTGGGAGCCGGAGTAGCGGGAATGACGGCGGCACTGTCGGTTGCGAATCAAGGCTTTGAAGTCAATCTTATTGAAAAGACCGGAGAACTTGGTGGTAACTTAGTAAAAATCAAAAAAACTATCGAAGGCTTGAAACCGCTTGAGCTTTTGAAAGATTTGGAAACTCAGATAGCAAACCATAAGAGAATAACCGTCTATAAAAATTCTATTGTTACCGAATGCAAGGGTTTTATAGGGGACTTCAAAAGCAAAGTAAATTGCAATGGTGAAGAAATAGAAATTGAACATGGCGCGGCGATAATCGCTACCGGCGCCAATGAATCAAAGCCGGAAGAATATCTTTACGGCCAAAATGATAAAGTGTTGACACAAATGGAACTCGAAGAGCAGCTTGAGAGCAATCCTGAGAAGGCAAAACAACTCAATGAAGTAGTGATGATTCAATGTGTCGGTTCCAGGGAACCCGGTAGGATGATATGCAGCAGAGTATGCTGTGCAGAGGCGATCAAGAACGCTATAACGATAAAAAGCATTAACCCAAAAGCAACTGTTGCCATACTGTATCGTGACGTTCGCACTTATGGCTTTATGGAAGAATATTATAACAAGGCACGCGAAATGGGCATTTTGTTTTTCAGATATGACCTCGACGGTAAGCCGGTTGTCAGTCAAAACAAGTCCGGGCAATTAGAAGTTGACGTGAAAGATTTGAATTCAATGCTGGATTTAAGTTTTTCCCCTGATGCAGTGGTGTTAAGTGCAGCTATGATACCATCTGAGGATTGCGAATCCGTTTCGACGGCATTTAAGGTTCCGTTGAATCTTGAATGTTTCTTTCTTGAAGCCCATATGAAGTTGCGGCCTGTGGATTTTGCTTCTGATGGTTTGTTTTTGTGCGGCACATGTCACAGTCCAAAGTTTATAGACGAAGCTATTACTCAGGCCAAAGCTACGGCAGCCAAAGCGGTCTCCATCCTTTCCAGGAAGGAGATGGAGATAAGCGGTGTTGTTTCTGTGGTTGACCCTGACAAGTGTGCAGCCTGCCTGACGTGTGTCAGAACATGTCCATATGATGTACCTAAGATAAATGAAGATGGAGTTGCTGAAATTGAAGCAGCTATGTGTCATGGATGTGGAATTTGTGCATCTGAGTGCCCCGCAAAAGCAATTCAACTGATGCACTATAAGGACAGTCAGATTATTGCCAAAACGAAGGCTCTTTTTAGCAAAGAAGATGAATTAGTGAGAAATGAGTGAGTTCGAACCGAAAATTGTGGCGTTTTGCTGCAATTTCTGTGCTTTCGCGGCAGCAGATTTAGCAGGGGCAATGCGCCTTCAGTATTCACATAGCGTGAGGATCATTCGACTGCCATGTACTGGTAAAGTTGATACAATACATCTGTTGAAGGCTTTAGAAGACGGAGCAGACGGTGTATTTGTCGCAGGGTGTTTAGAAGGGCAATGTCACTACCTCGAAGGTAATTTACGAGCAAAAAAAAGAGTTGCGTATGCCAAAAGGCTTCTTGCAGAGGCCGGTATTGCCCCGGAGAGAATTGATATGTTTAACCTTTCTTCTGCGATGGGTGGAAGGTTTGCTGAAATCGTAGAAGAAATGACAGAAAGAATTACGAAATTGGGCCCTGTTTATACAGCTAAGGACTTGTAAATAAATTATCTTCCATTTTTGGCTGGCTGCGGCTTCGGCTGGCGGTGTCAGCAAAACTCGGACTACCAACCAGTAGGCCTGCGTTTTGCTTCCTTGCCAGCCTTGTCCTCGCTCAGCCAAAAACGAAACCTAATTTCTTTACCAGTCCTAAGCAGAAAGAGCATGTAAAAACATGAAAATCAGAGGCAGTAAAGACATAAAAATGGACAGTTCGTTTGCCGAAGAAATCGCAAAACGAAGCGGCGAGAATGTTTTTCTGTGTTATCAGTGCAAAAAATGCGCCTCTGGATGTCCAAGCCGTATGTTTATGGATAGTACGCCGACTGAGCTGATGAGGTATATCCAGCTGGGAATGGTCGATGAGGCGATGAAGGGAAATACAATATGGTACTGCCTGTCGTGTCAGACGTGTTCGGCGAGATGCCCCCAGGATATCGACATTGCTCATGTTGTTGATACCATCAAAATTATCGTCCAGGAAAAGAAAATAAAAGCGGACACAAAGAACGTTCGGCTATTCAACCGGTTTTGGATGACAATGCTCAAGTATATGGGCCGAATGTATGAGGTGGGTCTGGCTGGGGGGGTTAACCTCTTGACCGGCCATCCTTTCAAAGATATGGCTTTAGCTATGAAAATGTTGAAAAAAGGCAAACTTAAGCTGCTGCCTTCGATTAAGAAACCCTTTGAAACTATGAAGATGTTCTCCAGAGCCAAAAGGTTAAAGAAATGAAAATTGCGTATTATCCTGGTTGTTCATTACATTCAACGGGCATCGAGTACGACCTCTCGACCAAAGAAGTCTGTCGGGAATTGGGGATAGAGCTTGTGGAGGTCAAAGACTGGATATGCTGCGGTTCGACGCCGGCCCACGAGTACGATGAGTTAATGTCCCTGGCGTTGCCGGCCAAGAACCTTGCCCTGGCCGCTCAGACTGATGAATCAAAACAGATATGCGCTCCCTGCGCTTCCTGCTATTCGAGACTAAAGTTCGCCCAGGCCCGATTAAAGGATGAGAAACTCAGAAAAGACGTTGAGCAGGTTATAGATGCAAAGTTTCCTGAAAATATCGAAATCTTAAATATTCTTGATGTGATCGTCGAAAAAAGCGTCCTTGAAACGGTTGCCTCCAAGGTCGTCAGGAATCTTGGCGGGATTAAAGTGGCCTGCTACTATGGCTGCCTGATGACCAGGCCGCCCAAAATAACAGGAAAAGAACAATTTGAGAATCCAACGGACATGGAATCAGTCATAGAAACTCTCGGTGCAGAGACGCTCGATTGGAATATGAAGACATTTTGCTGTGGAGCCAGTTTTGCATTGACGCAAACTGATGTGGTTCTTGAGCTGACGCGTAAAGTGTTAGCTGACGCAGAATCGGTCGGAGCTGACGTTATTTCCGTCGGATGCCCTTTATGTCATGCTAATCTTGATGGAAGACAGCAGCAAATAAATAATAAGTTCGGGGCGAGTTTCAATATTCCAATATTGTATTTTACTCAACTCGTAGGACTGGCGTTGGGTATTAAAGCTAAAGACCTGGGCTTGTTTAAACATCTTACGGAAGTTGATGACTTTCTTAAAGAAAGGGAGCTGATATGATTGTAGCCGATAGAAAGCCATTTGAAGAGATACTCGATTCAATAAAGGACTACAAAAAGATAATGTTAATGGGTTGTGGTGGTTGTGTAACGATATGTTTTTCCGGAGGTTCAAAGGCAGTGGAACTTTTGGCGTCCCAGATTAAAATGGCAAAGAAGAAACAAGGCAAAGAGATAGAGATAATCGAGTGCACGCCGGAAAGACAATGTGAATATGAATTTATCGATGCCTGTAAGGAACAAATAGAATCCACCGATGCTATATTGTCTATTGCCTGCGGCGTAGGTGTTCAGACGATGAACGAAAGATTTCCAGACTCGATAACCCTTCCCGGCCAGAACACAAAATTCATGGGTTACCCTGTTAAGCATGCTCTTTGGGAGGAACGATGTGCCGGCTGTGGTGATTGTGTTTTAGAATGGACGGGCGGGCTTTGCCCTATTGCCCGTTGTGCCAAGAAATTATTTAACGGGCCATGCGGCGGCTCATCAGAGGGAATATGTGAAGTTGATAAAGACACAGACTGTGTATGGCAGTTAATTTATGATAGACTTAAGAGATTAAACAAGCTCGATAATCTGCTTGCTATACGTCAGCCAAGAGATTGGCGGACAAGTACCAATGCGGGACAAAGGAAGGTCAAGTTCGAAGAGGCAATGCTATGAAATCAGGCAGCAGGCTGGAAAAAGTGCTTATCGCAGGAGAATTTGCGGTAACGTCCGAACTGGGCCCTCCACAGAACGCTGATCCCGAAGTAATTAAAAAGAAGGCCCAATACTGTCTTGGAAAGGTAGATGGCGTTAATATTACAGATAACCAAACGGCAATAGTTCGTACCTCGAGTATAGCCGCTGCTTCGATTGCGATATCATGCGGCATAGAACCTATTGTACAGATGGTCTGCAGGGACAGGAACCGAATCGCTATGCAAAGTGACATTTTAGGAGCTGCCGCCCTTGGTGTTAAGAATCTGCTTTGTCTTTCCGGAGACCATCAGAGCTTTGGAAATCATCCGCAGGCCAAAGGCGTCTATGACCTGGATTCGATGCAGCTTATCGCTATGGTCAAGAAGATGAGAGATGATAAGCGTTTTCTTTGCGACGACCCTATAAAAGAACATGAGCCACGGCTATTCATTGGTGCAGTTGCAAATCCTTTTGCAGATCCATTCGAGTTCCGGGTATTGCGGCTTGGGAAAAAAATCGAAGCCGGTGCCGACTTTATCCAGACCCAGTGTATTTTCGATATTGACAAATTTTCCAAATGGATGGAAATGGTTGTAAAAGAAGGTCTGCATAAAAAGACTTATATTCTTGCCGGTCTTATGCCGGTGCGCTCGCATAAAGCACTTGTTTATATGAAGAATAATGTGGCAGGCATGAGCATACCAGATGAAATAATTAAGAGAATGGAAGCAGCAGAAGACCCTAAAGAAAAAGGAATCGAAATCTGCATTGAGATGATAGAACAGGTTAAGAATATCGAAGGAGTCGCCGGCATTCATCTTATGCCGATAGGCTGGGAGAGTATTACGCCTGTTCTCCTGGAACGTGCCGGTTTGCTTCCTCGTCCAGAGGTGTGATTCTAAAATGGCCGAGCAATTTGATTATTAGTCATAACCGTTATTAAGGATGTTTATATGAAGTTAGAGGAAATCTATGGGCCGATAAGGAATCAGCTCCGGATGGTCGATGAGGAGCTGAAAAGCAAGCTGCATTCTGAAAATGAATTAGTACAAGAGATCAATAAATATATTTTTGATATGCCAGGCAAATATCTACGTCCGGCATTAGTCTTACTTTCTGCAAGAACGGGTAACTATCGAGGTGATAAAGACATTTCTGTAGCAGCAGCGGTTGAGATAATACACACCGCTACACTTTTTCACGATGATGTAGTGGACAGCGCAAATTTGCGTCGGGGGCGGCCGACAATTAATTCTAAGTGGGGCAACGGCATCGCCATAGTTTTGGGGGACCATTGGTATTCAAGAGCCTTTTCTATCCTGACTGAGATAAAAATACCTAAGATTTTAGAGATGCTACTGGAAGTTGTTAACAGAATATGCGTGGGAGAGCTGGAACAGCTAAAAAGACGCTATGACCTCTCGTTTACGGAACAAGAATATTTTGAGATTGTGGAAAACAAGACCGCCTGCCTTATGTCTTTTTGCTGTAGGGCGGGAGCCTGGATAGGAGAGATTTCTCCGGAACAAACGAAGTCGTTAGCTAATTATGGGTTGAATTTGGGCATCGCTTTTCAGATTGTCGATGACTGCCTGGATTTTGCCGGCACTGAAGAAAAGGTAGGAAAATCATTAGGAAGCGATCTTTTGGAAGGTAAACTGACCTTGCCTCTAATTTATGCGATGAATGCAGCAAACAAAAAGGACGTAGAATGGATAAAGAACAGCTTCAAGTTAAAACAAATAAATAATAATGATGCGAACCGAATAAAAATCATGGTAAAGCAATCCAGGGCGATAGATTACTCCTTGAGAAAAGCAGAAGAATATAGAGACATCTCTAAAAACCAATTAAAGTCGCTTAGGAACTCCGAGTATCGGGACGCTTTAAATTTGTTTGCCGACTATGTTATAGAAAGAGGGTATCAATCGCTGAAAGGGACTTAGAGCCTATCCGAATAACCCACTCTATTGCGGCCGGCTGCAAAGTCCGATGCCTGCGTTGTCGGGTCAAAATCGTCCTCAACGTAGCTTTGGCTACGCCTGCGGCGATTTTGTCCCTGCCGCCTTGGCCTCGAACTTTTCGCTCGGCCTCATAACGAGACGGTTATTCGGAAAGGCTCTTAGGACTGGTATCGCAATATACCACCATTATCTCTCAATAAAGCTCACATTCACAAAGTATGTTAGCAATTTAAATAATTATTTTTACCTCTATCAAGAAAATTCGCTTGTTTTAGTTTTTGATTGTGTTATCTTTTTGTTTTCGATATGTCGAATCGTGCATAACCATATAAATTATTACAGGAAACATAAAATGAGCAAACAGGAAGACTTGATTAATGCGGTCATCGCCCGGGCACAAGAATCCGAGCCGAAGAAGAAGCTGGCCTGTACCCAGGCCTTTGAGCTTGCCGAGGAATTCGACGCGGCAATTATTGAGATAGGCCGGATTTGTAATCAGCACAACATAAAAATCTGTAAGTGCCAGCTTGGCTGCTTCGAGTAATTGTAAGGAAGAGCTCAAGATATGAAAAAAATGCGGGTCAGGTTCAAGCTTTGGCTCAATACCAAAAATGTTGAAGGGGTTTTCGGTGACGGCAAATGGCGTCTTCTTAGAGCAATTGACAGCGAAGGGTCGCTGAATGCCGCCAGTAAGGCGCTTCGGATAAGCTATCGAAAGGCCTGGGGCGATATGAGCAAGGCCGAGGCCTGCCTTAATGTCGCTTTGCTCGAGAGACACCGGGGCGGCCGTATGGGCGGGGCAACTTGCCTCACCGAGCAGGGCAAAGAATGGGTCAAGGCTTACACAAAATTTCGTAGTGAAATCGAAAAGGCAGCAGAAAAAGCCTTTAAGAAGCATATGGAGAAACTTATAAAGTGAGCAGGGCGCTAAAAGCTATTTTAATTCTCTTGGCTGTAAGCTTTTTGGTGCTGCTTTTGACTATTCGGAAAAAGCACAATAAAATTTCGTCTGGGTTGATTATCTTTCATGCAGGCAGCCTTGGGTTTCCTCTCAAGCAGATATGCCAGGAATTCGGGAGGCATTACGCTGAGGTCAGGATTGTTCGCGAAGCGGCGGGCAGCCGGCTGTGCGCTCGTAAAATCACAGACCTGAACAGACCCTGCGATATAATAGCTTCGTCGGACTACACGGTCATAGATACCCTGCTGATACCCGGGTATGCCGATTGGAATATTAAGTTTGCGAGCAACGAAATCGTTATTGCCTTTAGTGAGGATTCGCACAAGGCCGGCGATATAAATAAAGACAACTGGTACGATATTCTGCTGGAAAAAGACGTTGCTTTTGGAAGGTCAGACCCAAATGCGGACCCATGCGGATATCGGGCTGTATTTACAATAACACTGGCTGAAAAATTCTATAACAAGCCGGGCCTGGCAGCCAAATTGCTGGCAAAAGATAAAAGGCACATCCGTCCCAAGGAAGTTGATTTGTTGGCTCTTTTGGAAGTAGGCGAGCTTGATTACATTTTTACATACCGTTCCGTCGCCGAGCAACACGAGCTTAAATACATCCGGCTTGCTGATGAGATAAATCTTAAGAGGGCCGAGTTTGCGGATATTTACAAGAGTGTTTCGGTTAGTTTGACAGGCAAAAAGCCTGGAACGCGTATCACCAAAACAGGTGTACCCATAGTATACGGCGTTACCATGCCGAAGAATGCGCCGAATCGCAAACTCGCATTAGCCTTTTTAGCTTTTTTGTTAGACGCAGACAAGGGCGGAGCAATTCTTGAAAAGAACGGCCAAACTTTTTTGGTTCCTTCGCCGACGGACACCTTTGACAAGATTCCGGATAGTTTGAAAAGGTTTGCACTTCCAGTAGGGACAGAGGACAGAGGACAGAGGACAGAGGACAGAGGACAGAAGACAGAAGACAGACGACAGATTCTGACTTCTGATTTATGATTTATGAGGCTATCATCAAAAATAAGAGTTGAGCCGCTTTCGCTGGTG
>JADFJC010000224.1 GCA_022566315.1 Planctomycetota bacterium
CAGTTTTTGCGATGGTCGGGCCTTCAATGGTCTGGGCGGCTGAGTATATCGGTTCGGGCGAGGTCATCCTGGCTACACGAACCGGCGCCATCTTAGGGACGACCGTACTGTGGGCTATTGTCTTAGGTATATTCCTGAAGTTCTGGATAGGTATGAGCGGTGCCCGCTATACCGTCTGCACGGGCGAAGGTATGATTGATATGTTCGACCGTATCCCCGGCCCATCTCACTGGGTGGTCTGGGTCGTGTTAGTAATACAATTTATCTGTGCGATATTCTCGATAGGCGCGGTCGCCCTGGCGGCGGGGGTCTTTGTGAGCAGCCTTGTGCCTATCAACACAAAAGTGGCCGTGTGCTTAGTTACTCTCTTCGCTGTGGCGGTCTCCTGGTCGGGTGCATTCGACGTCTTAAAAATCGTGATGAGCGTTTTTGTCCTCGTCATTGTATTAGGCGTTATATACGTCGCCGTGCACGCCTTTCCGGGGTTTGGCGAATTATTAGGCAGTCTTAGCTTCGGCATCCCCGAGGTCCCGCAATGGGCATCGGCAATGGAAGGGGTAAGTGACAACCCGTGGAAAGAGATTTTGCCGCTGTTAGGCTGGGGCGCCGGTGGCTTTGCCAGCCAGGTTTGGTACACTTACTGGGTGTTAGGCGCCGGGTATGGTGCGGCGGCGGGCAGGGGCTATGGCAGGCCTGCCGATGTGTCGATGCTTAGAAATATGACCCACGAAGCTGCGGAGAAAATAAAGGGCTGGTGCCGTGTGCTCTATGTCGATTCATCTCTGGCGATGGTTATCGGCATCGTGGTTACCGGCGCTTTTTTCATCGCCGGGGCTGGCATTCTGGGGCCGAAGCACCTGGCGCCTGAGGGCAATGAGGTCGCCTTTACGCTCTCGAAGGTGTTCTCCGACAGTTGGGGCCCTGTGGGCGGTTTTCTGTTTATATTGGCCGGTGCCACGGCGTTGATTTCGACGAGTACCGGACAGTTGGCCGGCTGGCCGCGGCTGTTTGCTGATTCTTGTCGAATCTGCATACCGGGGGTTGCGAAGAAGTTCTCGTGGAAGATACAGTTCAGGTTCTTCCTGCTGTTATTTATTTGCACGAATATGATTATCGTTTTCTGGTTTGAGGAAAAGCCTGTGGTTCTGGTTAAGATATCGGCGATTTTTGAGGGCCTGCTCCTGACGCCGCTGCAGGCGATTTTGGTGGCGGTTGGGCTGTTTGTGGTGATGCCAAAACTGCTCAGTGCTGAGGCGGCGCGAGTGCTAAGGCCGAACCGGATATTCGCCGTTGGATTGATTATCGCGTTTTTGGTGTTCGGCTATTTCTGCGTTGTCCAAATGCCGTCGGTCTTGTTCAAAAATTAAGGCCGTATCAGATAAGTTCGCCGAAGAGTGTCAGCGGGCTGGTCTTTGTGATTTTTACTTTTGCAAACTGACCGGCCAGTGATGTCGGTCCGTTAAAGACAACTATGTAATCCGTTGCGGTCCTGCCGACCAATTGCGGGTTGTCTCCACTGCCACCTATATTTAGGTGTGATTTTTTACTTAACCCTTCGACTAAAACTTTCACTTCTTTATCTAAAAAGTCCCGGCTTAGTTCATCGCTTATTTTTTCCTGCACTGCGAGCAGTTCGGCAATTCGTTTTTGCTTTACTTCGGCGGGTACGGTATCTTCCAATCTTTTGTCGGCGGTTGTGCCCGGACGGGGTGAGTATTTGAAAATGAAAGAATTTCTGTATCTTGCTTTTTTGAGCAGTTCTACAGTGGCTTCAAAATCCTCTTCGGTTTCGCCTGGAAAGCCTACAATAAAATCACCTGCAATTGCGATGCCGGGAACAGTGGCTCTGGCTTTGGCAAGAAGCTCCAGGTACCAGGCAGCGGTGTAGTTGCGGTTCATCGCACGCAGGATTTTATCAGAGCCGCTTTGTGCTGGTATGTGCAGATAGTTACATACCTTTGGTGAATCAGCCATAACCTGTAGAATCTCGTCGAAGAATTCTTCCGATGGATAACTGGTAACGAACTTGAGCCATTCAATTCCCTCAATGGCACTTGCCGCATCAAGCAAATCAGCTAAGCACCAGATTCTCCGGCCCTTTTTGTATTTGTATGAATTTACCGTCTGGCCTAACAGTGTAACCTGCTTAACGCCCTGAGACGCCAATCTTTTTATCTGCTCGATTATGGCCTCTGGTGCGCGGCACACCTCCGGCCCGCGAACGTATGGCACAATACAATACGTACAGAAATTATTACAGCCTCGCATCGCCCGGACATAAGCCTGGGACGGGATTTTTTTGTCCTCGATGCCGTAGGCGGATTCGAATCTTTCGAGAGTCTGATTTTGGTTTTCAGAAGTTTTCTGCAGGATTTTTTCCGTTACGGCCAGGCGTTTTTCGTTTCTTTCTAATGCTTCTGTTATGAGCTTGGCTATTTGCGGGATTTGTGTCGGGCCGCAAACTATATTGACCGCTTCGTGTTCGAGCAGTTTGTCACCGAGCCGTTGTGCCATACAGCCGATTACGCCGACTATCAGGTCCGGTTTGTTTTCTTTAATGTGTTTGAGGTGTCCGAGATGCGAAAGGACCCGCTGCTCGGCGTGCTCGCGAACCGAGCAGGTATTTATCAAGACAACATCAGCTTCTTTAACGCTTGCGGTCAGACTGAATCCAGCCTCTTTAAGCGCAGAACTTACCAGCGCCGTATCCAGCTTGTTCATTTGGCACCCAAAACTTTTGATATGTACAATTTTGCCGTTCATACAAAAAAGTGAGTATATCAGTTGGGCATTTCAAAATCAATGCGTCTGGATATCAGGTAGTGAGCTGTTGAGTTTTCGCTGGAGGTCTTTTAGGCGGTTTGTCTCGTCGAAACCTAAGAAGATAATTGGGAATGCGGTCTTGTTGTGCATTAACGGCTCATCCATATCGACCCATCGCCGACAGTATTCGCCGTCGGGCGTTCCGGGGATCGGCGAAAAATCAGCTAACATCCCGCGAATACCCAGACTATTGACAAAACGCATCGAAGCTTCGAGCTGCTGAATATCAATGTGAGGGTGGCCGAGGATTTGATATGCCGTGATGCTTGTGGACTCATCGCTACCGTAAGGCATCCTGTGGACTGCCTCAATAAGGTATTGAGAAGCCTGTGCAAGCTCATCGGAAAAGACTTTTGAGCCGGTGCGTTTCTGCCACTGTGAAGAAGCACTCTCAAAGCCTAAATAGAAGGTCTTGAAGCCGGCCCGCACCATAAGCTCAGCAAGCTCTCTGGTAATGAAGCGGGCGTTAAGGGCATTTGGGCTGTGGAAATTCACTTTTATATTGCGTTTTACAACCTCATTCAAAAATGGAATAAAAACCTTTTCTGCCTCGAACAGCAGAGCGTCATCATAGAAGGCGATATTCTCAACCCCAAGACGACACAATAGCTCTAACTCAGCTAAGGAGTGTTCCAATGGTCGCGTTTTGAATTTGTTGTAAACATTAGGCACCGAGCAGTAAGTACACTTAAAGGTACAC
>JADFJC010000113.1 GCA_022566315.1 Planctomycetota bacterium
CAAAGGGGAGTGATAAATATGCGCAAAGGATTTACTTTAGTGGAACTATTGGTAGTAATAATTGTTCTTCCATTTGTGATGCTTGTTCTTGACGGATTATTCAGCACGCTTATAAGGGATATTCCACGGTCCTATCGAGTCATGCAGGAGAACACAAGTCTGCTAAGTATGCTAAAGCAAATGCAGCAGGACATTGACAAGGCGAAGGGCCTGCCGGAGTCGTTTGATGAATATACTACCAGTAACAAACTGCTTTTGATTGAGCTGACAGAGGGTATGATTTGCTATCAATTAAAAGATGACAAGGTGCTCAGACATAAGTTAACAGATAATCAGCGAAAGAATGCTTTAGAAAAAACGGTTTGGTCGGTGCCGCATGCAAAAGTGGAATGGCAAGTCTGGCGAAAAGACAGGGGCGGTTATGCGGTGGAGATTCAGACCCATATAGAGCATAAAGTTGGAGGCAATTGGGAAAAGAAGATGGCCAATTCGCATCTGTATTTTGTGGGTGCTTTTTGAAAGGCTCTGAACTAAAGATGAAAAAACCAAGGCAAAAAGGTTTTGTGCTGATACTTGTGATAACGGCGATGGCCATAATAGGACTCGACATGTACGTATTAACGGGCGGTGCGAACACTATGTTGTTTCAATCGGATACTGCTTATCTCAAAGCCTGTAAACGGAACCTGGTAACGAGCGGCTTAGCGTGGGCGAAACAAAATATCCGGAATAATAGTAGAGAAAACTTTGAAAAAACTGTAGAATTGGATGTTAGTAAGATGCCCAGCAACGCTGGGTTCAGATTAAAACCCGCCGTTGGCGGGATTCGCGGTTCAACCCTGATTGTTACTATAAGTATCCAAACAGGCGAAGAGCCGCAAGTTCAAATAAAAACACGCGTAAGCCGTGGCAGACGAACTTTCAGAGGCGATGGCAAATACAAAATCAGGCTATGATAAGCAGGAAGCAATTATTAGAGCACGCAAAAGCCCAGCAAGCCACCGATATACATATTTGCCCCGGCGCCCCCATAATGTTCAGGGTCGGAGGGAAATTAGTTCCTATCACAAAAGAAAAGCTGACTGCCGAGCAAAGCCGGGAAATATCGTTAGACCTTCTTACGGAAGAGCAGAAAATCCAGTTTGAAACAAATCTGGATTATGACTTAATGTTAGCGGAAGAAGCCGGAAGGTATCGGATAAATATCGGCTATTTTAACGGCGAAGTAGGCTCTACAATCAGAATTCTACCCACCAGACCAAAAACTATTGAAGAACTGCTTCTCCCTGACGTTGTCAAAGACCTGGCCAAAAGAACAAAAGGGCTGGTGTTAATAACCGGAAGTACCAGTCAGGGCAAAACCACAACAATGGCAGCAATAATAGATGAAATAAACACAACCTGTGAAAAACATATAGTTACCATTGAGGACCCAATCGAGTACGTGCATACGAATAAAGCCGGGATTGTAAGGCAAAGAGAGGTCGGACGAGATACTCAGACATTTTACAGCGGATTAAGGGCTGCTCTAAGACAGGACCCTGATGTTATTGCCATAGGTGAGATGCGAGACTACGAAACTATTAAGATTGCCCTGGCGGCTGCGGAAACCGGCGTCCTGGTTCTTTCCACTCTGCACGTTATATCTATCGATAAGATTATCGAAAGACTCTTGAGTTACGCTCCCGCCACCGACGAAGGTCAGTTAAGGTTTCTTTTGGCAGAATCGTTACAGGGCATGATTCACCAGGAACTAATCCCAACAGTAAACAAAGAACAAAGGGTGGCTTGCGAAGTATTAATCGTAACTAACGCAGCGAAGAATATTATAAGAAGAAAGGGCGGGTTCTTCCTGAGGACAGTAATCGAGACCGGCAAAAAACACGGGATGATTACAATGACTGAATCTATCAACGCCCTTCTTGAGGCTGGTACGATAAGCGAAGGTGTTGCAACAAGCGTCTTATCAAACTACAAGTAATTCTTCGCCGCTTTATCAATCCAGGTTTAGAAACACCAGGGCGAGCGCATTGCCCGGCCGAGCATGCGAGCGGCTGAGGGGTCGTTGATAATCTGTTCTCGTTTCGGGTCCCAGCGGATAGCGCGGCCTAAGAGCATTGCGATGTTTCCCAGGTGTGCAACTGTAACAGACCGGTGGCCCACATCGATGGGTGTAATAGTCTGGGCACGAGTCTTGACGCAATCTAAGAAATCACGACGATGACCCTGACGATGATTGCCGGATGGTCTGGCTAAGTGCACTTCTTCAGGACGAATCTTTTCTTTGAGTAAACGTTTTGGATTTGCGTCAAGGCCGCTGCGTGTTACATGCACCCAGCCTTTGTTCCCTATGAATCGGACACCCTGAGTATAATGATTATTGCTTCCGACATGCAGTGTTAGGCCGTTGTCATAAGTGCATTCGAAGTCGTAATCAACGGCGGTGTTCCATAGTCCGTCTTCGGGAAATATACCTCTGCCGACAACTTTAACGGGTCCGGTTTCATCACAGCCCATACCCCAATGTGCAATGTCGATGTGGTGTCCTCCCCAGTCAGTAACCTGGCCACCTGAGTAATCCATTATCCAGCGGAAGTTCCAATGGCAGCGTTTTTCAGTGTACGGGGCACAGGGGGCGGGACCAAGCCACATCTCGTAGTCAAAGCCATCCGGAATCGACATAACCGGTTGAGGTTCGATTCGAGCGACGGTCGGCTGACCGCCGCCTGGGTTATACCCTCCACCGATACCAACTTCGACTCTTTGTAGAGTTCCGATACGTTGATTACGGACCAGCTCGCATGCAAAACGAAAGTGCGCCGTTGACCGCTGCCAACTGCCGGTTTGCCATACACAGTTGTAACGATGCACCGCTTCGACCATAGCCCGGCCCTCAGCGATAGTCAAGGCCAACGGCTTTTCACCGTAAATATCCTTACCGGCACGGACACCACGAATGGCCGGGATAGAATGCCAATGGTCTGGAACTGATATGCAAAGTGTATCAATTCCGTCGCGGGAAATCATCTCTCGAAAGTCGTTGTATCGGGCACAATCCCTATTGCCATACTGCTTGTTAATCTCCTCGGCCGCAGCGTTCCGCCGGCCGGCATCGACGTCACAGACAGCAACTATTTGACAATCGTCCTCCTGCAGGAATCCTTTCACGTGGCGCATTCCCATACTGCCCAGGCCGATAAGGCCCATTGTTATTCGGTCGCTCGGAGCCGGTCGCCCATCCCTGCCGAGGGCCGAAGAAGGAACAATATATGGTGCCGCAACGGCCGCCGCGGTGCTTTTCATAAAAGTACGGCGTGATATTGCCTGACGCATTCGTTTCATTTTTGATTTCCCGACTATTCGGCTGCTGCTCGAGCTTTGAGCAGCATCTTGACCCACACCCCGACGTAGCGACCGTGGTCATGATACGTCCGCCCACTGACTAAGTTGCCATCCACAACGCACGGCTCATTGACGAAGGTGCCTCCACAAACCTCAAGGTCGAATTTGCACTTGGGCACGGTAGCCATTCGTCGGCCCTTCACACAGCCGGCATAAGCCGGTATCTCCACGCCGTGACATACACAGGCTATCGGCTTGTTTGTTTCAAAAAAGTGTCGTGTGATACGAACAAGGTCCGGGTCATACCTTAAATATTCAGGAGCACGACCCCCTGAGAAAAAAATACCTAAATACTCTTTTGGGTCAACATCTCGAAAGGCAATATCCGCCGCAATGGTATAGCCCTCGAACTCACGAGTGATTTTGCCGTCCCAGTCCGGGGGAATTTCGTGCAGGACCATATGATAAAGTCGCTTTTCCGGGCCTGCCACTACCGGTTCAAAATCATCTTCCTGCAGGCGGTAATACGGATATAGTGTATCGACAGTCTCGGTCGCATCGCCGACTATAATGAGCACTTTATTCATCGTCTAATTCCTCTCAAAAGTTTCTCGAAACCTGACCCCGCCCTCAACATCCATTCAGTTGCTTTGCTGTTCTATGAGCGTTAAACTCCTTTTCAGTAGTCCTTAAAGCTTCTCATCCATTCCGGCCAGTCGCTCGACTGTACACCGCCGGCGATGGTCCAGGTACCATGGATGTCGAAATTGTGATGCCAATTCAACGTCCACAACTCTTTGAGCCCGATTTTCCTGACGGACCAATCCATGAAGGCGCCGTTGACCGCCGCGCTGTGCCGGTTTAGACAGACCCGCCGCATTTCATTGCTGCCGGCGAGGTTCTCCGTGGCGCCGTCATATAGCGGAGGCTCATTGATGTGAAACGGCCAGACATCATACCAAAAACAATCGATGAAAAGCGGTATCCGATCCGCAGGCCTAATATTGACATGCCTGTAGTAGTTGCTCGCGTTGCTGCCCGAGGTTCGATTGCACAGCCACTCATTGAAGCCATAGCTGCCGTAGGAGCCGTCCTGGAAGACACCCCATGCCGCAAGCGGATTCCGGCCTCCTTCCGACAAAGGTTTGGTAGCCATCGGGCAAAGACGCATATCCAGGTCACTGTACTCCCTCTGCATCACGACCGGCCACCTGCCCTCGCTCGTCTGGCTCTCTCCACCGAGACCTTGGTGAAAATAGCCGTCCCTGTCTGTTGTGAACATCGACCAGATAAGTGTCCATTGGTGAAGACTCGCCTGGCAGGTTACCGTCTGCGCTTGTTTCTTCACCCGTTGCAGTGCCGGCATCAGAATCGCCATCAATAAGGCAATAATTGCAATCACTACCAAAAGCTCTATTAGTGTAAAGCCGTTTCCTTTGCGCATGATGTTTGCCCTTCTCTTTCAAAGAGAGATAATAAGTCTCTGGTATGTTTACCTGCCGTAATTATAACACAATCAATCGTGGTAATGCAACCTATGAGCAGAAAATTTCTGAGCTAATGAGAACCGCTCCAGCCTATTCCGATTATGCTGTTTTAGGATGATTTGGAAAGAAAGGCTATGATACACCTGCTCTATGACAACATCCGAAAGATTCGTTGCACATTACAATTCGGTCCGATACTATAAAAATATGGAAAAACAAAAAAGGGCTTATCTTTATGCTGCCGTTGCAGTTTTGTTTTGGTCCACCATCGCTTCCGCCTTCAAAAAATCGCTCCCCTTTTATTCAGATGTCCTGGATTTAAGTATTCTGCATCTTCTGTTTTATTCCTCGCTCGTATCGACTATCGCTCTTTTTATTTATTTATTATTTTCAAAAAAGTTAAACTTACTCAAAGCTTTCTCAAAGACCGATTATTTGCGTTCCGCTATGCTTGGCTTTCTCAATCCTTTCCTTTATTACTTCGTCTTACTTAACGCATACTCGATACTCAGCGCCCAGGAAGCTATGACAATAAATTGGCTCTGGCCGATGACACTTGTTTTGCTGTCGATACCTTTGCTCAAACAAAAAATCAAACTAAAAAGCATTCTTGCAATAGCTGTAAGCTTTTTTGGTGTTTTTATCATTGCAACTCGTGGAAATATTTTAGGATTCAAGTTTACCAATACTGCCGGAGTATTACTGGCGCTGGGCAGCACAATAATCTGGTCATTATTCTGGATTTATAACGTAAGGGACAAACATGATGAGGCGGTCAGATTGTTCCTCAATTTTATGTTCGGGTCAGTCTTCATATTTCTGTCGATTTTACTTTTCGCGAAAATAGAAATTCCAGACGTTGGCGGTATTCTTGGAGCGGTTTATATTGGATTGTTTGAAATGGGGATTACTTTCCTGCTCTGGCTAAAGGCATTAAAATTATCCAGGACAACCGCGCATGTAGCAAGTTTAGTTTACTTAGCTCCATTCTTTTCTCTTGTGGTGATTTCTTTTGTAGTCGGCGAAAAGATTTTCCCCTCAACAATAATAGGCCTAATCTTCATTGTAGGTGGTATAATATTACAAAAGGTGTGCAATGCACACCCTATAGTTAAAAGTGCCTAAAGTGTAAAGTGCCTAAAGTTAAAAGGAACAAATAATGAATATCCAACAAGGAATATCGAATGTCGAACTAATATATTTTCCTTCATCATTCATCATTCTTTGTTCGATATTGGATGTTCTTTTTTTTAACTTTAGCTCACTTTAGGCACTTTAGGGGTAAGCACAATGACAACAAATAAAAAATGTTTATTAGTAGCAGTCTGTGCGGCAGCAGCATTGATAGTAGCGGCTGTGAGCTGGGCAGATGCGGACAAGCCATCTAAGGACAGTTCAGCCGCCAATGCAAAGGCAGAGGCAGAAATCCTAAGTGTTCTTGAGGATATGTCCAATGATAGACGCTATGCAATGTGGAACATTACAACGGAAGAAGGCAGATTGCTGTGGGTCCTCACGGCGGCAGCAGACGCCAAACACGTCGTAGAGATAGGCACATCGAACGGCTACTCAGCGCTATGGTTCTGCCTGGCTCTGCGAACGACCGGCGGTAAGCTGACCACTCACGAAATCGACCCCTACCGAATTTCGATGGCCCGCAAAAACTTCAAAAACGCCGGCGTTAGTCATCTCGTTACCATCGTCGAGGGCGACGCCCACAAGACAGTTACCCGGCTAAAAGAACCTATTGATGTCCTTTTCATTGATGCGGACAAGGCCGGCTACTTCGACTATCTCAAAAAACTCCTGCCCTTAGTACGTCCGGGCGGGCTTATTCTGGCCCATAACACTACCGACCTGGCATCGGAAATGCAGGACTACCTAAAGGCCGTTACCAACAATCCTGACCTGGAAACCATATTCCTGCATAAAGAAGCCGGCGGTATCAGCGTAACACTCAAGAAACGTCGATGAACACAGAAGCACGGGGCAAACTTATACTCGCTTAGGCACAACGAACGGCTTGCGATACGGACGCGTCAACAGCTTATCGGCTGCCTGGTTATCCACGAACTTCTCAGTCTCAGGATTGAACTCGAGTTTGGGACCGAGCCGATACGTACTTCTTGAAGGGTCCACGCCAATGGCCTTGGTATTCTCCAGAACTGTCTTGACACTGTCACTTACGATTTTGCAGTCGCCGAGGGTTTCGGCATTTTTGCCGAAGGATACTTCATTACCCATCCGGTAGGAGATATTGCCCAGATGGCAAAGAGCACTGGACAGGTGTGCTTCGAGGATGTCAGCGTAGAGGTCCTTACACTTTCGGCTGCGTACACAACTAATGAAATTCTCGAAGTTACCCTCAGACCGCCTTGGATATTCCACATCAACGAGCGGTTCGCCCTTGTCGCTGCCCTTAGGATAGAACTTGCCACCGATGATAGCGCCTTCTTCAAGGTAGAATTCGTTGGCGACTTTACGGGGGAAGTCGTCATATTTGCCAACGAGACCGCGAGTCTCAAATATCAGGAGCGTCCCGTCATAGTCGTATATTGACAACTCCTGGTTGGGTGTCTGGGCCTGGTCTTTGAAATAGTTAGAGCCATCAACCCATCGGCCGCCCATACTTATCACACTCTTAGGCAGGGTAGCACCTTTGATTGCCCAGCGGGCGATGTCTATCTGGTGAACGCCCTGATTGCCCATATCGCCGCTGCCGAAATCCCAGAACCAGTGCCAGTTGTAGTGGACGAGGTTCTCGTGGTAGGGCTGAAGCGGAGCCGGACCAAGCCAGATATTGAAATCAAGGTTCTTCGGAGGACTTTTTATTGGCTTGAAGCCAATGCTCCATCGCGGCTTACAACAATAGCCCTTGGAGACAAGCAGCTTGCCGTATTTGCCGCTCTGGACAGCGGCAATCTGGTGCGCCCAGCCATTACTGGCGCGGCTCTGCGTGCCGTGCTGAACAATTCTCTTGTACTTGCGAGCGGCGTCGACGCACTTGCGCCCCTCGAAGACATTATGGCTGCACGGCTTCTCGACATAGACGTCCTTGCCCGCCTGGCAGGCCCAAACAGTAATCAGCGCGTGCGAGTGATTGGTCGTAGCGATGGTAACAGCATCAATGCTCTTGTCTTCCAGCAATTCACGAACATCGACATAGGTATCAACCTTTTCGTTGCGGTCCTTAAATGACTTGGCACGACGGTCCAGGACCTTTCTGTCCACATCGCAAAGCGCAGCCACCCGCACTCCGGGCATCTTACCGAACTCCTTAATATGCGAGCCGCCCCGGCCATTGATACCGACTACAGCCACGCGAATATCGTTGTTCGCCCCTCGTACCCGGGAAAAAGGACTGGCCATCGTCAGGCCAATACCAGCGGCCATTGAATGTTTCATAAAATTTCGGCGTGTGATACGTTTCATTGTTATCCTCCTGTCTGAACTTGTAAATTGGACGGCTTGGCTTCACTATAAGCCAAAACGCTATTATCAATTGAAACTTCGGCAGCTTCTTTGACGCTATATTACGAGAATAATACTGAAAGAAACCACATAATAAGATAATCGAAAACAAAAGCAATAGCAAGAACCAAATTAAAAAATTCAAAAATTTCAGATTCTTCCTCAGATGCCCTCAGTGCTTCTGTTCACGTAATGATTTCTTCGATTGTTCGTGCAACGATGTAATCAGGGAGCTTTCTCAGGCCTGGTTCGACCTCATAAGCGGATATAATACTCTTATCCGGAAATGCTCCGAGTTCTTTAATAAGCTCCTCAGCCAGCGGCCGCAATCCTTCCTCCGTTACGCCTGCTTCTGCTTTACCACGTGCGGCTTGAGCCAAAGCCTCAAATTCGGCCCGGCTGTCATACCAATCAAGCTGCAGCTCCAATTCAAAGGCCTCCCTGGCCCGAGTGCGGTCAAAGGTATATTGAATACCAAATGGGTTGTAGGTCTCTATTCGTTCATCCACAAAAGCCAGGCACGCATCCTTGTATGCGGCGTATTTGGCCTCGTCAAAGTCCTCAAACCCGCGTTCTGCAATCTCTTCGGCCAGCAGTTTTTCTATTCTCGCTGCCAAAAGCTCCTTGTCGGCTACCAGCCGTTCATAAAGGGCTTCATAATACGCCTTCAAAAGTAAGCTCGTTTCACTCATCTGTTTTCGTTATCTCCGGCATTGGTGAATCACTTGTTAGCGACGTGTTTCTATGGCTGATTATACTATGGAAAACCCTCTAATTCCATATCCGTATCAGAGTAGCGGTACCGGCATTCATCAGGTCAACAGCCGTATAGCAGGGTAAGACCGCTGGTAAATTGGGTAGTTTGTTGGTTTTAGTTTTTTAGGAGATTTTTCAAGAAATTGGGGTTTTGGCGGATTTTTTTGCTGATTTTGGTAGGGGCCCTTGTTTTTAGGCCAAAAACAGGGGTCGATATGTCAATTTGCGTGAATTGGATAAGATAGGCAAGAAGAACGCGTCGAAAAACGTTGAAAAATGAGCAAAAATTGGCAAAAATTTCAATAAATTCATAAAAATGCGCGCCTTTTGAGCAAAAATGAGTAAAAATTCACACTTTTTTCAAATTAACATTTTGTTAGTTTAGGGGATATGGGTGGTTTTTGAGCCACAGATACCAGTTCCACGTCTTCACGGGGACAAGCTTCGCGGGCACAAGTTACACAGATTGCACTGTCTTTTTGGAACACTGATTGACACAGCGAGGCCTCGGGCTTCGCCCGTCGGCCGCAACCAAAAAGTTCGTCTATTAAAAAAACGCCATAACACATTAAGAATAAACGGCTTACGATTACTCACTACAAAAAAACGTGCATAAAAAACAAGGAGTTGACGGATTGTAGTACGGACTGAAAACGGAAGGCGGAGGATATAATTAGGGTACATCCGGGAAATGGGTAGGTGCATTCGGCGTTTCGGACGGCCGAGAAAAATCGTTCGGGGCCCCAGAGGCACAAATTTCCCCCCAGCCGCCCAAATTTGAGCCTCTGCCCAAGCGATTTTTCTCTCCACACGACTCCAAGGCCCCGATTTGTCAGGGCCACCTATGCATTTACCGGATGAACCATAATTAGTGGATTAGAGATTAGAGAATTGGTTAATTGGTGAAAGGAGACAGAGGGCGTTTTTAATTGATTATTGGTGAGGATATTTCAAATTGCAGATTTCAGATTTTGTTTGATGGCGTTAAAAGTATGAAGTCGAAAGATTTCCCTTGACGAGAGAGTTGCTCATCTGGTATAAATAAGATGGATGAAGTTTATGGATTTTGGCTTTCCTGAGGACAAAATCCTGGGCAATTTCCGTACAAATTGTCCTGGCTGGAAGGTCAAGATTAAGAGCAAAGTGCAAAGTTTCCTGGGCTTTGTGCTTGCCAGATGAAATCTATACATATCAGTTAACGGTCGATGTTGGACCTTTGTAAGGAAGGAGGTAGTGGCAAGTCAAAAAAAACCTTGGCGGATATATATAAAATGTAGTGAGCGCAAGGATTGTTAGTTGTTTGAAAACAATCCTGATAAGTCGGGATTTTGGTGTGTGGCCAAAGCGTAATCCCTAATTATTTTCAACTTTTTTGAAGGAGGACTATTATGTCTAAGAAATTGATTTATTTAACTTCTTTTGTTTTGGTGCTGGGACTGGCTCTAACAAGCATAGTCGAAGCTGCTGACCCGAGTCTTGTCGGCTGGTGGAAGTTTGATGAGACATCCGGAAACATCGCATACGACTCAAGTGGCAACGGCAACGACGGCACGTTCGTGGGTAACCCACAGTGGGTTCCCGGGAAGGTGGGCGGCGCACTGGAGTTTGACGGGGACGACTATCTAGACTGCGGGAACGGCCCATCGCTCGAGATCCGGGACCAAATTACGATAGCGTTCTGGTTTCAGGTCCAGGCGTTCCAGAACTCGTGGGAAGCCTTTTTTTCCAAGGGGGACAGTGCGTACCGAGCCAGTCGCGGTGGTGGCAGCGGCGATGGAACCCACCTGGGCATCTCCGGCACCGGTGCCGGCGGTGGCAACGGCTGGTTCAATGGGCCCACCATCATCACGGGCGGTGACTGGCACCATTTTGCCGGAACCTACGATGGAACCGAGGGGAGGATTTACGTTGACGGCGTATTGGATGCGTCCACCCCCGCCTCAGGACAGATAAACATCGAACCCGAGAACTTGTGGATTGGCAATAACTCGCAAAATACAGACCGTCAACTTCACGGTCTGATGGACGATGTGCGTCTCTATAACCGGGCACTGACACAGGAAGAGATTCAAGAGGTCATGATAGGTATTCCTCCCGGTTCGGCCTCTAACCCCGGTCCTGCTAATGAGGCGACAGATGTGCCGCGGGATGTGACACTTAGCTGGGCGCCTGGAGAATTTGCAGCCCCAACGAATGGGCACAAAGTCTATTTGGGCCAGAGCTTCAACGACGTCAACGATGCCACCGGCGGTGTCGCTCAGGATGCCAACAGCTATACTCCTGCTCAACGCCTTGATTTTGACACGACTTACTACTGGCGTATAGATGAAGTCAATGCTCCACCCACCAGCCAAATAGAGTTCAAAGGCGAAGTCTGGCAGTTTACGACCGAGCCAATTGCTTATGCCATCGAGAACATAACCGCCACAGCTTCCAGCGCACACCAGGCAGATACGGGTCCTGAAAATACCATCAACGGCTCGGGACTGGACGCTAATGACCTGCACTCAATAGAACCGGCGGATATGTGGCTTAGCGGCGATGAACCGAACGGGGCCTGGATAGAATATGAGTTCGACAAGGTTCACAAACTGCATGAGATGCGGGTATGGAACCATAATGGAATGTTGGAGTCTGTTCTCGGTTTTGGGTTCAAGGACGTTACGATCGAGTATTCGACCAACGGCACCGACTATACGACATTAGGTACTACTCACGAGTTTGCCCGGGCGCCTGGTGCGATCGATTATGCACACAATACTACTATTGATTTTAGCAGCGCGGCAGCAAAGTACGTCAGGCTCACAACTAACAGCAACTGGGGGGCAGGCCTCCTGGACCAATATGGTCTCAGTGAGGTGCGCTTCTTCGACATACCCGTGCATGCAAAAGAGCCCGACCCTGATTCAGGGGCAACAGATGTCGCTGTGGATGTAACCCTCGGCTTCAGAGCAGGAAGAGAGGCAGTCACACACGATGTGTACTTGAGCACCGACGAGCAGGCTGTGATTGATGGTAATGTCCCTGTTACCACCGTGACCGAGACCAGCTATGGTCCCTTGTCCCTTGATTTAGGCACGACTTACTACTGGAAGATTAATGAGGTCAATGAGGCCGATACCACCACAACCTGGCAAGGCGATATCTGGAACTTCTCAACGCAAGAGTTTCTTGTTGTGGACGATTTTGAAGGTTATAACGACTATCCGCCCGACGAGATATGGTCCACGTGGGTGGACGGATACGGCGTCG
>JADFJC010000225.1 GCA_022566315.1 Planctomycetota bacterium
AACAAAGAACTCGCGTGTCGAGAAGTTCCAGGTATCGCCTTGCCACGTTGTGGGGGTCTCGGCCTCATTGACCTCATTAATCTTCCAGTAGTAAGTCGTGCCTAAATCAAGGGACAAGGGACCATAGCTGGCCTCAGTCACGGTACTAACAGGCGCATTACCGTCAATCACAGCCTGCTCGTCGATGCTCAAGTACACATCGTGCGTGTCTGCCTCTCTTCCCGCTCTGAAGCCGAGGGTTACATCCACAGCGACATCTGTTGTGCCCGAATCCGGGCTTGGCTCTCTTGCAAAAACGGGTATGCTGAAGAATCGCACCTCACTGAGACCATATTGGTCCAGGATGTTTCCCCAGTTGCTGTTAGTTGTGAGCCTGACATACTTTGCTGTTACGCCACCAAAATCAACTGTGGTATTGTGTGCATAATCGACCGCACCAGGCGCCCGGGCAAACTCATGAGTAGTACCCAATGTCGTATAGTCGGTGCCGTTGGTCGAATACTCGATCGTAACGTCCTTGGGCCCAAAACCGAGAACAGACTCCATCATTCCATTATGGCTCCATACCCACATCTCGTGCAGTTTGCAAACCTTGTCGAACTCATATTCTATCCAGGCCCCGTTCGGTTCATCGCTGCTAAGCCACATATCCGCCGGTTCTATTGAGTGCAGGTCATTAGCATCCAGTCCCAAGCCGTTGATGGTATTTTCAGGGCCCGTATCTGCCTGGTGTGTACTGGAAGCTGTGGCGGTTACGTTCTCGACAGGATAAGAAAACGGTTCGGTCGTAAAGCTCCAGACTTCGCCTTTGAACTCTATTTGGCTGGTGGGTGGAGCATTGACTTCATCTATACGCCAGTAGTAAGTCGTGCCAAAATCAAGGCGTTGGGCAGGAGTATAGCTGTTGGCATCCTGAGCGACACCGCCGGTGGCATCGTTGACGTCGTTGAAGCTCTGGCCAAAATAGACTTTGTGCCCGTTTGTTGTCGCTGCAAATTCTCCAGGTGTCCAGCTAAGTGTCACCTCCCGCGGCACATCTGTCGCCTCATCAGCAGGACTGAAGTTAGAGGCCGAACCAGGTGGTATACCCTTCATAGCCTGTTCAATCTCTTCCTGTGTCAGAACGTGGTCGTAAACGCGGATATCATCCATCAGACCGTGGTAATATCTCTCTGAGCCATTGTGCCAGGCACCGAAGTTCAAATCACCCAAATACGCCACACCACTTCCGCCCGAGCCTTCGTCTTCCAACACGCCGTTAATGTACATCTGTGAGGCATTGCCCCCCACATTAGTAACCGTTATCACACAATGGTACCACTCGTTCTCTTGCAAAACAGTAGTTGAAGTTACACCGGGTCCGTTGTTTACATCACCGTTGAATAGGCTGGTGCTATTCCTTAAATGGACGTGAAAGGAACCGGCGCTCCAGGCATCGGTGTGCATCACTGCGTAGTAACCGCTCGAATACGGTATGTCTCGAGGCTTAAGCCACAGGGCTAACGTGAAAGTTCCTTCCACAATTCGGTCATCCAGGTCAATGTAGGTGGATGAGCCGTCAAAGTCCAGCGCAAGGCCTATCTGTCCAGCCACCCAATTCGCCGTACCACCAACCGTGCCATCGTACCCGTTGCCGGACAAGTCAGTGGCATCCCCATCAAGGGGCCAGTGCAACACCAGATCCGCTGAGACATTGCCCGCTACACTCAGCACCAAAACAAAACAAACTAAATAAAACAATTTCTTAGACATAATAGTCCTCCTTCAAAAAAGTTGAAATAATTAGGGATTACGCTTTGGCCACACACCAAAGCAGAAGACAGAATACAGAATGTAGAATTAAGAAATCTTTTTTCTTCATTCTCAATTCTAAATTCTCAATCCTTTTTGACTTTACCTCCTTCCTTCCCAAAAACCAATATTAGCCGTTAATTGAAATGTGAAAATATTTTCATTGCGAAGCACCTGTACTCGCGTCACCCTCTTTGCTGTCTGCGACAGCAGACAAGGGGGTGCGAGCACAAGACTCTTACTTAAAACTCGGCAGCTCACTTACTTAAAAAGACTGTAGAAACTCTGCCTGCCTTTGTAAGCCAGGCTCCACAAGCTTTACCTACCCTATTTGTACCAGATTAACCACCTTCCCGTCAAGCAAAACCTGAAGATTTCTCAAAAAATCAGCGAGATTATGCAAATTTTCCCCCTAAAAATGAGTATTTGACTCAAAAACTCTGAGTGGAGACACGAAGTGGCGGTAGCTAAATGTTGTTCGGCCCGGCGCTAATCTCTGGTATTGGCAAAACCATCGTTTTCCTGCCCGCAACGGCCTTCGCCGAGACGAGCCCAATCTGTGGAGGCCTCTTCTGTGTCTGGGTGCTTTACGCTGTCCTTAATCTATCGCCCGCCAACAAATCGACGAGACTGTAAACAGCAAACCCAGCCATGGCCGCAAAGACCGTATAGAGCTGCCACTGACCCCGAACAGTTTCTATAGTCTGCGGGATTCTATCCACTAAGGCACCCCCGCGCTCGGTGAAACTTCCGGCAGCACTTTGAAACACCGCTGCGATAGTGTCCGGAAAGGCTGCCACCGCAACAATAGCGGCAGCGCCGAACACAATACATCCGGCCAGAGCGAGTCTTTCCTGCAGAATTACACGTGCTAAAATCTTCTGCTCTTCGGCTTGCCTAATCCGCCTTAACATAGTCTCGGTAAAATCAGTCGGCACGGGTTCTGAAAACGAACGCAAAGCTCGCCCTAACATTTTATCAAATTTATCATCTGTGTTTAATCTATCCGCTAACATTTATGTCGTCTCCAAAGGCCGGGGCCAATGCCTTTTTCAATCTCTGGCGTGCTCTGAACAAATATGTCTTAATGGTATTTTCCTTCGCCTGCATTATCTTTGCAATATCAATTATACTCTTTTCTTCTCGATAGTACAATATAATTGCCATAGCCCAGAGTCTCGGCAGCCGTTCGACTGCCTCCCAAACGATTTTCTCTGTCTCTTTGCCCTGTATTGCCGCCGCCGGTTCTTGCTCTTTACCGCTCCCGGCCTGTCGGGATTCATCCGGTTCAGCTTCGAGTTGCCACTGCCTTCGATTCTTGCGCAGGTAACTTACGGCCCGACGGTACGCTATACTCCACAGCCAGGTGCTCAATTCAGCCCGGCCTCTATATCGGCTTATTCCTTTGTATGCCGCCAGGAACGTCTCGCTCGCCACATCCTCGGCCTCATCTTCTCTCAGCCCTAACCTTCGGCAGCACAAAAAAACCGTTTCTTTGTACTTATCAATGAACTGGGCAAACGCCCCGTGGTCGCCGCTGCGAAGCAGTCGTAACCAGTTATCTTTCTGCTGCTGTTCCCATACCTTATCTACCAAAAATATCCCTTTCTTCTTATATTAGTCGCAGCCAGGACTTAACAAGTTTCAGATTTTTTGAAACCTATTTCATAAAAACAGCGACTAATTCATAAAAAATGATAATAACGCCAAAAACAATGA
>JADFJC010000114.1 GCA_022566315.1 Planctomycetota bacterium
CAAAGGATGTGTATTCTAAGTTGTTTTAAAAAGTCCTGTTTTTTCTCAGCCAGCCGACAATTCCTACACCGATAGAACCCAGCAGGATAGCACCAGGAGCGGGAATCGTCGCCGATATATGGTAGTTATCAGAACTGGCCTTAGCATTGACAACCACAAATCCGGTATGATCAACACTGCCAAGACCAATGATACCACTGAGATTTATGGAAAGACTCGCCGATTGCCCCTGGCTAAGATTTACTTCACTACTAAAAACGGCGGTGCTGATGTCACCTGCATTCGGCCAGACAAATAATCTCACCTTCCAGTCGTCATCGTTATCGTTGTGGAGTTTCATGGCGTAATCACTATAGCTGCTTAAATCCCGGCCACCAACAGGGCTATCGCCAATCCAGATTTCGGAATTTCCGACAAGACCGCCCCAGTACCCGACTTGTCCCAACATAGAAGTCATGCCATTGTAATTGCCAAGGACGTCAGTTACTCCGGCGAGGTTACCGTTGCCGGAGGGATTATCATAGACCTCTGCCAATCCCAATAATTCATTATGAGTGAATCTGAAAGTCGGGCTGCTCAGGGCTGGTGCGGCCATCAAGACACATAGCATAAGTGTTAATAATACTCGTTTCATTTTAATTTCTCCTTAAAAGTGTGCAAAAGCAAAAAGTTGCACAGTAATATTACATCAACTTAACTTCCAGCTCAAAGGGCCTTGCGCGCATTAGCCCTTTGCATAATGAAGGTTGCTAACTCTCAGGTTAAGTTAGGCGGGCCGCGGATTAGTTGTTGAAAAATGAATGCTGGTGAACAACAAATCTGCTCGGCTCTCGCAGCCGGGCAGATAGCTGTAGTCGCAACAAGCGACAGCAATATAAAATCAGCAATTTATTATTGTTACCTGGGATTACTCACCCCCCGCTTTCTCTGACGCACCGCTATACTAAAGTAACGTAACCTAAAAGTGAATCCCCCTCCCTTGAGGAACATACTTACGATACATTATTCTATCAAATTCCGAACCGAATGTCCAGAAAAAAATGGGAAAAGCAGAAGGTTTTGCAAAAAAATTGCATTTTTGAGGTTGTAGTTTTTGTATGGTTATATTGCTATCAATCATCGAGATAATCATGAAAACTTCGGAATTTTCGTCCGGACAAAGCAGGTAGTTGGAATGCCACTTTTGAGTTAGCCCTAAAGTGCTATATAAGACCTCAGGTCTGATTGTTGAGAGGTTTTTTATTCGGACCAGGTTGCTGTTGTTACTGATTTTATTTCCTGGGTCGGATAATACCTGCTACCGCGTGATGCCAACGGCTTTCGCCTGAAACTCCGGTGCAGGGCAATTATCACTGTGCCAGGGCAGTTTCAATACACAGCGTCAAATTAACCCGGAGCCATGTTATTCGGATGTATTTTGTAAGCTCGAACTCGCCGACTGCTTGTTAAGTGGTGAGTGGTCAATTAACCATTTAACCACTCACCAATTAACCATTTATTAGGACTTGTAAATAAATCATCTTCCATTCTTGACTGTCAAGTCAGACTCGCCCGCCGCAGCGGACAAGTTTTGGCTGGCTGCGGCTTCGGCTGGCGGCCTCAGCCCAGCACCAAAAAAGCACTTCGCTGTGCGTTCCGTTTTTGGTGCTGGGCTTCCTTGTCAGCCCTCGTGCTTCGTAGCGAAGCCCTACTTCGCAGAGTAGCATTGTCCTCGCTCAGCCAAGAACAAAACTCGCCTGTCGGCGGTCAAGGCCTAATTTCTTTACCAGTCCTTAGTTTTCCTTTTTTAATTTTTTATTTTAATTTGTCTCTTATTCTTTTAATATACCCTTATGCTGGAAAAAGGGCTTGTTCAGATTTATACCGGAGATGGCAAGGGCAAAACCACCGCTGCGTTTGGCTTAGCTCTGCGTGCGGCCGGCCAGGGAAATAAGGTCTTGGTATATCAATTTTTGAAACCGCCGTCTCTCCCGTTAGGGATGGCCAAGTCCATTGATATTGGCGAGCGGTTCGCGCTGCAATTGGGCGCTGTTAGAATCAGGACAGAAGCGATTGATACACCCTGGGACATGTCCAAATCTTTCGAGGATGAAAAAGCTGTCGCCCGGATGCAGGCTGCAATCAGCGAGGCCCTTGAAAGAATCGCACAGACGGCGGAGAAAAGATTTTACGATGTGCTGATACTTGACGAGATTGTATTTTGCCTTTCAAAAGGCCTGGCTAAATTGGAAGATGTCAAAAGTCTTATTGACAGAAAAGACTCTGCTGTCGAGATTGTTCTGACCGGCAGAGGTGCAACCGAGGAATTGATAGAATTAGCCGATTTGGTGACAGAAATGAAAAATATCAAGCACCCGTTTGATAGTGGCCTGCCCGCCAGGCAAGGCATCGAATATTAAGGGTATATGAGTTTATGAGTGGATGAGTGGATGAGAGAATGAGTAAATGAGCGGATGAGCGAACACATCTACGCATTTACTCATCTACGCATTTACTCATTAAAGGTGTTTGCTATGAGTCAAAATGTTGCTGCAATTATTTGTGCCGCCGGGGCCGGCAGCCGGTTCGGCGGAAAAAGAAAGAAAGCGTTCGTCGATATGGCCGGCAGGGCGGTCTTTCTGCGAAGCGTCGAGCTTTTCGATAAACGTGACGACGTAAAACAAATTTTGTTAGGCATCGCGCCTGAAGACGAGGAACTTGTGAGCATCAAGTGGGGGCCTAACCTGAAGTTTTTCAACGTAAAAATCTTTTTTGGCGGTTGTGAGCGTTTCGATACCGTCAATAAAGGTCTCGAACTTATCAAAGATGGTATTGACCTTATTGCCGTTCACGATGCCTGTCGATGCTGTGTAACAGCGGAATTGATTGGCAAAGTTATTTCCGCTGCCGGCCAGAGTGGTGCAGCTATACCGGCCTGTCCTGTTACGGCAACGATAAAAGAAGCACAGAATAACACGATAATCAGAACCGTTGACAGAGCAGGTCTCTACGAAGCTCAAACCCCACAGGTCTTCGCTGCTTCCCTGCTCAAAGAGGCATACGAAAACCTTAAAAATCTGGACCAAAGCAAAATCAGCGATGACTCGCAATTAGTCGAAGCTTTAGGCCATAAGGTAACAATCGTGGAGGCGGACTCTTCGAATATCAAAATTACCCGCAAAAGTGATATTGCAATTGCAGAAGCCATTCTCAAGTCCCGGCCTAAGCTCGCACCCAAAGGCCTCACAGGACCATATGTGGAGGCGCAGTGGTAATTTCTCAGAACATCGGGACGTAACTAAAGGAAAAAAATAAGACTTATATTAATAAGGTTTCTGCAAAATCGAGGTTAGGCATAACTCTATCGTATTTATTAAAAAGGAGACCCTACGATGAGAACAGTAATTTGTTGGAAAGCAACTGTTGTTTTGCTGATGCTGTTAGCTGTGGCGGCAGGATGTAACGGACTGGCCGGAATAGGCGGTGGTAAGAAAATGCCGTTGTTGTTCGAGGCGGACTTTGAGGACGGCAGGATTGGCGACTGGCAGGCCACCGACCCGGCCGCGTGGCAAATCGAACCCGGACACGGCGGAAAGGTGTTAGCCCTCTATAAACAGAGCGACTATAAGCCACAAGTCCGCTCGCCTTTTAACATCAATCTTGTTCGTGATGTAGTTGTTGGCAGCTTTGTGCTGGAGTTGAAGATGCGTTCTACGACGAAGGACTATGGCCATCGGGATATGTGCTTGATTTTCGGACATCAGGACCCGTTGCATTTCTATTACGTGCACATTGCCAACAAATCCGATGCTCACGCGAACTCGATATTTATTGTCGATGGCGAACCGCGTATATCGATTGCAAAAACACGAACCGAGGGGACAAAGTGGGACGATAACTGGCACACCGTGCACTTGGTGCGCAACGCTGAAGAGGGCACAATTGAGGTCTTCTTCGACGACGGGCCTGAACCGATAATGACCGCCGTTGACAATCGCTTCGAATGGGGCAGGGTCGGCGTTGGCTCGTTTGACGACACCGGCCAATTCGACAACGTTAAACTGTGGGGCGAGGAAAGATAAGACCCTCCCGAACACAATCTCTATAGTTAAAGTGCCGACTTGTGTATGGCCACTATTTCTGGTAGATTACTGCTTTTTGAACGTCATTTGCTTGAAAAATTTTTAGTTTTTACCTAATTGTAAACGGATAAGCAAAAAACACTTGTCTGAATAGCCCTGCCTCCGTGGCATTATGGCGTGAATATGGACATTTGGTGAACATTATAGGAGACGAGAAAGATGTTAACTCGTATCCAAATCAAGAAATTCAGAAAATTGAAGGATGTTGAAATAGAATTGGGCAAGTCTGTCGTGCTCATCGGGCCAAATAATTCTGGCAAGACCGCAGCCTTGCAGGCACTGGCTCTATGGGAAATCGGCTTAAAACAATGGTCAGAGAAACGTGGCACCAAAGCTTCTCCTGCAAAGCGACCTGGGGTTGCTATCAATAGAAGAGACCTCGTCTCTATCCCTGTTCCCAAGGCAAAACTTCTGTGGAGCGATTTGCATGTCAGAGACGTAGATACCTCTGGTAGTAAGCCTCGAACAAAAAACATTCGAATTGACATCATTGTGGATGGCATAACCAATGATAAATCTTGGTCGTGTGGGTTCGAGTTTGATTATGTCAATGAAGAATCGATTTTATGCAGACCTGTTCGTAAGCCGGGTTTTGAAGACAAGCCTGTAAAAATCGCGGAGTTTACTACAGTACCGGAAATAGCTAACAAAGTTCGTATCGCATATTTACCTCCTATGTCGGGTTTGGCGGCTATGGAACCCAAATTGGAGCCAGGTCGTATCAATGTTTTAATGGGAGAGGGACAAACAGCTCAAGTCCTTCGGAACCTGTGCTACCAGATATTTGATCAAGCTAACCAAAAAGAGTGGACAGAGCTTTGTGTGAGTATAAAGACATTATTTGGCGTTGACCTCAAACCGCCCAAGTACATTCGTGAGCGAGGTGAGATTACTATGGAATATCAGGAGCCGAACGGAGTTCGCCTCGACATATCTTGCTCAGGTCGGGGACTCCAGCAAATTCTCCTGCTTTTGGCTCATCTGTACGCTAATCCAAACACGGTCCTCTTACTTGACGAACCAGATGCGCATTTGGAAGTTTTACGACAAAGAGAGATATATCAGTTGCTTACTGATGTTGCCGAGCAGCGAGGCTCACAGATAATTGCCGCAAGCCACTCTGAAGTCGTTCTCAACGAAGCTGCCGGCAAAGACATTGTCATTGCTTTCGTCGGCAAACCTCACCGAATAGACGATCGCGGTAGCCAGCTTCTCAAAGCGTTAAAGAGGATAGGATTTGACCAATACTACCTCGCAGAACAAAGAGGCTGGGTACTATACCTTGAAGGTTCCACAGATTTGGCTATTTTACAGAAATTCGCAAGGATATTGGGTCACAAAGCAGCGGAGCTGCTTGAACGACCATTCGTACACTATGTTACTAATCAGGTGGAAAAGGTGTTCGATCATTTCTACGGTTTACGTGAGGCTTACCCAGAGCTTATCGGGCTTGCTATATTTGACCGGCTTGACAGAACAATTGAAGAAAAACCAGACCTCCAGCAAATGATATGGCAACGAAAAGAACTTGAGAACTACCTATGCATGGAGGATGTTCTCCTTGCATATGCACGTGGGCAAAAATCAGATGATCTATTTGGTGTAGCCGAGTCGTCGCGCCGAGAAAAGGCTATGAGAGAGTCTATTCAAGAAGTCTCTAGCGCCATCAAGACTTTGTACGATTGTGAACCGTGGTCACCTGATATCAAAGCATCAGATATTTTTCTTGATAGGCTATTCAAAATCTACTTTGAGAAGCTGGGAATGGATAATCTCCTTCTGAAGAACGACTACCACATTCTGGCAGATTTGGTTCCAAAGGATAAGATTGATCCTGAGATTATGGAGAAACTGGATGCAATAGTCAAAGTAGCAAAAAGAGCAAAACCAAAGAAGGAATAGCTAATAACAACCAGTTGCAGATACATTGGCAGAAAAAGATTGCAGCCATTCCATGGTGGAGATAGGTGTGAGATATAGAATATAATTTAAGGTTGAAAAATGAACGTACTATTAATTGGCAGTGGCGGACGCGAGCATGCAATCGCCTGGAAATTGGCTCAGTCGAAAGACTTAACCAAACTTTACATAGCACCGGGCAATCCCGGCACAGCACAATGTGGACAGAATATTCCTATCGGTGCCGATGATACCGATGAGCTTCTGGACTTTGCACGTCAGAATGATGTCGGTCTTGTGGTGGTCGGCCCGGAGGACCCTCTTGCAGCGGGTCTGGTCGATGCGTTTGAAGCTGCGGGCATAAAGGCATTCGGCCCAAGCGCCGGCGCCGCTCAGCTCGAGGCGGATAAAGCATTTGCAAAGCAACTGATGCGCTCCAGCTCCGTCTCCACGGCTGAGGGCAGAACTTTCGATAGATTCAGCGATGCCAGAGCATACATCGCAAGCAGAGACGAGCCGGTCGTGGTAAAGGCCGCAGGCCTTGCGAAGGGTAAAGGCGTTTTTGTCTGTGATGACCCTTCCGATGGAATCTTAGCTGCTGAAAAGATAATGTGCGACAAAGTATTCGGCCCGGCGGGTGATGTAATCATCGTTGAAGATAAACTGCTCGGCGAAGAGGCCTCGATACTTGCCTTTGTGGACGGGCGGAATATCTATATTATGGAATCCTCGCAGGACCACAAGCCCATCGGTGATGGTGACACCGGGCCCAACACCGGCGGTATGGGCGCTTACAGTCCCGCACCTGTGGTTACTGAGGACATAATGAATCATATTACGCGTGAAATTTTTGTGCCGGTGGTCGATGGTATGAATCGAAACGGCACACCATACAAAGGCGTTCTGTACGCAGGGCTTATGATTACCGGCGGTGGACCGAGAGTGCTGGAATTTAACGTGCGCTTTGGCGACCCCGAAACCCAGCCGATTCTTGCACGGCTGAAAAGCGATTTGCTGGAAGTTCTTCTGGCTGTCTGTGACGGTACATTAGACCAGGTTACCCTTGAGTGGGACCGAAGGCCGGCGGTTTGCGTGGTGATGGCTTCAGGCGGTTATCCGGGCGATTATGAAAAAGGCAAAAAAATACTCGGCCTGGAAGAAGCCCAACAGCTCGAAGACGTTATTGTATTCCACGCAGGCACCAAAGATATGGACGGGGATATTGTTACCAACGGCGGAAGAGTGTTAGGCGTAACCGCCCTGGGACAGACAATCCGAGACGCAAAGGAAAGGGCGTATAGAGCCGTGGATAAAATAAAATTCGACGGTGCTTATTGCCGTCGGGATATTGCGGATAAGGCGATTAAAGGAATTGATGATTGATTGACGAATAGAGTAGTTAGTTGGAATGGCGTAGGGTGGGCTTTAGCCCACCAAACAGAGTCTTGGTGGGGCAAGCCCCACCCTACGGCTACAAACTCAAAATTATTTGCGTTGTTCTATGGCCCGACTCAAAATTCAAAACTTGAAACTCAAAAGTGTCATTCGCTGGCTTGTGGAAGTATTGATTCTGGCCGCTCTTCTATGGCTTTTTTTCATCTTTGCAGGCCGAGCTTTGTGCCACGTCGCCTTAGGACAGATTGCCGAGTTGACCAACACAAAGATAAAAACCGAATCGGTCAATTTCCACACCAACGGCTCGGTCATCATCAAAAAGCTTGTAATCAGTCCCTACGAAAAGCAAAGTGGCGATGAGGTCATACTCCAGGCAGAAACAGTATATGCCCGCTTTAGTCTAAGCAGCCTATTGTTACTGCGGCCCCGGCTGAAAGTTATAGAGGTCAATGATTTTGTCTTCAACGCCCAATATGATATAGATACGGGCTGGTGGAATTTATCGGCACTTAAAATCAAGCATCCTAAAGGCACGTCCGGCAAAATGCCGCGCATTCATCTCCAGGCGGGAACACTGCAATATAGCAAGATTTCAAAAGGGGAGGTGAAAGTTGCTATATCAGTACCTCTTAATGCGAGATTTGGATTCGATGAGGAAACACAAAAAGGCTACAGCTTTGATATAACGACATCCACAATGGTTTCCGGTTATGGCAAAAGTCGGCTGACCGGATTTTGGAAGCCGGGCAACGTTACGATTGCAGGCGGAATTTCATCCGTGGATGTACCTGAGCTTGAGATGGCATGGATAATAGACACCTTGGCCGCCGAGTTAAAGTATGACCCGGACAACACTTTCTCGCTGAAGCTAAGGATAAAGGATTTGCGTACTAAACACAGTCCGGCGCTGGACAAATTTGCATTGCTCGGGCCGGCATTTTTGGAAAGGTCCAGCCCATTTGCCGCTTTGCAAAAATTCTTCAACCAATACCAGCCGTATGGACGAATAGATATTGACCTTGACGCATCAGGCAATTTAAACCGACTAAGCGAAAGTACGTTGTCAGGAAAAGTTTATTGTAAGGATGTTGCGTTTTGCAACTACAAGTTCCCGTACACAATAGAGCATTTGGTTGGCCGGATAGATTTTACCCAAAATAGCGTGGCACTGAACAATCTGAACGGTAAGCACGGCGACGTTGAGCTTTTCTTTAACGGCTGGAGCCGGGACTTCGGGCCAAATTGGAAATACCAAATCCGGATTACGAGCGAAAACATCGCTTTAGTTCATGAACTGTATGATGTGCTAAACACAACGCAGAAAGAATCGTGGTTAGCTTTCTCACCGACCGGGTTTGCAGCGATAGATTACCGGTTCAGCCGACGGTCACAAACGGACAAGGAAAAAAAATTGACAGTCGAGCTGCGCGGCGCAGAAGCTATATATAAGCATTTTCCTTATCCATTAAAAAATCTTACAGGCCGACTCTTTTTCGAGCGAGGCAAAGTAATCCTTTCGGATGTGGTTTCGCAGGTAAACGAATGCAAGATAACCTTGAATGGCGAAGTAGCAACCGGCAGCATCAATGGCCCGGTATATGATGTCTCGGTCAAAGTGAACAATATTCCCCTTGATTCGACATTGGAGGCGGCACTGCCGGAAACGCAAAGGAATTTATACAATCGAATCCATCCCACCGGTCTGGCTGATGGCTGGGTGAAGATTTCAGGACAGGGTTCCGGCCCCGCGACTTTTACAGCCGATTTGTCTTTCAAAAAAGCTTCTTTGAAGTCCGAGCGATTTTCCTCGCCTGTCTCTGATATATCGGCCAATGCCGTTTTTACGCCTGATTTGATAACTGTCAAAAACTTCTCCGGTCGGTACGGCGATGGTTCGGTTTCGTTGACCGGCCGAATTTGGCCGGGCCGGAAGGACCAGGAGTCCCTCTATCGCCTGTCGCTGAATTTTGAGCGGGTGCGATTAAACGATGATTTGTTTAGTTTCGTGCCTGAGTCCCTGAAAGAAATCGTCGCCGAATTAAAACCACAGGGCAAACTAAATCTCAGCGCCGATTTGAACAAAGAGAGTCTCACAGACCCTCCTGATTACAGGATAACTATAGGTTGTCTGGGTAACAGCGTCAATTTACCGCAGTTTCCATATCCCTTCAGAGACATCACCGGCACCTTGTCGATAACAAAAGACAGCATCACGCTTAAGGATATTACCGCAACTTTAGGTGATAGTGTTCCGGCAACAGCCCAGGCCGCAACCATAAAACTGAACGGCCAAATAGCTTTGGCCGACGGTGTTTTCAGTAGTGCCCTTTTACATCTCTCGGCTGACGATATTTTTTTCGACGAGCGTCTCGGTACGGCCTTACCGCAGCATATTCAGCCATTATACAGCAGTCTCTCGCCTGCCGGCCGATTTGATTTGGATTTCGAGAATATCCGGGTCTTCACCACAGATGATGGTCAAAAGTCCGTTGATTTCTCCGGCGATATCAGATTCAAAAACTGTCGTTTCAAAATATCCGATGCCGAAACCGAATTGGATGCGATACTGAAAATGAAAGGCTTGTATAAAACCACTGACGGTCTTAGTAATTGCCAGGCTGCTCTTGATGGCGGCACGCTCAGGATTCTGGGCAAGTCTTTCACTAATTTAAGGGCAGATATCTTTTATGACCCTGACCTGCGGTGTTGGTCCACCGAGGATTTAATCGCCGAGTGTTACGGCGGAAAATCAGTAGGAAAATTTGAGTTCAAATCCGCCAGAGGCGGAACCGACGGAGCTTCAGAGTATCTGCTCCAGATAGGTTTTGACAATATTGATTTACAACAGTTTCTCTCGGACACAAAAAACAAAGAGATTTCTGACAACGGTTATACGAGCGGGAGAATGGACGGCTTTTTGAGCATCAATGCCCGTATTGGCGATAGTTCCTCACGTATCGGCACGTGCAGACTCGCAATCAGCGATATGCAGGTCGGGCAACTTTCGCCCCTGGCAAAGCTTCTGCAGGTATTGAAACTGACCCAGTCGAAGGACTGCGTTTTTGACCAGATGTTCGTTGATTCATATATCAGGCACAATGACCTGCTTATTAAGAAGCTCGACCTCTCCGGCCAGACCGTCGCCTTTTACGGCTCAGGCCGGATGGACCTGAAAACGCGAAATATCGATTTGGTTCTTACCGCCCGGGGCCGGCGTCTTGCCACCGACGACCCTTCCGTTTTGCAATCTCTTACCGAAGGCCTTGGCCAAGCCGTTGTCAGAATAGAGGTAACCGGCGATTTTAACGACCCAAAGGTTACAACCAAAACCTTACCCGTTATTGAAGAAACTCTCAAAATCCTCGGAGCAAAACCAGCTACACGTTAATTGGTTATCAGGATATCAGGTTACCAGGTAGTCCCGGCGCGCCGGGATCAAGGTACCAGGTTATCAGGATAAATTTGTTTTTTCCTGTTATCCTGATATCTCCACAGGACGCCTTACGGTGCTGCAACCTGATATCCAAATAACCTGGTAACCCAGTTACTACTCACTACTGGCAATTATATCTGCGAATATGACGCCGGCCGCAGGATTATGTCGGTAATATTGGAAACAGTGTCCTTATAAGCGGTATTGGCCCTGAGTTTCTTCCATTCCGGGCTGCCGCCGAATATGCCCCATTTCTTGTCGCGGTCGGCCATATTCTCAAAGACCAGCATGTAGATCAAATTCGGCATTTTCGGGCCTATTAACGTCTCGCCGAAGAACACCGGCTGCAAACCTGTCTTTTTGAAAATCGCTATCTCCCCGCCCTCATTAAACATCTCAATCTTCTTCTTGGCCGCCTTGATGCTGTGACTTTCGTATGTCCGAAGCTCGAAAATCCGCTTTCCCTTTTCCGGAGCTTCCAGTTTCGGCATATCCTTAAAAGCCACCATCAGCGAACTTTCCATTCGCACGTATGTCGGCTCAGACAAGGGCGTATTGATAAACTCAGCCCCCGCCTTTCGATACTCTTTATCCGCCATCAAAAGCGAAGCTGAGTTCATTACCGTGTCCAGGGATTTGTGCACGAGCAGAACATAAAGCGTCGGACTGCTGGGCCCATACATCGCATTGAAGACCCCGACCGGCCCAATCCCTATGCGGTTCATCGCAGGTATTCCCACTTTGCGCAGAAAATCGCCGAGAAGTCTTTTCTTCGACCCTACGTGCAAACGGTATTTCCTGAACTCAAAATATTCTTGTTTGCCATCTTCACCCTCTGCAGCAGCCGCCAAAGAACTCATACCTGCTATCCCGGCAAGGCTCGCCGCCGTCAGAAACTCTCGTCTTTTCATTTGGCAATTCTCCTTTCAAAAGCTAAGCACAGTTTTGATTTCATCTATGTCTGCTTTGTACAGTAACTAAAATTTTCAAATCTGTCAATAGTCCTCCGTAAGGAGTCCCAAGGACAGCACCAATTGAGAGCGAACCCGGTTATTCGGATAAGCTCTAAGTTCATTTGGAATCCGCCTACGGCGGACAAGATTGGGTTTGAATTGGGTTTGTTTTTTTGGGCCGGAAGGCGGTTCATTTTCATAATCCTTTTGTAAAAAAGCGTTTACGTTCATTTTGGGTTTTTCGGGAATTGGGTTTGTTTATTCGGACCGAAAAATCATCTTTTTTTCTGTAATCCTTTGTTATAATTGAGTTTATATTCATTTTGGCTTTTTGGAAATTGGGTTTGTTTGGGTTTGAATTGGGTTTGTTTTTTCGGACTCTTCACGGC
>JADFJC010000115.1 GCA_022566315.1 Planctomycetota bacterium
AACGGTCTTAAGCAACCAATAATTGGTCCTACAGAATGCTACTGAATCGGTATAAGGCCTTAAATAAACAGGAGTTACAGATTAACAATCCTTTAGTGTAATAGTCAGATGACTATTACAAATGACTAATGACTATGTGCGTTGCTGATAGCCAAGAGAAGCACTGAAAAAAATTTAAATTTTTTTTATTTTTTTGTTGACAGCTTGTACAAATGTACGATATTATACTTGTACACTTGTAAAATACAATTGTAAAAGGAGATTGCTATGACACAGAAGAAGTTACCTGCTGTAAGCCCTGCTGAAACGGAAATCCTAAGATTAGTCTGGCAGCTCGACAAGGCAACCGTGCAGGATGTCTGCAACAAGCTGCCTGCAAAAAGGAAAATAGCTTACGCAACGGTCCAAACCCTGCTGCGCCGGCTCGAAAAGAAAGGATATATCAAACACCGCATCCGGGGCAAGGCCCATGTTTTTTTCGCCGCGGTCAAGAGCGAACACGTCATCAAGAGGTCCGTCGGTGATTTTTTAGACAGGCTGTTCGGCGGCGACCCAATTCCACTTATGCAGTACTTAGCCGAACACGGGAAAATAGACGCTGGCGATATCGAGAAACTGAAACAATTAGCTGGTAAAAAATAACTAATAATTTTATTGGAGCGGTAATAATGGAAAATTATTTGACACAAATCACAAATTATCTGCTGACGCAAAGCTGGCAGATAGCCGTCCTGGTGGCGGTAATAGCTGCGGCAACCGTCGCGCTGAAGAACAGAAGCGCACATGTTCGCTACCTGCTCTGGCTGATCGTCTTGGCTAAATGTCTGGTTCCGCCTTTGCTGACCGTGCCGCTGGCGGTTCTGCCGCAGGACAAACCGGTACCGGTGTTTGAGATTGCGGTCATGCCCAAGGTGGAACCTCTCCCGTTGCCTTCAACGCCGGTCCCTCCAGCGCCTACGCGGACGGTGGCAGCAAGACCGGCAAGGCTCAGCCCTCGCCAATGGCTTGGCTTGGCCTGGATCGTTGGGGTAGCAACATTTGTCCTTGTCGCCATGACCAAAGCGTTACGAACCCAGTTTTGGCTCAGGGGGAAACGAAAACCGCTTCCAGCCGAAATGCGAACCGGAATTGAGGATTTATTCTCCGGCCTTGAGTTGAAAACGTTCCCGAAGGCCTGGCTGATTGAAGGCATAGGCCAGCCGTTTGTATGGGGTCTGTTACACGGTAGTATCTATCTGCCGGCTAACTTCGTCAAAGTCAACAACGTCGAACATCGCAGAGGTGTTTTGGGGCACGAATTAGGCCATGTCCTGCGTTTTGATGCGGTGGTCAATCTTTTGCAGGTTATCTCCCAGGCCGTATTTTGGTTCCATCCTTTTGTTTGGTGGGCAAACAAGAGAATCCGAGCCGAACGAGAGAAATGCTGTGATGAGATGGCCATTGCCAGATTAGGCGCTAAAGCCAAGGATTACAGCAGGGCGATCGTTGACACGTTGGTTGCCGAATATAAATCGACCCGGCCGGTTCCATCGTTGGCTGTAGCCGGGCCTGTAAAAAATATTGAAGAAAGGATAAAGACTATGATGAGACCAGGAAAAAAATTCTACAAACACCCAAGTTTACCTGTAGTGGCGGTCGTTTTCTTGACGGCTCTGCTTGCCGTCCCGACTACCGTAGTCCTGACCACCGCAGCGGATAATCAGCCGACAACCGAAAGTGCGGATGAAGATCGCACCTTCGGCAATCCCACCAATCTCGGGCCTACTGTCAACAGTTCGGCTAACGAGTATGACCCAAGTATTTCACCCGATGAGCTGGAGCTCTACTTTAACTCCTATCGGCCCGGAGGTTTTGGTAACGCCGACATCTGGGTGACGAGAAGGAAAACGAAAGTCGATCCCTGGGACACGCCGGTAAATCTTGGGCCGACGGTCAACAGTTCGGCTCATGACTATGCGCCCAGCATATCGGTCGACGGACTGTCGCTCTACTTCAGCTCCAAGCGGCCCGGGGGGTACGGTGACCAGGACATATGGGTGACGACGAGGAAAACGAAAGGCGACCCATGGGGTACCCCGGTGAATCTTGGTCCAATCGTCAACAGTTCGGGTTTCGAGGAAGCGCCGTCCATCTCAGCAGACGGCCTGACGCTCTACTTTACCTCTCGCCGGCCCGGTGGGTACGGTAACGGCGACCTATGGGTGACAACGCGGAAAACGAAAGCCGACCTTTGGGGCACTCCCGTGAACCTTGGCTCAATTATCAATGGTTCGGATTGGGAGCTCAACCCCGACATCTCAGCCGACGGCTCTATCCTCTACTTTGCCTCCAACCGGCCCGGTGCTATTGGTGGCTCTGGTAATTTCGACATATGGCAGGTGTCCTTGAAGGAGCACGGGGCGAAGGAATGACGAATTCGTGACTCGTGGCTCGTCGTTTGTATAGCGTACAGCGGATAGCGTAGAGGAATAACTAAATGCTGCATGCACAACGCCGCACGCTAATCGGCGGCGTTTATTGCGTCGGAAAGTTTGAGCGTACCTTCATATAGGCTTCTGCCGATTATTGCCGCTTCGGCGCCCAATTCGGCCAGTTTTTTAATGTCACTTAACTCTTTTACACCTCCCGAAGCTACGATGGGCATATCCACCGTTTCAATAAGCGCCTTTGTTCTTTCGAGGTTTGGCCCTGTCATCATACCATCCTTGGTGATGTCAGTGTATATTATTGCCGCCAATGGTAGTTTGGCAGCTTCGGCAGCGAACTCCAATAAATTATGGTGGCTGTCCTGCGTCCAGCCGTGAGTGGCGACCGTTGAACCTCTCGCGTCGAGGCCGAGGACAATCTTACCGCTGAATTTCTCAGCCATTTCGCTGAACCACTCAAAGTCGCTCACGGCTTTGGTGCCGATTATTGCCCTTTCGACGCCCATATCGAGCAGTTGTTGTATTGATGCTTCATCGCGCAGTCCGCCGCCGACTTCGATTTTGAATAGTCCCAGAGCCGCTATCGCTGATATAGCGTTGGTATTGACCGGTCTGCCGAGCTTGGCACCATCCAAATCTACGATATGCAGCCATTTTGCCCCGGCTGAGCTGAATTCCCGGGCCTGTTTTACGGGGTCGTCCTCGTAGTTTATCTGGCGGTTATACTGGCCCTGTATAAGTCTGACGCATTTTCCATCCCGCAGGTCGATTGCCGGTATGATATACATTTCAAGTCCTCGAAATCCTTGCAATAATCAGTTAGATTTATGATTTTCTCTTTTGAGCTTTAATGGCCTTTAAGGCTTTTTTGACATCGGGATACTCGAACTCAAAACCTGCGGCAAGTAGTCGTTTCGGCAGAACCCTTTGTCCGGATAAAAGCATCTCATTAGCCATTTCGCCCAAAGCCAGCCGCATGATGAATCCGGGGAAAAACAGCCATGAGGGTCTTCTTATAATCCATCCCAATTTTCTACAGAATTTTTTCATTGTCACCGGCTGCGGGGAGGTCAGGTTGAAAACGCCTTTAAGATTCTCATTTTCCATTAGAAATTTTATTGCAGCGACCTCATCATCAAGACTTATCCACGAAAACCATTGTCTGCCGCTTCCGAGGTGCCCGCCGAGAAAAAAACGAAAAGGCAGCATTATTCTTGGAAGGGCCCCACCGTCACTTCCCAGCACCACGCCCGTGCGGATGACTATACATTTGACGCCTGCTTCTTCGATTTGGCTTGCAATGATTTCGGAATTGCGACATACATCGGCCAGAAATCCCTTACCTGCTGGCGAGGTCTCGTCCAATCCTTTGTCACCACAAGAGCCATAATAACCGATAGCTGAGGCCTGAATTACGACAGTGGGTTTTTTGCCCACCTGCTTTATCGCATCGAGTACTGCTCTGGCACTATCCAGCCTGCTGTGAAGTATACCGGCCTTTTTCGATTTGTTCCACCGGCCGGAAGCAACGTTTTCGCCCGCAAGATTGATGATAGCAAAAGCCCCATCCGCCTGCTGAATCCAGGTTCCGGTTGTTCTTCCATCCCATTCGACAACTTTAGCCCAGTCGCCCACTGATTTGGCAGCTCTATTTGAGTCGCGAGACAATGCAATTACTTCATAATCTTTATGAAGCTCTTTGCATAATGCCCTGCCTATAAAGCCGGTCGCGCCTGTTATCACTACTCGCATAGTACACTTATATATACAATTATCGAAAAAATCAAATTGCTTTGACAAAATTTGGCGTTAGATTATATTTACAGATGATTTCGATAACAAAAACTTTTTAAAATTAGGAGGTCCAGTTTATGAACGAGACCAGCGTTTCAACATGTGGGGGATTAAGGCGATTAGCTTTTCCATTAAAGCCTATTCGCCTAATCATTTTGGGGATTCTGGTGATGTTTTTAATAGCATTGAGTTCCTGCGCTTCGGATAACAATTCATCCTTGTCTCGAAGTGGAAGAATACCTGTTATCTTCGATACGGACATCTGTGATGATATTGACGATATCTGGGCACTGGCCATGCTCCTCCAATCGCCCGAATTCGATGTTAAATTGATTACGACAGCGGTACGTAACACCCCGTCAAAGGCAAAGGTTGTAGCCAAGTTTTTGGAAGCCGTCGGCAGGACAGATATACCCATCGGCATAGGAGTGCAACAGAGTAAAGCCAGCCACAGGCAACAAGCATGGATAAAAGATTACGAGCTGTCATCATATCCCGGCACTATCTATGAAGATGGTGTCCAGGCATTGATTGATACTATAATGAAATCCCGAAAGCCAATAAAAGTGGTTGCAGTAGGCCCGCTGCCTAATATCGCCGCTGCACTCGAGCGCGAACCGCGGATAGCCGAGAAAGCGGAGTTTGTCGGAATGCACGGCAGTATTTACCGTGGATATGGCGGCAGCCCAAAACCAAGCGCCGAATATAATGTAAGGGCCTTCGCCAAAGAGGCACAAAAGGTCTTTACGGCACCCTGGGATATGACAATTACCCCTTTGGATACGTGCGGCATAGTCCAGCTTAAAGGCCAAAAATATCAAAAAGTGCTGAAAAGAAACAGCCCTTTAACGCGAGCGTTGATAGAAAACTATCGTGCCTGGTACAAACAAGGAATACTGAATAAGGACAAGGACCTAAGCGAGGCAGAGGTCAATAAAAGGGTCGAACAAAAGCTCAATTCAAGCAGCACAACGCTCTTCGATACGGTGGCCATTTATTTAGCTATGTCAACCGAATTAGTTAAGATGGAAAAGCTGGGAGTCAGGGTTACTGACGATGGGTACACGAGAATCGATGAAAACGCCAAAACGATTAACTGTGCCACCGAATGGAAAGATTTAGGCGCCTTCGAGGATTTTTTGGTTGATAGATTAACGAAATGACAGTCTCTTAAATTATAAATTATAAAGCACTAACGTAAAGATGCTTAATCCGGATTTCCCATTCGAGTGAATATCGAATTTCATGGGACGAAGGTGACCAACGATGCAAATTTGCCTGGCAGCTTTTCTTCGGTGCTTTGCCTGTCGGCAGGGGGATTGCAGGAAAGAAAGTTTAGTTATGATGTGTGTCCAGAACAAAGAAACGTTTAAGAGGGTACTGCTCGGGTCAGGCATGGTTGTTTGTCTATTCCTCACAGGATGTGCAGAGAGAACCACAGATTACTTCTATCGGGGGGGTGCCTATTACCATAAAGCTGAATATGACGCGGCTATCTTCTACTTCAGCAAGGCCATTGAAATAAACCCAAAGGATGCTAAGGCCTACAACAATCGGGGGGCTGCCTATGCGAAGAAAGGCGAATATGACCAGGCCATCTCAGATTACAGCAAGGCCATTGAGATAAACCCAAAGGATGCTAAAGCCTACAACAATCGGGGGGTTTCCTATAATAACAAAGGCGAGTATGACCGCGTCATCTCAGATTGCAGCAAGGCCATTGAGATAAATCCGGTGTATGCTGAAGCCTACAACAATCGAGGGCTTGCATATTATAAGAAAGGTGAATATGACCGCGCCATCTCAGATTACACCAAGGTCCTTGAGATAAACCCGGTGTATGCTGAAGCCTACGACAATCGTGGGCTTGCCTATGCGAAGAAAGGCGAATATGACCTGGCCATCTCAAATTACAGCAAGGCCATTGAGATAAACCCAAGGGATGCTATGGCCTATAACAATCGAGGGATTGCTTACTACCACAAGGGAGAATACGACAAAGCCTGGGAGGATGTGCACAAGGCCCAGAATCTGGGTCACCAAGTCCACCCAGGATTTCTCAAGGATCTTCGTGAAGCTTCAGGAAGAGAAAGATGAATTAAGGCAGGCCAATCTCTGGCCAGTATGAATTGGCATTATAGATGGGAAATTTCAATTTAATCAAAGAACATTCTGGCTGAGGACTTAAAATCAAACAAGACAAACCGAAAATTGTCGTAGTCGGCAGTTCCAATATGGATTTGGTGGTTAAATCTCCGAGGATACCTGCCGTGGGGGAGACTATTCTGGGTGAAGATTTTATAATGACTCCCGGCGGTAAAGGTGCAAACCAGGCGGTGGCGGCTGCAAAATTGGGGGCGGAGGTTTATTTCATAGCCAAATTGGGTGATGATGTATTCGCAGAGCAATCTTTGAACAACTTCAAAAAAGAGGGAATCAATACGAAATATGTTATCCAAACCAAAGAAGCTCCCTCCGGAGTGGCTCTGATTATCGTTGATGATGCCGGAAATAATGTAATTGTGGTAGCTCCGGGTGCGAATCAAATGTTATCTCCGGAAGATATCAAGAGAGCTGAATCCGATATTACTTCATCGGGTGCATTGGTTGCCCAGCTCGAAGTGCCGTTGGAAACAGTTGAATTCGCCGCTCAGTTAGCAAATAATTGTGGAGTGCCTTTTATCCTGGACCCTGCCCCTGCCCAAGAGCTTCGTCCGGAACTTCTTAAAATGGTGGATGTATTAACGCCAAATGAAACAGAAGCTCAGATTCTCACCGGCATAGAAGTAACGAACGAAGATTCGGCTCGCGCGGCGGCAAAGAAACTGTTGGAATATGGAGTCAAGTCAGTTATCTTAACTATGGGGGCGAAGGGTTTTTTGTTAGCCAGCGATGACAGAATGGAATTTGTTCCTGCCGTAAAAGTAGATGCTGTCGATGCCACGGCGGCGGGAGACGCTTTTACCGGAAGTCTGGCGGTTGGTCTGGCTCAAGGCAGGGAGCTTTTCGATGCTGCTTTGTTCGCTAATCAGGTGGCGGCCCTGTCTGTTACCAAAATGGGAGCACAATCTTCGATGCCCACCAGAGAAGCGGTAGAAAGTTTTGTAAGAGCGGTTCGCGAACCGCCCCTACTGAAGGAGTAAACGATGCGAAAGTATAACAGGTTAATTATTAGTGGTCTTATCTTCTGTGCTATGATTTTTTCCATCCTGCCGGTCGGCTGTAAGCAGCGTAAGACAGACAAGCCGATAATTGCTTTGATAATGAAGTCTCTGGCCAACGAGTTTTTCAAGACGATGGAGGAAGGCGCCCGCGCACACCATAAGGAGCACGAGGATGAGTACGAGCTTACGGTAATCGGCATTAAGGACGAACAGGATGTAGCCAGGCAAATTGACTACGTTGAATTGAAGATTGCTCAAGGTGTGGACGCTATAGTGATTGCACCGGCTGATTCCAAGGCCCTGGTACCGGTATGTAAACGGGCGATGGATGCGGGTATTATAGTAGTCAATATTGATAACAAATTCGACTTTGCCGTGTTAGCGGACAAGGGTGTTAAGATTCCCTTTGTCGGGCCGGACAATCGCAAAGGCGCAAGGCTTGCCGGCGAATACTTAGCGAGCAAACTAAGGCCGGGGGACAAAGTGGTAGTTATAGAAGGAATACCCAACGCATTCAATGGGATTCAGCGCAAGCTCGGTTTCGAGGATGCGATGAAGGCAGGCGGAATGGACATCGTCAGCTCCCAGTCAGGGTACTGGGAGACGGCAAAGGCAGAACCGATTGTCTCAGCACTGATTACGGAGTATGCGGACCTCAAGGCCGTCCTTTGCGCCAATGACAGTATGGCCCTCGGTGCGATAGCGGCTATTAAGGCAGGCGGCAAGTCCAACGATATTTTAGTCATCGGTTTCGACAACATCTCAGCGGTGCAAAGATTGCTTAAAGAAGGAAAGATTCTGTGTACAATTGACCAGCACGCGGACAAGCTGGCCCTGTACGGTATCGAGTACGCCCTTGAGATGCTCAAGGGAAAGGGTGCGCCTTCAGATAAAGAAACTCTGGTTGAGCTTATTACAGTGGAAACCCTCAAATGAAATCCGCAACGAGTGGAACAGTTTTTAGAGCTTGTGACATTGACAAATCATTCCCAGGGGTGCAGGCGCTTTGGGCGGTGGATTTTGATTTGAGGGCCGGTGAGGTTCACGCTCTTGTAGGTGAAAATGGTGCCGGCAAAAGTACACTGATGAGCATTATAGCTGGTGTCCAGAAGCCTGACTCGGGACAAATGTGTCTTTACGAGCAGCAATACGAGCCGAACGGCAGGGCAGATGCCGAAGCACACGGTATCCGGATGGTAATGCAGGAGCTGCATCTTATATCCAATCTGAGCGTTGCCGAAAACATTTTTATCGAGAAACTGCCTAACAGATTCGGAATTATTGACTATGACAAGCTTAACGGCGCCGCGAGAGAAATTATGAAGCAGGTAGGCCTTGGAGACATTGACCCTGATGTGCCTGTAAGATTGCTGGGAGTTGGGCAGCAGCAAATGGTTGAGATAGCGGCAGGACTATCGCGGCGGTGCCGGATATTGGTACTGGACGAGCCGACCGCATCACTTACCGACCGGGAGATAGAGCTTCTTTTCACTCAAATCAGGAAACTCAAGGCCGAAGGAGTCGGCATCATCTATATCTCGCACCGCATCGAAGAGGTCATTCGCATAGCCGACCGTGTTACGGTGCTTCGAGATGGAAAGGTCATTTCAACTAATCCGACAAGCGAGTTGAGCGTTAGCGATATTATCCGTATGATGGTTGGTCGTGACTTAGAGCACGAACAATTGCGGCATAGCTCAAAAGTGGGTCAGGCAGCACTTCGTGTTGTTGGACTTACGCGGGGCCGGAAGGTCAGAGATGTTAGCTTTGAGGTTCGCCGGGGTGAGATTCTCGGTGTGGCAGGGCTGATGGGCTCCGGCCGGACAGAGACGATGCGTGCGGTGTTCGGCGCAGACCGGCCTGACAGCGGCGAAATATATCTATATGGAGCAAGCAAACCAGTCAGAATACGCTCGCCCCGTGATGCGGTGCGCAACGGTATTGCTTTGCTTACCGAAGACCGCAAAGAGCAGGGACTGCTGTCAGCTCTTGCTGTGCGTGTTAATATCTCGCTGACGCGATTGCGCGACGTCAGCCGATTCGGCTGGATGGACATATCCAAAGAACGAGCCGTGGCCGGTAAGTATATCGACGCTCTGTCGGTGCGCTGTTCATCCGTTGAGCAGGCAGTCGGCGAATTGAGCGGAGGCAACCAGCAGAAGGTAGTCATCGCAAAATGGTTATACAGGGACTGCGATGTTCTTATCTTTGATGAGCCGACCAGAGGCATCGACGTCGGGACCAAATTCGAGATATACCACATGCTCGCGGAGCTGGCGGAGAAAGGAAAGGCCGTCATCGTAGTTTCCTCGGACACCAAGGAGCTTATGGCTGTTTGCGACCGTATTATGGTGATGTCGGCTGGCCGGGTTGCAGCTACATTCGACAGGGGTGAATGGAGCCAGGAAAAGATAATGGCTGCCGCTTTTAGCGAATACGTAGGCGTCTGAGCAGAGACTAAAAGAAGTTTATGCTAAAAAAGATAATGAAAAAGAGCATAGCGGACCTGCCGGCTTTTATTACGGATTATCTCGGTATGGCACTGGCGCTGGCCGTGCTTATTATCTTCTTCGGAATCAAAGCCAACAATTTCTTCACGCTCACGACATTCAGGACGATCGCCAACCAGGTCCCGGACATAACCATCGTGGCTGTGGGGATGACCTTCGTGTTAATAGTTGCGGGGATAGATTTGTCGGTGGGGTCGGTGATGGCTTTGGCCGGTGCGGTGTTAGGTCTTTTTATGGTTAAATTCAATTTTCCACTTCCGGCAGCGATTGTCGTATGCCTTGCGGTGGGTATTCTTTGCGGCGCGGCCAATGGTCTGGTGATAATACGGTGGAGGCTGCCGGCTTTTATCGTTACGTTAGGGATGCTGGAAATCGCGCGAGGCGGCGCTTACCTTGTAACCGAATCACGGACCATATATATCGGCGGGCCTGTGGAAGTAATCACCGATGCCTCAATTCTGGGGTTTTCCCTTCCATTTATCGTAGCCGTTGCGATTGTGGTCGCGGGGCAGTTGGTTCTCTCTCGCACTGTTTTCGGGCGCTATCTGATAGCCATCGGCACAAACGAAGAGGCGGTTCGACTGTCCGGAATCGACCCGCGTCCGCTTAAACTTGCGGTCTTTGTCCTATGCGGTTTTCTAACATCCATAGCAGCGGTGATACACACGGCGCGGCTGTCATCAGCCAATCCCAACGCCGGTTACGGTTTGGAGCTTCAGGCCATCGCAGCAGTGGTCATCGGAGGTACGAGCCTGATGGGCGGTCGCGGGTCGGTGGTAAGCTCGTTCTTCGGCGTGCTTATCATTGCGGTCTTGGGCACCGGCCTGGCCCAGATTGGGGCGCAGGAATCGACTAAACGGCTTATCACAGGCTGTGTTATTGTGGCGGCAGTCATCCTGGACCACTACCGCCATCGGATTCGCAAATCACAAAAATAAGTGTAATCTGTGTATTTTAGAATACACCGAAACAGCTTTTTTTTACTATTATTTGACGTTTTCTACAATATATTTGCTACCCGGATGATAGTTACTTGACAAATTGTGTAAGATATGGATAATAGTAACAGAGGTGGTTCTACATTCAAATACATGGAGAGAAAACGATGCGGGTGCTTGTAAAACAAAGCGACGGCACTGCCAGAGAACTCCAGTTCACCGAAGGCCCTGTTTCTATTGGCAGGGCAGCCAACAACCGAGTTTTTTTGCCTGATGAAGGGGTCTCGAGAAAGCATGCGGTAATCCACAGCACGGGTGGTGGAAAATGGATAGTTGAGGACTTAGGCTCGGCGAACAAAACATATCTGAACAATAAAGAAGTAATCCAGAAGGCCGAAATCAAACACGGCGATTGTCTTCGTATAATTGATTTTACCCTCGAAATTATTCTCGAAGAAGACTCTGTGTCTGAGGCACCGATTCATTCGGAGGATACGCTTCATTTTGAGGCATCACTGACAGTCCCCAAGCACGAAACTGTAGTAAGAAGACCGGATGCCCAGCACGCCCCGGCCATGAGATTGGCGGCCAGGAGGTTGTCGGATTTTTCGAAGGCAACCGAGAGTATATTTGAAGCCGGCAGCCTCGATGAACTATTGTTGACCTTGTTGGATATTACTTTAGAGCAGTTCGGTGCGTACCATGTCTGGTGTGCTTTGAGAAAGCAACCTGCCGGCCCGATGACCTGTCACGCTGGTAAAAAACAAGACGGCTCACCGGTCCAGCTTAACGAATTACAACTCAGTGAAAAAATCACTCAGGCGGTTGAAAAGGGACAGTTTTTTGTCCTGCCGAGTGTTTCAGCTCAAGTGGAAGCGAAGGGAAGAATACGCTCAGCAATAGTAGCAGCGATTATGCGTCCGACCGGCTGTTTCGGGGTGCTGTATATTGACAACGCTATGAAACACGAGCACTACAGTCTGAGCGATTTGGATTATCTGATGCTCATTGCAATGCACACAGCCGCGATATTGAAAAAGTTTCTGGATTAGCCGGCCGGCTGGTCAAAAACAATGGGGCCTTCTCCACTCAACGATGCCGCCAGACCAACCCTAATTTCTTTACCCGTCCTAAAGATAGTTACGCAGTGTGAATTTCCTTGAGTATGAAAGAGATTTGCTTTATCCTTAGGACTGGTAAAGAAATTAGGTTTCGTTTTGGCTCCAGCGAGGACAAGGCTGGCAAGGAAGCAAAACGCAGGCCTACTGGTTGGTAGTCCGAGTTTTGCTGAGGCCGCCAGCCGAAGCCGCAGCC
>JADFJC010000226.1 GCA_022566315.1 Planctomycetota bacterium
GATATAGCGGAGAACGCTACAGACTCTGTTGACAGGACGACAACTACCGACAAGGAAGGAACGGCAGACGATTCTACAGTGACGGTCGATGAGGATGCTACGGGAAGTTTGAATACCGATGACGACACGGATGTATTGACTTATGAGTTCAGTAAGGATTTCCCGGAGATCACAAAGCATGAGCAACTGTATGAAGCGGAGATTCAGAAGCTGATTGAAAATATGGAAATTGATACAGAGACGGTGTTAGTAGAGTATAGGGATATATAATCAAGGGAGTGGATGAAATTAAGGCCGAAGTGAATGGTAACAAGTAGCCTGTTTATAACTCACCGTATAACTTTTGAAATTATAACGGTCATGGGATGGCCGAAAGTGTCATTTGCAGGCTTTGTAAATGGTTATACGACAAGAGGTTGTGAATGTAAGTCGTTATATGAAAAGTAGTTAAAAACGCCTGAGATGACTAAGCCACTCGGACACCTCTCCGATTACACCTTTCAGTTCTTGATTACGAGGGTTCGGTTTTATTGGGTGCGTTATCGTCCCGCCGATGTCCTCGCATCATAGTAATTGTACCGTTGCTGAGCTTTCTTTCAAGGACAAATACTTGACACAACCGCCAACTACTCGATAATAATACAGAAACATAGAAAATAGGTAACCGTTCACAGAAATATTTTATGAAAAGTGCAAAATGTTAAAATAGGCAATTTGCGCTTTTGCCTGCGCCATGTTAAAAAAGGTGCATGGATGCAAAAGATCTGATTATTGAAAAACAAGCTGCTGAAATAAAAATGCTCAAAGAAGTCATAAAGCAGCTCGAAGAAAAAATAGCTCAGCTGGAAAAGAACTCGAATAATTCTTCTAAGCCACCTTCGAGTGACATTGTAAAGCCCAAAAAGACCGTTGTTAAGGTAGGCCGCAGAAAACGTAAGCGAGGCGGCCAGTATGGGCATAGAAAGTTTTCGCGTCGGCCTTTTGAGCCTGAGCAAGTAGATGAAGTTATTGAATACGAGCTTAAAGATAAAGACGCCAAAGGCCTTAAGCGGCTTGATGAATGGTTTATAATTCAGCAGATAGAACTGCCGGAAAAGATGTATAAAGTAATAGAACATAGAGCCAGAAAATATCTTGACCCTGTTACGCAAAAAACGCACATTGCTCCTATGCCGGATGCGATTCGCAAAGGCGGCCTGCTCGGTGCCGATGTAACCGCTTCGATAGCGTTTATGAAAGGTTCCTGCCATATGTCTTATACGACTATCCAGCAGTTTTTCGGGCAATTGATGAAGCTGAAGGTATCGCGGGGTATGCTTTGTAAAGCGACCCAAAAAGTCTCTGCATCTCTTCAGCCATCTTATGAACAACTGGCTCGGCGTCTTCCGGATGAGTCGAAGGTGAATGCGGATGAAACTGGACACCATGATAACGGCGATCTTTGCTGGACGTGGTGTTTTGATACATCCGATTACAGTCTGTTTAAGATCGATAAATCGCGAGGCTGTAAAGTACTTGAAGAAATGCTTGGAAAAGACTTTACCGGTATTATCGGTGCCGACTACTGGGGTGCATACCGCAAATACGCCCGTTTGTTTGATGTCCGTATGCAGTACTGCATGGCTCATTTGATTAGAGATATTCGTTTCCTTACCGAGCACAAAGTTAAAAAACTGTCCCGCTGGGGCAGTGAACTGCTTGAATGGCTTAAAAAGCTGTTTGATACATTGCATCGCCGCGACAAGTTGACTGCCAAAGGTTTTATTCGTTCGATGGAAAGAATTAAAGCCGGCTTTTTGAAACGAATGCGACGACCGCCGGACCATAAACTTGCTAAAAAATTGGCCAGGCGTTTCAAGGGCAGGGCCGCCGAGAATTATTTCAGATTTTTGAGCGTCCCGGAAGTTGAGCCGACTAACAATGGCACTGAGCGACAGATTCGCCCTGTGGTGATTGACCGCAGGATAACCCAGGGCACTCGCGGAGATGCCGGCATGCGCTGGTGTGAGCGTATCTGGACTACCATTGCCACCTGTAAAAAACAGCAGCGAAATGTCTTTGATTTTATTCATGAAACTGTTATTGCTCATTGGAGTAATAAAAAATATCCATCGTTAATCTATCAAAAACTGTGAACGGTTACGTCTTTTTTAATGAAAGGGATACCCAGATGAAACGTAAATTTCACAAGCCGGAACAAATAGTGAAAAAGCTCAGCCAAGCCGATGCCATTATTGCTTCCGGCGGCACGATTGACCAGGCCTGCAGAAAACTCGAGATCAGCGATGCGACCTACTACAACTGGCGAAAGCAATATGGCCAAATGAAGCTGGGCCAGGTCAAACAGCTAAAGGCCCTCCAGAAGCAAAACTTTCAGCTCAAAAAGTTGGTGGCGGATTTGTCCCTGGATAATGCCATTCTTAAAGAGGCATTATCGGGAAATTGCTGAGCCCGGCAAGGAAGCGAAAGGCGACAGAACACGTGAAACAGTGGATGGATGTTTCCGAACGTCGGGCATGTAAAGTTATCAGTCAGCCGAGAATGACGCAGCGTTATAAGACAAAGCAGCCGGATAAGGACAAGGTATTGACCAGAGAGATAAATAAGCTTGCGAAAAAGCATAAGCGATACGGCTATCGTATGATTACAGCCAAACTGCGTCAGGCCGGCTGGAATGTTAATCACAAGCGTGTTCAGCGGATATGGCAAAAGGAGGGCTTACAAGTGCCTTACAGACGCAAATTCAAAAAGGCAAAGGGCGATTCACAGAACAGTTGCGCTGTCAGAAAGGCCCTATTTCCCAACCATGTATGGACATATGATTTTATGAGCGACCAGACGGAAGACGGCAGGAAGCTTAAGTTGTTGACGATACTGGATGAGTTTACGCGTGAAAGTCCGGCTATTGAGGTGGGCCGGTCGATCCGTGCTCAGGATGTGATTTCTGTGCTGGAGTATTTGTTTATGGTTCGTGGTGTGCCCAAGTTTATTCGCAGCGATAACGGGCCCGAGTTTATTGCTGATGCGGTCAGGAAATGGTTGACGCAAAAGCATGTTGGAACACTTTACATCGAACCCGGCAGTCCGTGGGAAAATGGTTACATTGAATCTTTCAACGGCAAGCTTCGAGATGAGATTTTGAATCGTCAGGTTTTCTATTCGGTAAGGGAGGCAAAGGTTATTGTGGAGGATTGGCGGTTGGACTATAATAATCATCGTCCGCACAGCAGCCTGGACTATATGGCCCCGGCGGCCTTCGCGGCGAGTTGCAATCCGCCAGGCTCCGCTACGCTCCGCCTGGCGGATTGCAGGACAAGGAACATGGATAACTCTCTAATCAAGGTTGGTACATAATTCGGGGTCAGATCAACTTATTCAAGTCCAGTCTGGACATTTACGACTATTTACTATGAATGTCAGTCAATATTAGTTGGCGATTGGAATGGAGATTGTGTAGTCAACTTTGTTGACTTC
>JADFJC010000116.1 GCA_022566315.1 Planctomycetota bacterium
CCGCTAACCGTCGTCTGCATCCACGACTCCTGGTTGTCCGAGATACCTCCGCTCTGGGCTGCATCTCCATCGTAATAAAAGGTTGAGGTCTGGAAAAACCAATCCGCACTGCCATCTGTAGTGAAACTCAAAGTCGTATCCAATGCCTCAGAAAGGGAATCAGGGGGGGGTTGAATACCATTATCCCACTCCAGCTTGTCTACCCAGCCGCGGTCGTCTCCTTCACTTACACTATAATCCTTTACGTATCGCCATTCCAACGTGCGTGAACCCAAAGAGAGCGTGTACGTCATCTGCTGCCAGTCCACTGTTCCGCTGATTCGGTCCTGCAGCGAGCCGTCAATGTAAAACTCCAGATAGTCATAACCGCCCTCAGAAGATACCTTCCAGTAGAAGCTCACTGTTCCTGCCCCGCTAACGGTCGTCTGCATCCACGACTCCTGGTTGTGCGAGATACCTCCGCTCTGGGCTGCATCTCCATCGTAATAAGAGGTTGCGGTTTGGGAAAACCAGTCCGCACTGCCATCTGTAGTGAAACTCAAAGTTGTGTCTAACGCCTCAGAAAGGGAACCAGAGGGAGGTTGAGCACCACCCCACTCCACCTTGTCTACCCAGCCGCAGTCGTCTCCTTCACTTACACTATAATCCTTCACGTATCGCCATTCCAACGTGTGTGAACCCAAAGAGAGCGTGTACGTCATCTGCTGCCAGTCCACTGTTCCGCTGATTCGGTCCTGCAGCGAGCCGTCAATGTAAAATTCCAGATAGTCATAACCGCCCTCAGAAGATACCTTCCAGTAGAAGCTCACCACTCCTGCCCCGCTAACCGTCGTCTGCATCCACGACTCCTGGTTGTGCGAGATACCTCCGCTCTTGGCTGCATCTCCATCGTAATAAGAGGTTGCGGTTTGGGAAAACCAGTCCGCACTGCCATCTGTAGTGAAACTCAAAGTTGTGTCTAACGCCTCAGAAAGGGAACCAGAGGGAGGTTGAGCACTACCCCACTCCAGCTTGTCTACCCAGCCGCAGTCACTGCCGGAACTGACATACGGATCCTTGGTATATCGCCATTCCAATGTATGCGAACCCAAAGAGAGCGTGTACGTCATCTGCTGCCAGTCCACTGTTCCGCTGATTCGATCCTGCAATGAGCCGTCAATGTAAAATTCCAGATAGTCATAACCGTCCTCAGAAGATACCTTCCAATAGAAACTCACTGTTCCTGCCCCGCTAACGGTCGTCTGCATCCACGACTCCTGGTTGTCCGAGATACCTCCGCTTTGGGCTGCATCTCCATCGTAATGAAAGGTTGTGGTCTGGAAAAACCAATCCGCACTGCCATCTGTCGTGAAACTCAAAGTCGTATCCAATGCCTCAGAAAGGGAATCAGGGGGAGGTTGAGTACCACCATCCCACTCCACCTTGTCTACCCAGCCGCAGTCGTCTCCTTCACTTACACTATAATCCTTTACGTATCGCCATTCCAACGTGTGTGAACCCAAAGAGAGCGTGTATGTCATCTGCTGCCAGTCCTCTGTTCCGCTGATTCGGTCCTGCAGCGAGCCGTCAATGTAAAATTCCAGATAGTCATAGCCGCCCTCAGAAGATACCTTCCAATAGAAGCTCACTGTTCCTGCCCCGCTAACCGTCGTCTGCATCCACGACTCCTGGTCGTCTGCGATACCTCCGCTCTGGGCTGCATCTCCATCGTAATAAGAGGTTGCGGTTTGGGAAAACCAATCCGCACTGCCATCTGTAGTGAAACTCAAAGTTGTGTCCAACGCATCAGAGAGGGAACCAGGGGGAGGTTGGGCACCACCCCACTCCAGCTTGTCTGCCCAGCCGCGGTCGTCTCCTTCACTTACACTATAATCCTTTACGTATCGCCATTCCAACGTGTGTGAACCCAAAGAGAGCGTGTATGTCATCTGCTGCCAGTCCACTGTTCCGCTGATTCGGTCCTGCAGCGAGCCGTCAATGTAAAACTCCAGATAGTCATAACTGCCCTCAGAAGATACCTTCCAGTAGAAGCTCACCACTCCCGCCCCGCTAACCGTCGTCTGCATCCACGACTCCTGGTTGTCTGCGATACCTCCGCTCTGGGCTGCATCTCCATCGTAATAAGAAGTTGTGGTTTGGGAAAACCAATCCGCACTGCCACCTGTAGTGAAACTCAAAGTTGTGTCTAATGCCTCAGAAAGGCCATAAGCAGATACGGCCCCACTCAGCAGGAAAACTAAGATTGATGCCAACATTGTCCTTCTCATCATTTTACCCTTTCAAAAAGTGCTGATATTTCAGCATACCACCCACAGGACGTGCGCTTGATATCGCTCTAAGTAAACAGCAACCCTCCCTGGAAGAACGAGCTTACCCTACCTCACCCCCTCTAAATCACATCATACGTCTTCCAGGCCAAAAAAGCAAGTAAAAAATAGCCTCAAACTCAAGAATTTTTGGATATTTTTCAGAGGTAAATTTAATTCAAGGCAGCCCCCCATGTCAGAAGAACGGCGTTAAAATTACCGTGTAATTGTGCCGGCTCGAAGCCATAATCTCAGAAAAGGCTTAACCGTGTACTGCTTCGGTTAGCTTTTGGGGTTTTTGTTTAGCCGTTTTGGCTTTTTTACGCGTTTTTGAGCATAAAAACAGGGAGTTGAAAAAAAATTTGTTTTTATTTATTTTTTTGTTGACAAATACTATGGGGCGTAGTACTTTAGTACGAAGTAGCATTTATCGAAGGTTTGTTTTAAGATATGGAGGTTAATGTTATGAGTGGTAAGTTGCTTGATGATTTGGGACAGTTACAGCGTGCGGTAATCGAGGTGGTCTGGGAGCTTGGTGAGGCAAGTGTCCATCAGGTACGCAAACGGCTTAGCTCTAAGAAGAAGCTCGCCTACACGACGATTCTAACGGCAATGCAGAAGCTGGAGAAGGCCGGCTGGCTGCGACACCGGAACCAGGGCAAGAGCTATATTTATCTGCCGACGCGGACCCGCGAAGAAGCCGGCGACAGCTCGGTGCACAAATTTATGGAGCGGATGTTCGACGGGGATGCCCTTTTGATGTTTCAGCATCTGATGCGTCAGAGCAAGCTCAGTGACATGGAGCTTGGAGAGCTTCGGAAAATGATTGACGAGAAGAGAAAGGAGACGAAAAAATGATACGCGAACTATTCTTAGGAGATTCTCTGTTGTGGAGCTGTGTATGGCAGAGCACGATTTTTCTCGTGGTCGGCCTGGTAAGCAGCTTCATCCTGAGACATCGCTCATCAAGGGCACATCAGGTACTGTTTTTAGCGATGATGGCAGCGGTAATTGTGCCGGTTATGAGCATATTGGTAAAGCACTACGAGCTGGGTATGTTTGTATCCGAGCCGGTCGTTATCCAATCGCAGGCCGAAGACTGGGTCACAGCGAGCAATTATGGTGCGTCCGGGGTCATCTTGGCTGAGAATATTGAGCATAAGCCTGGTCTTATTGAAAAGAATTCACCGCCAGCCATAACTGGTTCAGAAAGTGCCAAATTCCCCTGGCATTTGGTCGTGTTGTACGGATGGATCGCGGCAAGTTTGATTTTAGCTGCTCGATTGCTTGTAACATTCGTATTAGGCGTTCGCCTGCTGGGCCGCGCGCTGCCTTTAGACTGCCAGAGGATTAAAGAAGCAGCCTATCTGGCTAAAGCAAAACTTGGAATCGATAAAGATGTAATGGTTCGCAGCAGCCGGGGCGTTCATAGTCCGGTGATATGGTGCTGGAGGCACAGGCCTGTTCTATTAGTGCCGAGCGCAGCTGGACGATTTGACAATGGACTTGACTGGGCCGGCGTGCTTTGTCACGAACTGGCGCACTGGAAAAGGCAGGACCATATCAGCGGATTATTAGCAGAGTTGGTGGTGTGTATTTTGCCGTGGCACCCGCTTGTATGGTGGGCAAAGTCCCGGCTGGTAAGATTAAGCGAGCAGGCCTGCGATGACTGGGTTGTAGCCACCGTCCAGCCCGGTACAGACTATGCAGAGTCGCTGCTTGATTTGACACCCTGTGGCCAGATGGCGTTCGTGCCCGCTGTCGTGCACAGCAGGAAGGGTCTGGCCGGAAGGGTCCGCCGCATCTTGGAAGATAATTGTAGCAACCCGCAGACCGGTGTGGTATGGGCCTTGATAGTGAGTCTTGTTGTGCTATGTCTTACTGTCGGCATTGCATTTGCGCAAACTCGACCTGCAGTGCAGCCCAGCGCTATTCAGAACATAATCGTTCCAACAATCGGTTTGGCAGAACTAGAGAATCCCAACAATGTGGAAAGTAACGTCATTGTGCTTCGTCTGGTTGATTCTGACAGTCGGCCGGTTGCTGGCGCCAAAGCAGGAGCAGGTGCTAGTACCCGCGACGTACCAGTTCTTGGCAGTAAGCTGTCATGGTATCTTCGCAGCAGAGAACACAATATTTCCAACGACTTGGGCGAAATCACTCTAACACGAGAAAAGCTCTTCTCTCCATCGTGGCCGGCGGACAGAAAGCTCGCGCTTTATGTGCTACACGAGGACCGGCGTATAGGAGCGGTCTGTGAGATATCCAAAGATGGCAAGCAAGAGGAAATTGAGTTGACCCTGGTGCCAGTCTGTCACGTGCACGGCAGATTGGGCAGTGAGGGCCTAAAAAAGATAGGCCGACCGCTTACCTGGACTAACGTTTACCTGCAATGGAATCAAGACAGCTTCGGAGTACTGAGCCACACGTCGGATAACCAGCGATTTGAGTTCCTTGTACCCCCAGGTGAATACCAGCTTATGGCCTATGGTTCCGGGGGCAAAGGTGGAAAACCGCCAGGTATTACGGCAGCAACCAAACATAAACGTCTGACTATAGAAGTTAAGGAAGGTGAGTCTGATTTGGATTTAGGGATAATAGATTTACCCCCAACCAAAACATCCACACTCATAGGCAAGCCGGCAATAGAGTTCGGCCCGATCAAAGCCTGGAAGAACGGCCCACCCGTAAAACTGGCTGACCTAACAGGCAAGGCCGTTATAATCTACTTTAACGGCAGTTCTCCGAGTACCAGCAGAGATCTACCCCGACTTGTTAATTTACATAAACAATTTGAGAACAAAGGGTTGGTCATTATTGCTCTTTACAATAGTGCCTCAATGGAAGATTTGGAAAAGAAGTGGCTTGAAGTCTATGAAAAATATGGTGGAGTATCAGACGTGCCATTCCGAGTAGCTATAGATGGTGGCGAGCCAACCTTCTACGAAGGTACTAATAAAAAGAGACTGGGTGCTACTTATGGAGCGTATGATATTACAGGAAATCCCACTACTATACTTATTGATCCAGAGGGAAAGGTCGTTGGAAGGCTAAACTTTTACAAAGCGAAGGAAATATTGGAAGAGATGTTAGGCGTTAAGCCAATACCGCCTGCACTACCTACATGGAGGCAACGGTTTGACCAGGTTTACCGCTTAGACCCTCAACAGGTCATAAAACGTATTTCTCCGCCTTTTATCCCAGAAAGGAAAGATTACTATTTCGATCACGCTCCTGACCAGGCACGAGCTATCCCTGATGGTCCGAGGATGATGACTTTCAGTTGGGATGGGAAACTGGATCCCAACAAAGGGGGCTTCGGTAGTGTGCGGGATCTAACTGAGCCGCTTGACCTGTTTGGACTTGAATCTTACGAATACGAAGGTCCTGAAGAACTGCTTTCGCTCAAGTTGCCGGGCGACTGGATAGTACGGGCAGGTACGACGATCGAAGAAAGAATGAAAGCCTTGGAAGAGCTTTTGGCTGAAGAACTTGGACGGAATATTCGGTTCGTAAAACGTACAGTCGAGCGAGAAGTAATTGTTGCCACAGGCAAATTTAAATTCCATCCACCTTCCGGAACATACGAGAGTAACTCGGTCCATCTTTTCTCCGACCAAGTTGACCCGGATGAAAGAGCAGGCGGAGGAACCGCTGATTCGGTAAGCGATTTTTTACAAAGATTGGGCAGTCGGGTCAAAATGTCGGTTATTGACAAGACCAAATCTTCCGAGCAGGTGAGGATCCCTTACCTCCACCATCGCTCTTCCAGACTTAGGGATGTAAAAGATGAGGTCGAAAAAGCCAAGAAACTAAAAACGCTCCTGGCCAACCTTACCGATCAGACTGACTTGCAGTTCAAAGTCGAACGCCAACCGGCTGAGATATGGTTCGTTATGGAGACAAAGGGAAACTAATCGCTTCGTTTAGTTTTTGACGGTGTTTGTTTAGCTATTTGATTTTGTGGCCTCTACGCAAAATCAGCGTAGAGGCCGTTTTTCTTGTGCGTTTTTGAGGCCATAAATGGGGACATTGAAAGATTTTTAAAATCTACGAATTTTTTCGTTGACAATTACGAAAGTATTCGTATATTCTGCCGATATAGGACAACAAACAAAAAACTACAGGAGATTCAATATGGCAAGACACAAAAGTTCACGACCGACCGATAGAGAGCTGACAATCCTCAGAATACTGTGGGACAACGGGCCGAGCACAGTTCGCCAGGTCAATGAAGCAATGAACAAAGATGAAGATACCGGCTATACCACCACTCTCAAACTGATGCAAATAATGGCCGAAAAAGGACTTCTACGTAGAGATGAATCTCAGTTCAAGCATATCTATAAGCCGGCAATTACAGAGGAAAGAACCCAAAAGCAATTAGTAGGCGATTTGCTCGAAAGAGCTTTTTCCGGCTCGGCGGAAAAACTCGTGATGCGGGCACTTTCAGCCAAAAAGGTCTCGGCAAAAGAATTAGCACGAATAAGAAAAATGCTTGATGAATTCAAGGGGGAATAATCATGATAATTTTGGAAGATATTCTTTCACAGGAAGTTGTACAAAGACTCGGCTGGACACTGCTTCATTTTGTCTGGCAGGCTGCGGTGGTCGCATCACTTTTAGCAATCCTGCTCAGAGTATTGCGAAAATCCACGCCTTCCCTGCGATATACACTTGCCTGTCTGGCTTTGGCGCTGATCGTTCTATTGCCCGTTATCACCCTTCAGTTAGTACCAGTTTCAGCACCACACTCAGCAGCTCATATCGAACCGGCGCCTGCACCGGCTGTTTTATCAATTGAAGAAATGCCCCCGGCCGAAACTACCATAGTAGAAGAGCCGGTGCAGCTTGAAAGTGTGGCTCCAATATCTGCCGATTCCTGGAAACAGCGCACTATTGAGACTCTTGAACCAGCTTTGCCATACATAGTCTCGGGATGGCTTCTCGGTGTATTTGGCCTTTCCATCTGGCATTTGGGCGGCTGGGCACAATTGCAGCGCTTGAGACGAAGAATGGTTAAACAGGTAAATGACACGCTGGGCAGCAAACTAAAAGTGTTGGCTGAAAGACTAAGAGTCAAACAAACAGTACAGCTTATGGAATCCGCTTTAGTTCAAATACCCACTGTCGTCGGCTGGCTGAGGCCGGTGATACTACTGCCGGCCAGCGCTCTGACAGGCCTAAGTGCGGAACAATTGGAAGCCATCTTGGCGCACGAATTAGCTCACATCCGCAGATATGATTATCTTGTTAATATCCTGCAAACGATAGTGGAGATACTTGGCTTTTATCATCCGGCCGTATGGTGGATCTCGCATAAGATTCGCGCCGAAAGAGAAAACTGCTGCGACGATTTGGCGGTGAGCATATCCGGCGACCGGGTTTGTTATGCAAGGGCCTTGACTTCGATGGAAGAAATCCGGGCCGGCCGGGGCCAATTAGCAGTAGCAGCAAGTGGAGGCAATCTATTCAGGCGGATATGCCGTCTTCTCGGCAAGGACTCAGGTGACAAGACAGGCTTTAGCTGGATTCCTGCAGCAACTGCGATTTTGTTGATAATCGCATTGGTGATACCAACTACCCTTGCTTTTACTACCAAATCTGATTCCCAACAGCCTGATTCGAAAATCGATGTGCATGTTGAGAATGATAGGTCAGGTGAAAGTCAGCAAGAGAAAGAACCATCGGTCGACGACATTCCGACTGTTCTTCCTACGATAGCAAAAAGCCCTACACCGTCTGCTGAAGATAAAGCACACGTTCAGATTGACTGCCTTATAGTCGAAGTTTCTCTTGATTCAAAAATGGACAGGGAAACTACCATTATGGCAGAGAATCTCCTGGGTAACAAAATAAGTCTCCGTGATACAAAGGTGGGTGTCTTATTGAGAAAAGCTGCCGAGGCCACGGCCCCGGTTGAGAACGAAACCGCCAATGACAAACGAGTCACACAAAAGAAGTTTGAGACCCTGGTCGACATGATGATCTCAAAAGGCTATATGAAAATCTTGATGAATCCAACAATAGAGGTCATTAACGGCAAAACAGCAAGAATCTCATCAAGTCAGCACGTACCACTGCAAGTGATAACTAAGACCATACCCGGTGCCGCCGGTCTGACCACTATTGTCTCAACAGAAACGGAATACATTGACGTGGTGGATTCGATTGAAATCACTCCCCACGTTTTTGCGGATGGCTACATAGGCCTGCTGGTCGAAGCAGCCATCAGCTCAATATCCATACCTAAAGGTATAGAACAGATACGCATCGTCACCACGCGCGAAATTTCTACTCGGGTGCGCACCAGCCCCGGCGAAAGCCTGATAATCGGCGGTTTAAAAGAAACAGGAAAAAGCTCCGAGACTGACAGGAATGTAAAGGGCCCCAAAGAAAAGTCTAAGGAGGTGCTATTCATTATTTTAACTCCGACCATAATAACCCCATCTACCGATTCACAAGAGAAAACTGACGTGCGGATTGAGAGTAAAGAGGCAATGGTGCATCGGGTTTACGATATCTCTGGCCTGGTCGAGACTGATGCTGACGCTGATGATCTCATTCGTCGCATAACAGAAACAATCGAGCCGGATGGCTGGTATGGTCTCAGTGAGACAGGAGAAGGAACCATAATCGCTTATCCTCTTCGACAGCCGAAGAAATTTGCTGTCATGCAGACATATGAGATTCACCAGCAAATCGAACACTTTTTGGATGATATGCGCTCCTCCCGCGATGAGCTGCCAGAACCAAACTTACCTCTGGCTCCGGAAGTACCGCTTATTACTAACACTTTTATCGACAGTGACCTGGTCACGGTGCTTCAGGACATTGCTTCGATGGCGGGCATTCCCATTATCCCCGATGAAACCGTTGTTGGCTTAGTAACCGCCAAACTCCAAAACGTTCCGCTCGAAACAGCACTTGATATTGTCCTGGGCGGCACTCCTTATGTTGTGAAAAAGACACCGTATTATTACCTGGTTGCCTCAGCAGTAGAACTGGTTGAAATTGAAAAACGAGTCGAATCAGCTAAGAAACTATCCAACTTAGGCACAGCGCTGCGAACCTATGCAAACGACTATGAAGACAGATTTCCGGATTCGATGCAGAAGTTGCAAGGCTATCCATATTTAAATGAAGAAGAATTTGAATGGGCTTTAGCAAATGTCAAATATCTGGCAAAGGGAAAGATGTTAACAGACCCGCCCGATGTCATATTAGCTTATGACAAGAAGATACTGACGGAAGGAATGGGCACTAATATTCTCCGTAACGACACCTATGTTGGATTTGTTAAATTTGAAGAGTTGAAAAAGCTCGGCATCAGCGCTACTGAAATCCTAATCGTAACAAAGTTCTTGTCGGTGAGCGAGGATTTTCTAAAAGACGTCGGCCTCGACGCAAATTCCATATCCACCTCCTACGCCTGGTCGGAACATCTTGTCGCAGACTCTGCCGCTGAACCAAACTCTGAAACATACAGCCTTATACTTGATGACCTCCATATCAGATTCCTTCTCAAAGCTGTCCAGGCTCATCAGGGTTCCAAAATACTCGCGGCTCCACAAGTACTAACTCTGGAAGGTATGACGGCATCAATGGCAATTATGACTGAAGAACTCCCTGTCTTAGACTATAACGAGCCTAACGATGCTTCCGACGAGCCGCAGCCAAAAATCGATTATGTAGAAATAGGCACCCGTATCTGGCTCAAGCCGGAACTTACACCTGACAACGAAAACATTGAACTGGATTTCAAATTAGAGATTCGCCAGCTCCTCGGCTTTGAAGAACGCAAGTACAAGGGGAAATATCCATACAAGATTCCCAAAGTCGATGTAGTTAGTATAAAGATGCGTCCTTTGATTCCCGATGGCAAAACACTGCTCATCGGCGGCCTGAAAATAATCGAGAAAGTTGAAAGCCGGTCAAGTGCACCCCTATTGAGCAAACTACCCGTTGTGGGAGGACTCTTTAAACGCAGCACTATCACGGACATCAAGGACCATAAGATGTTATTGATACTGGTTAAACCGATTATTAACCCCCAACAAAAAGCCAGTAAAATCCTTCGCGGCCAAGAGGATTCTGAAGAACACATAAAATCCCTCGCAAGGCAACTCGAAAAAAAGCTCAAACGCCATGACAAGCCAAAATAGCCTTTTGCTGTCCTCAAGGGTAAACTGCACACAGAACCTCTATACGCTATCGGCCAGGTAAATTTTCAACCAAATACGCTGATACCTGTGAGCAAAAATCAAAATTTTTGAATTTTTTTTTATTCATTTCTACATAAGCACTTAGCCGGATTCGATTCTCACAAAACCCCCCAATTTTCGCATCAAACGTGCAGGTAGCTCTAATTATAGAGGCCAAGGAAGGCCAAATACTGGTTAATTGGTGAATTGGCTAATAAAAGACTCACCACTCACCATTTACTAATTCTTTACGGGGGCAGATTATTACCGAGATCACTGTCAAAATTCCCGATTGGCTTGAAAATCTGGCCGTCTTACCGGTCCTCTTGTACAGACGGCTGCGGTACGGCTATACCTTCAGACGAATACCACTCACGCAGGGAAAATATGCCATCGTTGATACCGACGATTACAAATGGCTAAGCAAAAACAAATGGCACGCATACAATAACGGCAATACATATTACGCAATTAGAGGCCGGTGGTCAAAAACAGAAAAAAGAACAATAACAATAAGCATGCACAGAATAATTATAAACGCTCCCAAAGACATGTTTGTTGACCACATCAATCATAACGGGTTAGACAACAGAAAGGCAAATCTGAGATTGGTTACTTGTACGCAGAACAACTGGAACAATCGAAAGAGAAAAAGAAAGAGCAGTTCAAGATATAAAGGGATTCACTGGAACAAGATGAGAAAGAGGTGGAAAGCAAAAATACAAGTTAATGGTAAACGCAGGTTTATTGGCTACTTTGATGATGAAATCGAGGCCGCAAAGGCCTACGATGAGGCGGCAAAAAAATACTTCGGCGAATTCGCTGTTTTAAATTTTGAATCTGAAATTTAAAATTTAAATTGTCATGTCGAGCGCAAAAGCCTGTCCTGAGCCCGTTCGGCTACGCTCAGGGTAAACTCCGTCGAATGGGAGACATCTGGGTTACATGCGTTCTGAATCTTACCAGCCATCACTTAGGTCACGCCAGTCGGGGTTCTCCTGATTTATCAGCCGTAATTTCTTTTCTCGCCTCCAGTTTTTTATCTGTTTCTCTCGTGCGATGGCGGAATCGACATCACCAAAGGACTCAACGTAAACGAGTGTGTCGATATTATAGCGATGGGTGAATCCCTCGATAAGCCCGGTCTTATGTTCCAGGACTCTTCTGAGGATATTGTTAGTCAAACCGACATACAACGTACGCGATTGGTTAGTCATTATGTGGATGTAATAGGTCTTGCTCACTGGCATACTGTCATTATAAATGGTATTAACTCTCGATACCAGATTCCTCCACTTCGGTCGGAATGACAAATCCCTCCCTTGTCATGTCGAGCGCAAAAGCCTGCCCTGAATTAGCCGTAGCCCTGAGCGAAGTCGAAGGGGTAGTCGAATGGGAGACATCTGGGTTACATGCGTTCTGAACCTTACCAGCCATCACTTAGGTCACGCCAGTCAGGGTTCTCCTGATTTATCAGCCGCGATTGCGAAAGTCAGTTACGAACAAATTGCCTG
>JADFJC010000227.1 GCA_022566315.1 Planctomycetota bacterium
TATCGGAAGCTTAGGCGGGCCTGGCGGTGTCGGCGCCCACGTTTGGGGCTGGGAAGAGACCATCTTCTCTGACGAGGTAGCTTTGGACTGGCACCATTATGCCATGACGTATGATGGGACGACCATACAGTACTACGGCGACGGTATCCTGATGGACACTGACACCGGCAAATCCAACGTACAGGACCTCTCTGCGTCGGCTGACCGCGTTCATGTTGGCAGCCGTATCACGCAGACCAGTTCCTTCCCCGGCAAAGTGGATGATGCCCAGATCTTCAACCACGTTTTGTCGGGCGCTGAGGTTGCCTGGCTTGCCGGCATGACTTTGCCGTTTGACAAGCCGTTTTGACATGGATGAATACGGTGTGGTCTATGCCGAGCTAACGGATTCACAGCTTGATGAGCAGCTTTGGCCGCAGCCGTAACAACGTTGATACAAGGCTAATTGGATTCCCGCCCCGCACTACGATGCGGGGCGGGAATGACATAGCGATTCTGCACCACTTGTACCTGCCTGCACCCCCGTGCTTTCTTGCCTGCACCTGTCGATAACGCAGGCATATCTCCGGCGGGTCATCCGAACCAGAATATAAACTGGAAGCAAAGAAAAGTTTTCTGGGTACTCTTGCACAATTCGGCCCAAACAAAGGTATTGACAAGAAGCAGAGAAATCGTATAGACTTATTGCAAAAGAAGATATGAGCCTTTTCTGCGGGCGTAATTCAGTGGTAGAATGTCAGCTTCCCAAGCTGAATGTCGTGAGTTCGAATCTCACCGCCCGCTTTTTTTGAGAAACTCCCCGGACCCCATATCGCTCAGGTTTTATCGGAATATCTATTTCGGTGTTTTGTCCGATTTCTTACACGGCACACGGCCGATGGTTTTTATGGTTGTTCGGCCTTGAGTATAGCTTTGATTTCTCTTAATGATATTAGACCGGAAGTAGCCAGCTTTATTTTGCCTTGCGGGTCGATAAAGAAACTACCTGGAATACCGGTGGTTGTGAAAATCCTCATAACTCCGAACGGTGTCGGCATATTGTCCTTTTCGAGAAGGACTGTATAGTTTATTCCTTGTTCGGATGCGACCCTTTTAACCAAAGCCGTCTTCTCGTTTGATATAGCCAGAATTGCCAATTTGTCTTCGCTGACGGTTTTTCGTAGTTCAATTAGATGTGGAATTTCCAATCGACAGGGCGGGCACCAGGTTGTCCAGAATACAAGCAGAACATTTTTGCCTCGGTAATCGCTGAGTTTATGTTTTTTGCCGGTGACGTCAGTTAAAGTGAAGTTCGGTGCCGGTTTACCATACCAGGATGTGTAAGAAGGGCGCCAGGTTTTTGCAGCCTTGGCGATATCACTGAGGCTCAGCTTCTCGGTGGCAAGGGGGTCGGTATCCACCTGGGTCTTACGGCCGGCCTGGATGCGGGCGATTTCATTGGCTGCGGTGTTGACCTGGTCCCTGCCGAGGTGAAGAGTAAAATCAATTGTGAAAAGACGGCTTTGATGCGGGGCAAGCTTAGGGACACGGCCGAATCTGCGCTCAATCGCTCTGTTGCGGGGGAAGCCGGTACCCGGTTCCAGGCCTGTTACGTATCCATCCTCGTGAGCCACCGGATTTTTCCAGAGCGTAAAGAAAGGTAACTGCTCGATGGAAAAAGCCATTGATACGGCTTTGTCGCCCGCGGCGTTACGAAGCATAACCTTCGTCCGGTCGTTTTTGTCCGCCCAAAGCCGTAGACAGAAAACCTGTTCAGGAAATCCCGGCATTGGGGCACGGTATAGGTTATAAGAGGAGACATCTGAGGCTGGATATTCGTTAATCGGTGTTACCTGACGCGCCGGAGCGACGAACTTCGAGCCTTTTTCCATCAGAGGTGTGCCGTAATTTGCGTGGTAAAGAATGCCGAACTCCTGTTCGACGGCGCTGCGGTTGGTTATCTTGTCCGAGATTCGGAAGGTGTTGGAACCCGGCACAGTTGATACTTCTGCCCACAATTCGAGCTTTGGTCCGTGCAGGCAGGCCTCATCGACTCTGCCGCGTATTCGGATGCGATAAGGTGCCTGGCGCTCGACAATCACTTCTACCTGCGATGCCGGGGTATTGCCGATCTTGCCGTGCAGCGTTAAATCCATCTTTGCCTTTTTGCCTGTGTTGTCGATAAACTCGTCGGTTCCAGGCCCACCGAAGAACTCCAGGCCGCACCGAACCATCCATTCATTAAAGCCTTCCAGCCAGCCCAGACCCTGTCGTGTATGCAGGTTGATGTATTTCGGGTGAACGAGGCCCTTCACCGGTGAATCCCAGCCGAGACGCAAATCGCCCATCAGCACCTGCTGAATTGACATCCCACGCGTTGGAACTACCGTAAAGCGGAGCTTGCCGTTGTTGACCTCAATGACCTCGACGCCCTCCTGCTTGCCGCCGTGAAGGACATACTTACGAACCGACCATGAAACGGGACAATCCGGGGTTATAGCACTGCTTGTGAGGTGTATGGTTTCCTTATAAACGTTTTGCTCGACGTCGGTGAGGACCAGACGAAAGGGTTCGATTGCCCGGATTGGTGAAATCCCCAAAGTTAAAAATATAATAGAAGCCCATCTCAACATTTCTCTACCACCTTTCTAAGCTTGGTTTGCCAATAGCGACCCAGGTGCCCATGGACAGAAGACAGAAAACAGAAGACAGAAGACAGATATCTGACCTCTGACATGCGGCATCGGACTTCTGTTTTACCCCTTTGGGGGTAGGTGAAATTGGGTTTGATTGGGTTTGTTTTTTTGGGCCTGAAGGCGGTTTCATTTTCATAATCCTTTTGTGAAAAAGCGTTTGCGTTCATTTTGGGCTTTTCGGAAATTGGGTTTGAATTGGGTTTGTTTTTTCGGACTGCGAAATCATCTTTTTTTCTGTAATCCTTTGTTATAAGTGAGTTTATATTCATTTTGGCTCTTTTTAAATTGGGTTTGATTGGGTTTGAATTGGGTTTGTTTTCACCAAGTGTCCAATCGCGTTTTCTTTCATAATCCGTTGTATTATATAGATTTGCGTTCATTTGACTTTTTTGGAAATTGGGTTTGTTTTGCATAAAAAGGGTTGATTTGTAGAGGGTTCTCGACAGATGTAGAGGGGCGAGAGAGTGAAGAGTGAGCTAAAGTGCCTAAAGTGAGCTAAAGTTGGATTCTCGGTGCTCATGATTGGTAATTCCCCCTGATTTACTATTTACTATTTACTATTGATTATGGGCTATTTACGATTCACGAATCTGGGCCTGCTGGGCCTTATAGGCACGTAAATAACTGGCTGCTTTTTGGCGGAGGCGAAAAAGCAGAGCCTCTATAATTAGAGCTACCTGCACGTTTGATGCGAAAAAAGTCCTCTAATCTCGATTCGGAATTCTCGTAACGCTGTGTCAGTAAGACAGTT
>JADFJC010000228.1 GCA_022566315.1 Planctomycetota bacterium
GGTGCCTTGCATCGTTTGGCCGCAGGTAATCGGTAATGCCGACTCTTGCCGGATATTGCCCCGTCATCAAAGCTGCCCGGTAAGGCGAACAAACAGGGGCCGCTGCATAGGCGTCGGTAAACCTCATACCCTCGCGTGACAGTTTATCGAGATTGGGTGTTTCATTAAACTTATTACCATAGCATCCCAGCTCTGCCCAGCCTAAGTCATCAGCTAAAATGAAAATGATGTTGGGCTTGTCCCCGGATACCTTGCCCCCGATTAGCCGGGAGATACTCGCGCAGCCGTGTGTCGCCAGCGTGGTTACGCCCAGGCCTATGACCTTTAGAAAGTTACGACGCGAGTAATTATTTGTACTCATGTTTGTTTCTATTCTTGTTTCAGGTTTTTATTTAGCTTGCATCGGAATGCTGGTTATCTGCAGTTGAAGAATTTTTCGGGTCCCGCCGGTTACTTTAGCTTGCTCGGCTATTCGAATCGGCCAAACCCAGATTATCCTTTCACTATCAGCGACAATAAGAAGTTTCTGTCGTACTTCCTGTGGCACTCGCGCAGCGGTAATGAATTTGCCCACCTTTTTATCTTCGCCCAAACCCAAAGGAACAAACCTGTCGCCGGTCCTGCGAAAACGAACAACCAACGGCGGCTTTATCTTATCAAAGTCAAACCTCTCAATAAAATTGTTTTTCCCCGCCTTGAATTTCTCGAATTCCTCCTCCTCAGCTTCGAGGATTGTTGCTTCTATCAAATTCTTGCCGAATTTCGTCTGCCCAGGAACTTCCAGGACAACAGAAGACTTCCTGTGGACTGACATCTGCCTTCTGACTTCTGCCTTCTGACTTCTGTCTTCTGTCTTCTGATTTCTATCTTCTGTCTTCTGACTTCTGTCTTCCGACTTCTGTCTTCTGTCTTCTGTCTTCTGATTTCTGTCTTCTGTCTTCTGACTTCTGTCTTCTGTCTTCTGTCTTCTGTCTTCTGTCTTCTGACTTCTGTCTTCTGATTTCTGTGGCCGAGCGAAAATCAAATTCCCGTATTCGGCGCCAACCACAAATCCGCCCGGCAACGCCACTTTTTTGCCGCTGACGTTTTGTTCTGCTAATTGTAATATCCTTTCATAGTGACGTTGAGTCAAATCTCTCTCGCCGCAGCCGACGGCTGTCAAACTTCGCCGGACCAGCTCGACCATTACCGGTTGTGGTTGAGCCAGAAGCATCTTCGAATCCAGCGTTATCTTTTCACCGGCACAATTTATGCCATAGGTATCAGCAGTTTTTGGCCATACCTTATTTGCACGGCTGCAAACCAGATTATAGAACCTGCGGGCTGATTCAGACAGCTCGGATAATTGCTCCACGAGTAAGCCGGTGCAATCTTGTTGTAACGCCGGAAGCAGCCGATGCCGAATATAGTTTCGCCTGTATGTACAATCAGCATTTGTATGGTCTGTCGCCATTTTAGATTCCGCTGTTCTAAATACTCGATAATCTCATCTCGCCGGACGCACAGCAACGGCCTTACAAACTTAAATTCACAGCCAAAGACACGCATCGGCCAAATCCCTCCGAGTCCGCGAAATCCTGTCCCGCGAGTTAATCGTTGCAGAATGGTCTCGGCATTGTCATTTTTTTGATGTGCCGTTGCTATCGTCTTGCAGTTGTTGGCCCTTGCAATCTCGAGAAGATTTTTAATCCGCAATTCCCGGGCCGCCGTCTCAATCGACAGCTTATTACGACCGGCATACCCGCGCACATCCACTCGCCTCGTTGTTATGGCTAACTTCAGCCTGGCTGACTGTGCGATAACAAAATCTTCATCCAAATCCGCTTCAGCTTCTCTCAACTGATGATTTATATGGGCACAGAGCAGCTCGGCCCTGAAAACGTTCTCACTGCTCAGCGCTCGCATTGCATATAGAAGTGCCGTTGAATCCGCTCCGCCGGAAACTGCCAACAAAACTTTATCCACAGAGCCGAAGAGCTTGTTAGCTTTTATAAAATCAGCCACTTTTTGCTCAAATTCCAACAACATCTTTTTTCTTAATTACATAAAAAAAACGGGCCTGATATCCAGCCAGGCCCGAATTACTACTTTAAAAACCTTTACCTCAAACTTTTGTCAACGTTACTCATTCTCCCCCTCGGTCTTGTACAACACTTTTATCCGCTCTTCTGCAAACTCTTTCCACATCCTGTACTTTCCATACTTACCTTCCGTTTTGATGGCCTGCCGATAAAGCTCCAGTGCCTCCGCATAGCGGTGCAGCCGTTTATCCAGAATACGGGCCGACCTGAACTTCGCAGGATGAGTCGTATCAGGGTCCCACTGATAGGCCCTTTCGTAATACACAAGCGCTATCGAGTAATCCTGGAAATATTCATAAATTTCACCGGACTTGTATGCCGCATCATCAATCTTGTCACTGGAAGGGTAGTTTTTTATGAGTCGGTCATATTTATCCAGGGCCAAACGTAACAAATCGTTATTTTTGCCGAAGATTAACACTCCGGCATCTTTTTCGAGTTCCAGCGCATCCATATAGAGGTCATCTGCTTCTGGAATCGAAATGCTCGCTCTCAAATTCGGCCCGGCTGTCTCAGCCTCGACAATGTACTTATACTGCGGGATGGAATCCAGCGCCGCCAGCTCCTCTTTGGCCCACTTGAACTTCATATTGTTGCCGGTCTTGGTGTAGTATTTTACCAGCAGTTCCAGTCCCTGCCGATATGCCTGTCGATTGACCACTATCTGCTCGACAAAATCGGTCTCTCCCGCTTTGGCAATATTAACTGCACCGGCAGACCCGACCGACGTCATGGTGCGGGACGGCATAAGCTGGCCTCTGCCGCTGTCAATACCCTGGCAGCCAACCAGCACGTTCAATAAGACGATGACTACTGCTGTAAGAACTATCCTTGCCATAATGGCCTCCTTTCAACTCAACCTTAAACCTAATCCATTCCTGATAATTATCAATTATCAATTAAAAGCCTGCTCGTCAAGGACAAACACATAAAAAATATTTAACTCTCAAATTTATTGGAGGGTTGTTTGGCCCCCAGGCCTGTCCTGGGAGGGTTATGCTGTTATATTTAGCCCGCCGATTTTTTCGGTGGGTTTTCTTCCCCCAAAATTTATTACAGGTCGTTTTGTCGTCATCGGCACGATACTGAAAATCCGCCGAAGAAGTGCGGGATGCAATCTTCAACGCGGCAATCCTTGTCCCCGCAAGCCGTTAGCGGGGTTCCATCCAATAATCAATTACCATTCACCAATTACCAAATCGACATAGGTATGCCCTCGCGGGCTTTCCCTGTCACACCACCGGGCATACGGGTCCGTACCACGGCGGTTCGGCTGGTTAAGCTGTTCCCTGTTTTGCCAATAAAGAAAGGCCCAAAGAACTAA
>JADFJC010000229.1 GCA_022566315.1 Planctomycetota bacterium
GAAGGTTACATTTAGGAGTAAGTCAAAAGACGAATTTAGAAGTAAGGCGGTTATTAAAGACAGCAGGGGGGCAAAGTGGGAGATTCAAAAAATCGTAAGGCCGGCAAAACAGGAAGGGACACTTATAGTAGAAACCGAGATAAAAGTAAATAAAGACAGGGACATTATCCACATTCCGTGGCTGACGATTTTCCCGGGTCTCGGCACGTTCGGTGAAAGAAAATACCAGGGCCTGCTCGCAGGTGTAGAATATCTCTGCGATGAGGCCAGCAGCAGCGAAGCAGATATAGAAACGCCGGAACATATCCGCCGGGTGCCTGAGCCGGTTAAGATAACTTTTCCTCTTATGGCTATTGCACAGAATGGTAAATATATCGGCGTAATCTGGGAGCCGTCCGATATGGTGACGGCTACTTTCGATTCGCCGGACAGGATTTACAACTCCGGCGCACACGTTATGGCACTGTCGGGACCTGCGGTGGGGGAGCTTCGTTTTGAGAACGACTTTTGTGCCCATACGCCTTTCAGACTCGAAGCGAATAAGCCATTGAAAGTCTCTATGCTGATAATCGGCGGCGAGGGAAAGACCGTTGTCTCTGCGGTTAAGCGCTATGTGGAGTTGAAGGGAATGCCTGCTGTGCCCGAATTCGAAGGGGGCTTTGGAGCGGCGGTCAATCTGCTTGCTCACGGCTGGCTGGACTCGCAGGTAAATCACGATGGTCTTTTCAGGCATGCCATCTGGGGTGACAATTTCCCGCCGGTTCCCGCAGCGGATGCTGCGGTGTTTATCGAGTGGCTTGCTAATCATACCAGGGACAAGAAACTTTTTGGAAGACTTAACGGCGCGAAATATCAGGCGCTAAGGAAGATACCATCGGGACAACCTTTCTCAAGCAGTGTTGGGCACGCGCACTTGCCGACGGCACCTTTTATTTTCGGGCGTACTTATGAATTTGTGCAGCGAAGACGCGGCGAAGCGTTAGGCCTGCTTCGGAATTTCGATGAAGACGGCGTAAAACTCTACAAGCCGGGCAAAGCAGACTATTCGAGAACTCATTTTGCAAAACACACTAATGGTTTATCAGGGCGTGAGATGGTCAGGATTCTTGAAGGTGCGACTTTGTCGGGGGATAAAGGGCTTATCAGTAAAGCGCTTGAACTGCTCGACAAACAGACTGTCCTTTACGCCGATACGGTGCCGCGCGGAGCACAAACATGGGAAATACCGCTGCACACACCGGACATATTGGCCTCGGCATATATGGTTAAGGCTTACACCCTCGGCTACATTATTTGCGGCGAAGAGAAATATCTTGAGCAGGCGCGGTACTGGGCGTGGACTGGTGTTCCGTTTGTCTATCTTTATCCGCCGACGCCGGGCAGGGTAGGGCCGTACTCAACAATCGCTGTATTAGGTGCAACCAACTGGCGAGCGCCGCTGTGGTTAGGCCTGCCTGTGCAGTGGTGCGGGCTTGTTTACTGCTCGGCCTTGCAGATGCTTAGCGAATGTGATACGAAAGGCCCGTGGGGAAAAATCGCCAAAGGAATTACAACTGCCGGTCTGCAAATGTCCTGGCCTCTGACAGATGAGGAACGTCAGGGGTTGCTTCCGGATTTCTTTGATTTGAAAACGCAAATAGGCGCAGGCCCTGCCATAAATCCGGGGACGGTGCAGGCGCATCTGGCTGAACTTTACGGCAAAGGCAAAATATATGATGTGAAAAAACTCCCCAATAGCGGCTGGTTTGTTCACGCGCCGTGCGTAATAAGCGATATTCGTGAGAACGGAGATTGCATTACGTTAGTAGTAGATGGCTGGGGTGAGAAACAATACTATGTGCTGGTTTCGGGGATTGAGCGGGAGCCGAGAGATGTCCTGGTGCGCAGAGTTGTTCAGGAATCGACTGAGGCTCCTGTTTTCAAATCCGCCGAAAAGGAATTTCACAGCGAATATGGAAATCTTGTAATCAAACTCCGAGGTAAATCGGAAATTAGAATCAATTACTAATGGTGGGGTAAACCGCAAGAGTTTACTCTTCCAGCAGCTCGCCGGTCGCCTTGTTCCAACGTATGGTGCGGACGTTGATGCGGTGGTCTTTGCCGTGACAGTCGGTGCAGTATTGCTTTTGACCGTTTGACTTATCAAAGATAGTCTCAGCCCCGGCCAAAAAGGACGCGTGATGGTTCACATGCTTGATTTCGGCCCTTGGATGACACATCATACAGGTCGGGTTGATTTTTGCCTTTGGGTACATAATTTCAGGCGGTGTGATATTATCTTCGTCACTGCGGTGGCGTTCCGACTCGCCGTGACACCTTTCGCACCCGATGCCCGCCAGTTCATGGCTAAGGGCGAGCTCTTCCTCGTCGAAAGCGTAGTGGCACACAATGCAAAACTCATTGGCGACAAAGGTTTCTTCTTCGGTCTGTTCCTCATCGGACTGTTCTTTGGCATGATGCCCAACTGAGATTTCTTCGGCCTGTTTCGGGCTGGAGTCGTCGGCGGTCTTATTCTCAAATGAGCAGTTTACTGCAAAAAGCAGCAGCAAACTGCTCATTATAAATCCAACCACAGTTACGACCTGCGGTTTCGTAACTTTCATATATTACATTCCCTGCTTCTGTCCTCGGTTGTTCTGTTAGACGTATTCCCAGTCTTTGAGCCACTGGTAGTTTGCCGGCAGCCTGGCCCACGCCTCGTCCATAGCCTCTTCAAGCTCCCTGGCTTCCGCTACGTCGAGCTGGCGGCGTTCCTTGACAGCCTTTACCACGTTGTCAACCTGGTGGGGATTAATCATTCCCGGGATAGGCGCCGCTATTGCCGAATTGCAGAGAATATAGCGGATGGCCAAACGCGCCAGCCGGTCGTCCTGTTCTGCCGTCGGGCTGTCAGGCGAACTATCACCCTTAAACAGTGAGGTGCCCGCAAACGGCTTGATGCCGAAGAAGCCCACATCATGCTTTTTTATCGCGTCAAAAACACTGTCCTTGGGCAGCACCTTACTCTTGGCAGTGTAGGGCGTAACAACGACCTGAAGCACAGTAGGATAGGTCTCTATCATCTTTTTGATGTGCGGACGGTCGTGAGAGGACAGACCGGTGAACCGTACTTTGCCCTGCTTCCTGGCCTTTTCGAGGGCACCCATCATCTGGTCAACTTCTGCGTCAGTGTGTCGGCCGCTTTGCTCGTGCATAGTAATCCGCCAGAGGTCCACGTAATCGAGCTTTGCCTCGCGCATACCCTTGTCGAGGGTCCCAAGCAGCGCATTAGTTGTGCGGTACTTCTCTCTCCGAATTTCCTCCTGGTACCATGAGAAACCGAGGAACATCGCATCACGCCTTCCTCTAAGGGCCTCGGAATAGGCAAGTATTTCCTGCATAGTACAGGCG
>JADFJC010000117.1 GCA_022566315.1 Planctomycetota bacterium
ACTTCACCAGATGTGGGTAGGGAACCATAATGGAACGTTGGAGTCTACGATAGGTTTAGGATTCAAAGATGTTACCATTGAATATTCGGTCAACGGCACGGACTATACGACATTGGGTACTACTCATGAGTTTGTCCGGGCGCCTGGTGCGGTCGATTATGCACACAATACCACTGTTGATTTTGGCGGCGTAACAGCAAAGTACGTCAGGCTCACAGCTAACAGCAACTGGGGAGGCATCATGCCCCAATATGGTCTGAGCGAGGTGCGGTTCTTCAGCATACCCGTCTTTGCAAGAGAACCAAGCCCGGATTCGGGCACAACAGATGTCGCTGTGGATGTAACCCTCGGCTTCAGAGCAGGAAGAGAGGCAGCCACGCACGATGTGTACTTAAGCTCTGACGAGCAGGCTGTGATAGACGGTAATGCCCCTGTTAGTACCGTGACCGAGACCAGCTATGGTCCCTTGTCCCTTGATTTAGGCACGACTTACTACTGGAAGATTAATGAGGTCAATATGGCCGAGACCCCCACAACCTGGCAAGGCGATATCTGGAACTTCTCGACGCAAGAGTTTCTTGTTGTGGACGATTTTGAGGACTACAACGACTATCCGCCCGACGAGATATGGTCCACGTGGGTAGACGGATATGGCGTCCCGACAAACGGCGCCGCAGTAGGTTATCCTGCTCCGGATTGGGGTGCTGGTGAGCATTATGTTGAGACTACGATTGTTCACGGCGGCTCTCAGGCGATGCCTTTTTTCTACGACAACACCGTGGCCACCTATTCCGAGGCCACAGCGAATGTCGCTGATCTACAGGCCGGCCAGGATTGGGCCAAACATGGCATTAAGGCCTTGACGCTACGGTTCTACGGCGATCCGAACAATGCTGTTGAGCAGATGTACGTGAAGGTCAACGACTTCAAGGTAACATACGATGGTGATGCCGAGAACTTGAAGCGAATAGGGTGGCAGATGTGGTATATTGATCTGGCCTCGCTCGGCGTGAGCCTCAGCAACGTTACTGAGCTAAGCATTGGCTTTGAGCGTATTGGAACGGTTGGTGGTCAGGGAGTGGTTTACTTTGACGGTATCAGGCTGTATTCTTATGACCGTCAGTTGATCACGCCGGCAGAGGCTGGCACAACTAGTCTGCAAGCATACTACGAATTTGAAGGTACTTACAGCGACAGTTCCGGCAACGCACGCCACGGCACCGCCATGGGCAATCCAACTTTTGTGGCGGGCAAGGTCGGCCAGGCCATTAACCTTCGTGGTCTCAACGACTATGTAGAGATAACCGGCTACAAGGGTATTCTGGGCCCGAATGCTGTTACTGTGACTGCCTGGATCAATACGACCAGCACCGTGACCGGTACAATTGTAGGCTGGGGTCCCAACGTTGACGGTCAAAGATTTGGCTTCCGAGTTAACAATGGCAGGATACGTATGGAGGTTTCCGGCGGTAATCTTCAAGCCGATAGTAATGTGAACGACGGTGGTTGGCACCACGTTGCAGTGACGGTACAAGAGAACGCCACGATCTCATATCCTGATGTGATACTTTACGTCGACGGCATAGATGACACGAGACCCAGTACAGACCCGGAAGTGTTCAATCTCACCGCCGATAAGGATATCAGGATTGGCAGCCGTCCAGTAAGCAATGACAGATTCTTCATGGGACAGATTGACGATGTTCGTATCTACGACCGGGCGTTGTCACAAGAGGAGATGGCGTGGCTTGCCGGCCGGACTATGCCGTTTGACAAACCGTTTTGACATGAATGAATACGGTGTGGTAACGGATTCACAGCTTGATGAGCAGCTTTGGCCAGAGTGGTAATTGATGAATGGTAATTTGTGAGTGGTGAAGCGTGGGCGGAAGACGGAAGACAGGGATTAGCGAATTAGAGATTTGAGAATTGGAAAGAAAAAGGAGGGATTAGGGGTTAAGAATGTATTTTGCCATTTTTGGTTTATGGCCGAGGAGTTCGGTGAAATGGGGAAATAAAACCGTAGAGGAGTACAAGGTTATATGTTCGGAGCTACTTGCCGGCGAGACACAATATGCGGCCGTTTTTCATTGAGAGGTAAAGCCGGCCGTTCGCAGCGGCCATGCCGTCCCAGACGGGTGTGGATTCAAGATTGTATTGTGCCAATTTATTGCCGTCTATTGCCGATACGGCCCAGAGAACACTTCCTTTTTTGCCCTTCCAGGAGGCGGGGGCTTCCTGTGGATTCTCAAGTATAAGAGCTCCCTCGCCCAGTTTTTCTTCTGTTCTGATAATATCAGGCGGACCTGCTATGAACATCGTTTTGTCCGCAACGACCATAGCAGTTACAAACAACGGCACCTGTGCAGTCCAGCGATACTCAAGAGTTGAAAGGGTGGAGGTTTGTTGTTTCTTCTTTCTTGCCCTTCCTACAGTCTGTTTCCCAGCCTGTTTTGTGCCTTTATCTTTTTGGCCTGTATTTCTGTCAAAGACGAAAAGCTGATATTTTTCTCCGCCTCGCCACTGACCTGTATTTCCTTTGGGATATTGGTCACGTCCGTAGCCAAAAACTGATGCTTCGTTGTAAGAGAGTATCCGGCCTGAGGGGACCACGTTACCGACTTTCCACCAGGCACTCCAGTGGGAAAGGACTTTATCATTAACGACCCAGTAGGCCCGGTGCCACCAAGTGTCATCCAAAAAACCGATGGGAGTAAAAAGATGCACTCCTGTCTGCGTCTGGCTTGAGGTGGCAAAGTCCAGCTTCATATGCCGCATATAAATATCTTCACCATCTGTTGAAAGGACATCGGACAGCAGTCCGCGCATTTCCTTGCCGCCCTCTCTGGGCTGTTTTTCCATTTCAGTGTCCGGACTGTAAATAACCGTTGCGGATATTTGCCTTCCGGTTTGCGGCTCAAGGCGATACAAGTGAATGCCGCCGTCCAGGTAAGAAGAACGTCCCGCGGCGACAATCAATACACCGTCTTTTACAAGAACGCTGCCATGGACCGGCCAGACTGATTCCAGCTGCCCATTGACGAATGTGCGGCGGTCTTCCGGAGCCGCACGAAAACGCCATACCAGCTTCCCATCGCCGGCACGCAAAGCATAAACCCATCCGTCAGCCGAACCGAACAGCACAAGCCCATTGTAAACAGTGGGCGGAGAATCAACTCGTCCGCCAACAGTGTAACTCCAGAGCCTGCTTCCATCCCTGCCATCGAGAGCGTGAACTGTGTGTGTGTCAACCGACGCTACGAATACCTTACCGCCGGCGGCAGTTACGCTTGAAAGCCGGCCTCCTATGTCCACCTGCCATTGGCGCTTAAGCCGGCTGGGGACCCGCGCTTTTGTTATTCCGCTTCGCATTGCATCGTGTCTGTATGTTGGCCAATCATCAGATTCGGCGCCACGGATACCGGATGCTGTATTTGAAACTTGTCCATAAGCAGGACCTTTTTCAAATCTCACATCTTTTTGATTCTTGCGGACAGGTTCGCGTTTTGCTGCCAGTGCGTAGAAGCCGTTTAGCTTTATCTTCAAGTTGCAGGCACAGGAATCCGGCGGGATATAAAGAAGTCCGTTTGCGGGCATTATGCCGTACTGGCAGGTGCCGCGTATCCAGTAATTCTGCCAAATCTCACCGGACTTGATATCAATGAACTGAACACCCTGGTTGCCGAGGAGGATAAAGCGATTTGTCGCCTTGTTGCGGTAACAGCGGTGATGCATATATCCCTTTACCGACAAGATTTCTTTTTTGGGCGTTCCTGTCAACGAATCAATTCCAATTCTTTGGAATTGCCTGCCTTTAGTCCATACTAACTCGTCTATCACAAAAATATCGGGAGGAGCATTGTAACCCTGCCAGGAGGAACCGGCCCATAGCTGCTTGCCGTCTTCTACCGAAAATGCAGTGATTCGCTTGAAGTCAGCGTAATACACCACCTCATCCTGAACAACTAACGTTGGCGATTCCCACCCCATTTCATGGCCTTTGAGTTCCGTATCTATTGGCACATGCCACAGTTCATCTGCGGTATCTATATCCACACAAAATAAATTATCCTGTGTTTGGTAAAACAGCCGGCTGCCCTGAGCGGCAAGGGTAGGATGCACTAATGACTCAATTTCCTTGCGCCAGAGGATATTGTCGCTTGATGCATCCGCTGCCACGATGGCGCGGACACCCGGCGCGGCTCTGAGGCCTCGTCGTATCTCGGATTCTATCTGATTAGTGGTTTGCGGCTGGGTATCAATAAGCAGGACAAGCTTGTCGTCGATACACAAAATCTGTCGGGTATCTTCCGTACCCTTATAGACCCACAGCGAATCACCCGTTGCCGCGTCAAGAACGCTGACCGGGGCGTCAATGCCGAGAGTAACATAGACCCGGTCGTCCACAGTTACGAGCCGAAAAGCCAGGTCCGGAGGCCCGGAACGGAACCTGCGTAAATGGTCTGCCCAGGTCCCGATACGTTTTTTCCAAAGGACGACTCCGTTGAAGGCATCCCTTGCTGCAAGATACCACTCAGATGGCATCCGAATGTCTGCCTGCGGCCCCTCGTCGATGATGTAAAAAATCCGTCCTCCGGCGGAGACCGTCGCACTGAGACTGGCAAGCTGTTCGTGTGCCCTTGCAAATTTGGGTTTTCCAATCCACTGCAGATGCCGCGGCGGGCCTACGAGCGCATCATTCGCCACGGCGTTATTGCTTGCGTCATACAGGTAATGCGTCCATTCATCAATCTCTTTCGGCCACGCCTTGATAATCTTTTCCCACGTTCTGCCCCTCTTAATATATGCCACGCCATTAGGAGCCAGAACACGCATAACTTCCTTCATCGGAACTTTGAGCGGCTGCTCCGAGACCAGGAGATTGACAAGATTGTCAGTGTAAGGCAGCCGATCGCTGTTAAGCCTGTCCACCGAGACCTTACCATATATACCGAGAGAGTTAATATACTCGCGGGCTTTTTCCACATTTTTCACATCAGCATCCAAGCCGTGAACCAGGTAGCTATCATTTGCGCGCAGCGCAGCCGTCAGCCTTCCATCCCCACAGCCGATATGGACTACAAGTCCGCCCTTGATGCCTGTGGCGTCTAAAATCCGCATGGCTTCCTGCTGTTGTAACTTATGCCGAGGTCTTGCCGCCGACAAGAGGCATGATATTGCCAGCAGACAGACAACGATTGGGAAGAGCTGACTTTTCTTTTTCATACGTGCTCCGATACGACAAAAGGTTTTCGGTAATTGCGCGACAGATACTGATTGGCTTGTTCGCTGAATTCTCCGACGAATCTTTCCGTCCCGGAATCCATCGTCAACCAGGGTCCAAGAATTCGCGGCGTCTTTTGTACGTCCACTACATTGAGTAACAGGTGTTCCTGAAAACTCTCGAATGCATCAAGCAGCTCTTTTTTTGACTTGATAGGTTCTACTATTTCATTGCGTGAGGCTGTATGCCCGAGCCTATAAGAAATATTTCCCATATGACACAAGGCGGTAGAAAGATGCCCTTCGAGGATATCGGCGTTAAGGTCGCTGACTTTGCGGCTGCGTACCGCCTTAATAAAATTCGCGTGGTGAGAGCCGCCACCAGTTACCTTAAACTGCCTGAGCTTCTTTCCGCTATTGTCATAGGCCCAGCCGCCGGCGAAGTAGCCGTGTTCGCATTCAATCACCATATAAGTGCGAATACCCCGGTAGGTCGGGTCCATGGCCGGGTCCCCCTTCTTGCGGGGCAGGTTACGCATCTCAAAGATAATCGGGGCCGGCTTGTAGTCCCAAAAAACTACCTGGGTGTTTGGCGTCTGCCTGTCATCGTCCCAGAGAAACTTTCCTCCGAAACTCATCACCCGTGGTGCCAGCGAGTTATATCCTAAAGCCCAGCGGCAGGTATCAATAAAATGTATGCCGTTATTACCCAAGTCACCATTGCCGTAGGGCCACTGCCAGTGCCAATCGTAGTGCAGCTTCTTGCGCATCAGCGGTGCCATAGAGGCCGGTCCCATCCACATATTATAGTCAACCGTCTCAGGAATGGGCTGAGGACCATTGACTTTACCGATACTTCCACGCCGGTCGAAGTAATAGCACCGTGCCCTTAGAATCTTGCCGAGATGTCCCTGCCGGATATACTCAAATGCCTCCATAAGCCCTTCGTCGGAGCGGCGCTGGGTACCTGCCTGTACAATCCGATTGTATTTCCGGGCCGCTTCGACCATCTTGCGGCCTTCCCAGATATTGTGTGAGACCGGCTTTTCCACATAGACGTCCTTACCGGCCTGGCAGGCCCAGATGGTAATAAGTGAATGCCAGTGATTGGGTGTGGCGGTGATAACAGCATCGATATTCTTGTCTTCCAGGAGCTTGCGAACATCAACGTAGGTATCAACTTTTTCATTGCGTTCTTTAAATGTCTTTACTTCCCGGTCGATAAATTCTCTATCTACATCACAAAGCGCCACAACGCGGACGCCGGGGATTCTACCAAACCATTTGATATGATTACTGCCCTGGCTGCGAAAACCCACAACAGCAACGCGGACATCGTTATTAGCACCGAGCACACGGGAATATGGCGCAAGCGCCGCGGCGGCGCCCCCGACCAGGGAACCTTTCATAAATGTACGGCGTGTAAGACCTTTCATAATCGTTCTCCTTATATCTGCGATTTCTAATTACTCAACTTGACTGGTTTTTACATAAGTATAGCTTTGACAAGAGCATATGCAACTTGTCATTCTGAGTCCTTCACTTTGTTCAAGGATAAACTCCGCGAAGAATCTCACACTCGGAACGGGACAAAATCCTGTTCTAAGGCCAGATGCTTCGCTTCGCTCAGCATGACAGTTTTAAAGTCAGTCAAGTTGAGTAATTAGTAACACCGGCAAACCATAATACATTACGCTATCAAAGAGGACATAATTGTTTCTACGGCCTTACTGCTGTGCCGTCGCTTCTGCGCACGGGGCTCCAATAGCCCGGATGGTCGGGCAGCGGAAATTTCGCGGCGAGCTTCTCGTCGATGTCAACACCAAGACCGGGGGCCTCGTTTACGTACATATAGCCATCCTTCATAGTGGGACATCCGGAAAAAACATCCCTTGTCTTTTGGCTGAAGCGGACGCTTTCCTGAATCCCAAAGTTCGAAATCGCCAGGTCGAGGTGTGCATTGACAGAATGCCCTACCGGAGAAACATCACCGGGACCATGCCATGCTGAGCGCACATTGAACCATTCACATAAGGTGGCGATTTTTCTGGCAACGCTAAGGCCGCCAATTTGAGAAATATGCACGCGTATGAAATCGATAAGTCTTTCTGATACGAGCTTTGTCCACTCATGGGGATTGTTGAACAACTCGCCCATAGCAATTGGCGTGCTGGTCTGCTGCCTGAGAAGTTTGAAATATCCGTTGTCTTCCGGAGCAAACGGGTCCTCGATAAAGAACGGGTGATATTGTTCCAGCTCCTTTATCAGGTTGATAGCCTGGATGGGATGTATTCGTTCGTGGATGTCATGCAGCAATTCAACTTCATCGCCACAGGCCTTCCTGATATGCTCGAACATCTTGATAGTGGCCCGTATGTAGGGTCCCGGGTCCATATATGAATCCGAGGACAAGGCAAATCCTGCGTCCTTGAAGTGAGGCTTCTTTGAGAGGTGCGGCGAGCCATAGCCGCCGAGCTGTATCCGTATATGCCTGAAGCCTTCTTCCATAGCCCTGCGAACACTGTTTTCGAGTTGTGCGAGGTCCCGGCCGCTACAATGGGTATAACAGTCAACTGCGAACCGGCATTTGCCTCCGAGCAGTTGATAGACGGGCATATTCGCCCGTTTTCCCTTTATGTCCCACAGGGCCTGGTCCAGGCCGCTCAGGGCGTTGTTTAGAACAGGTCCGTTGCGCCAATAGGAGCTCGTATAGGCGTTCTGCCACATGTCCTCTATGTTGTCAGCGTCCCTGCCTTTTGCAAACGGATTCAGGTATTCATCCACAGCCACAGCCACCGGTAAAGGTCGCTGATTGAAAGTGGCGCAGCCCAAACCGTACAAACCCGGCTCACTCGTTTCGACCTTGACCACGCAAAGGCGTATCCCTTGCGGGGCGGTGAGAATGGACTTGACGTTGGTGATTTTCAAACGAGGCAGTCCTTTGGTTGCCTTTGCATACGTACTCGCTATCACCTCATCGGTTTTTGAGGCAATTCCAAAAACGCCCGTCGCTATTCCCAGTCCCACCCCTTTGATAAGATTACGTCGATTCATTTTTACCTCCTTTTTCGGTTATCTTCGCGCTGACCGGTTTGCGATGCCACCAGGTGGCCAGGACCGAGCCGGAGACATTCATCCAGGGTCCGAAGATGGCAGGTGCTAACGCTGCCGGTGCGCTTTTGAGCACATTCATGGCAAGGCCGGAGGCCATACCACCATTTTGCATGCCGACCTCAAATGCTACTGTTCGGCACGAGCTCTCATCCAAACGAGCAGCCCGGGCAGACCAGTAGCCCAATATATAGCCGATGAAGTTGTGAATAATCGAGGCAGCAATCAAGTAAAGCCCGACCGTCATCAAATCGTCTCTGGAGCGGGCCGTGATGATAGCGATAATGAAGCAAATCCCTGCCATGGATACAATAGGCAGAGCCTTATTCATCCAGTTCTCAGGTCCTTTCAACCACACACTAATCACAAGCTTAGCTAAAGCGACCACGCCTATCAGCAACAATCCGACGATAAAACCATCTTTCTGCAGTGAGGCGTCGCCGTAAGTAAAAACAGCCGAAGGCGCCCATAAAATCATTCCGGCAGCCAACAGAACACTTGCAGCTCCAATGAGTGCCAATACCCCCCCACGTTGAAAGACCTTGTGCCGACTGTAAAGAATGCGATTGGCTATCAAGCCTGCGACAATTGGAACGATGACCATGTTGATGATTCCAAACATCATATTCAAGAAGTTAATCTCGATGAACTGGCCGGCCAGTTTGTCCATCAGGAAGGGTGTCATTAGCGGCGAAACCAATGTTGAACAGGCGGTCATCGTAACGGATAAAGCTACATTACCACCGGCCAAATATGTCATTAGATTGGAGGCGACCCCGCCTGGACAGGAACCTATCAGAACAACACCGGCGGCTATCTCCGCTTCAAAACCAAATATCTTAGCCAAGGCAAGGCCGGTTAAGGGCATGACCGAGAACTGCAGGACAAACCCAATGAAGACAGGCCAGGGCATCTTGAATACCCGGCCGAAGTCGGACACACTCAAGGTTGTCCCCATGCCGAACATGATGATTTGAATCAAAGGGACTATCAGGATACCCAAATTGAATCCGAACCATGTCATGAAGGCCCTGGGGTAAATCATCGAGACAGCCACAAAGGCAAAGACCCAGACGGTGAAGGCGAAACTTTTCAGGAACGAATGGCCCATGAAATACAGGGCCAGAGACGCAAACAGGGCAATGACAAACGGCCCGGTTTCAGCTCGATAGCCCAGGACTAACAGAACAACAGTAGTCAAGAGACATATCGGGGAAATAAAGATAGCAAACTTATGGACAATCCTTGCGACTTTTCTCATTTATCGTTCGCTCCTTACTGGAACAAAGACAAGCATGTCGTACCGACGTGCACATCATATAATCGATAAGCGGCTTTTTTGCAACACTAAACTATCCGCAATAAGCTCTAACCTTCCGGTAACTCACAAAGTCCTGATGATTCTGCTAAGACTCCCAGAGCCGGGATTCCGCATTTTTTTCTTGCTCCCAAAAATCAGAAAATAATTTTTGTTTTTACTCTTGACTTTTTTTCTCGACCTGCGTTATAATTCCAAGACTTGTGGCTCGGGTGCACAGTTCAAAAGTCTAAGGTCTATAAAACGGCGTGTTTCCGGCTGCTAAGGAGGCAGTGGGAAAAACGACCATTTAAGGAGATTTTGACAGCGCTAACAAGGACGCAAAGTTTACCACAGAGGTAAAGTTAGAGAGGCTAATATGATACAAAAACAGAAATTAACACGACGAGAACTCTTGAAGAGTTCGGCAGTAACGGCCGGTGCCCTGATGTTGGGTGGAGCGGCTGTTCCATTGGCGGAAGCGAGGGGCAGCGACACGATTCGTGTCGGCGTGGTTGGCTGTGGTGGTCGAGGTTCCGGCGCGGCGCGTGACTGTGTCAAGTCTTCGCCGGGCGTGAAAATCGTCGCACTGGCCGACGCTTTTGAGGACCGCCTAACAAGTTTGAAGAACGAATTCAATGTCCGCGACAACCGCTGCTTCGTCGGGCTTGACGCCTACAAGAAGCTGATGGCTCTGGATGATGTGGACATGGTCATCCTGGCGACGCCGCCCGGCTTTCGGCCAGTGCAGCTTGCCGAGGCCATCAGGCGCGGCAAAAACGTCTTTATGGAGAAACCCGTGGCCGTCTGCCCGGCAGGGGTCAAGATGGTCATCGAGGCCTCGAATAAGGCGGCGGAGAAGGGCTTGGCCATTGTTGCCGGCACGCAGCGCCGACACGAGCCGAAGTACGTCGAGACGATGAAGCGGATCCACGACGGCGCAATCGGTGAGATTGTCTCGGCCCAGTGCTACTGGAACATGGGGGCGCTTTGGGTCGATCGCGCCAAGACCAACTGGGACAATTACAAGAGCGGCAAGTGGGCGGACGTGGAATGGCAAATCCGTAACTGGCTGTTTATCAGGTGGCTTTCGGGCGACCATATATGCGAGCAGCACGTGCACAACATCGACGTAATCAACTGGGCATTCAACGCGCTTCCCGACCAGGTACACGGCCTGGGCGGTCGGCAGGACCGCATGGGCCCGCAGTACGGCGACATCTTCGACCATTTCGGAGTTGAGTTCTTCTACCCCGGCGACGTGCGGACTATCAGCACCTGTCGGCAGATTCCGGGCACGACGAACCGGGTTAGTGAGCGCGTGGTCGGTACGAAAGGCGTAAGCGACTGCAGCGGGGTCATCAAGGGCGAGAACCCATGGCGTTACGAAGGCCCCAATCCCAACCCGTACGTAGTGGAACACGCCGACCTGATTAAGAGCATTCGGAGCGGAAACCCGCTTAATGAGGGGCAGCGAATCGCAGAAAGCACACTCTGCGCCATCATGGGCAGGGAATCAGCATATTCACGGCAGCAGTTTAAGCGGTCGTGGTTTATGAGCAGGTGCACGCTGGATTTATTACCACCCGATGGTCTCAAGCTAAGCGATTCCAAGCCCATGGCCCCGTTCGCTGTTCCGGGTCAGTACAAGCTGGCCGGCTTCGGATAGTGGGACCCGAAGCAGAAGAAGGGATGAAAAAAGTCGGTGAACAGCCGGTGAATAGAAAACACCTGCTTGTTCTGCCAGATGGCTTAAAGATACTGTGCAAAGGAGATTACTGATGGCATCGTCAGAAAAAGACAAACAAAAAGTGAATAAAAACGCGACCGCGTCCGTTGCCGCAGTGGCATTGGCCGGGGCGGTTGCATCGAAGGTCCACGCGCGAGGGTCGGGCACTATCAAAGTGGGGCTGCTCGGGTGCGGCGGACGCGGCAATGGCGCTATAAAGCAGTGCCTGCAGGCCGATCCGGGCGTGGTGGTCATCGCCCTGGCCGACCTGTTCGAGAGTCAGGTCAGGAAAACCAGGGACAGGCTTATGAGGGACAACAAATTCAAAGGCCGCGTGAAGATCGACGACGACCACCTTTTCTGGGGCTTCGACTGCCACGAGAAGCTGGCCAAATGCGAGGCGGATTTGCTGTGCATGGCGACGGCGCCGGC
>JADFJC010000017.1 GCA_022566315.1 Planctomycetota bacterium
TTGCGAGATATGTTGTTGGGTCAACGCGCCAAAGACTATGATGTTGCTACCGATGCACAGCCAAAAGACGTAATAGGATTGTTCAGACGCACGTTGAAGGTCGGGGCAAAATTCGGGGTAATCATTGTTTTGGTCGAAAACCGACAGGTAGAAGTTGCCACGTTCAGAACCGAGACCGACTACGCTGACGGCAGACACCCCGGCGCAGTTAAGTTTGCCAATGCTGCTGAAGATGCCAGCCGAAGAGATTTTACCATAAACGGGATGTTTTACGACCCTCTGCAAAAAGAGGTAATCGATTATGTCGATGGCCAGGCTGACCTTAGAGCAAAGATAGTGCGGACTATCGGCAGGCCCGCCGAGCGCTTCGGCGAAGATTATCTGCGAATGCTGCGGGCGGTGCGGTTTTCGACTCAATTAGGTTTTGCGATTGAGACGTTGACGTGGTCGGCGATTTGCAGCAACGCAAAAAATATTGCTAAAATAAGCGGCGAACGCATATCAATCGAATTGGAGGGCATACTCGCTAATCCCAGCCGCTCTGCGGGGGCGTCGATGCTGTTCGATAGCGGATTGGCTGAAGCGGTCTCTCCCGGGTTGTCTTGCAAACAAAGAAAAACGGCAGTTGAGGTATTAGGTCAATTGCGAAAGAAAGTTGATTTTGCATTGGCATTGGCCTGTTTTTTTGCCGGCTGCCAGACGGAATTTGCAATTGAGAAGTGTCGAGTTCTGAAACTAAGCAGAAGTCAAAACAAACATATAAAATTCTTATTGGCCAACAGAGGCAAACTGCTCGATGAGCGGATGTCTTTAGCTGGTTTGAAGAAGATTCTTGCCGAGCCATATTTCCAGGACCTGTACGAGTTCCAGAGAGCGATTGAGAAGGCCAAACAGAGCCCCGACCGTGAGGGAGTGGTCGCCTTAAGTAAGCTGCGCAAAAGGATAAAGGCATTAGGTGACGTTGAGCTACGGCCCGAACCGCTGCTCAACGGCCACGACTTAATCCGATTAGGTGCTGTGCCGGGACCCGGCCTGGGGCAGTTGAAAGAAGAGCTGTACATCGCCCAATTGGAGGGAAAATTACAAACACCACAACAGGCTGAGCAGTGGGCGCAAAAGTGGTTACAAAAACACAGAGTGATTGAAAAATAATGTTTAAAACTCCTCTAACCCGATAACAGTAATGCAGCCATTTACTCTTTTAATCAAGCCATCCGGTTCAGATTGCAATATTGATTGTGCTTACTGTTTCTATAAGGACCGCGCGTCGGAGTTTGGCCGGGGTAAGCAGCGAATGAGCGAAGAAGTGCTGGAGAGACTTGTCAAAGATTATATGCAATTGGGTTTTCCGGTGGTCGGTTTTGCTTGGCAGGGGGGTGAGCCAACGTTGATGGGAGTGGATTTTTTTAGAAGGGCGGTGGAATTACAAAAAAAGTATGGCAGCAACGGCCAGGAGGTAAGCAATACCCTGCAAACCAACGGCGTTTTACTTGATGATAACTGGTGCCGGTTTTTACACGACAATAAGTTTCTTCTCGGCATCAGTATCGACGGACCGAAAGAATTTCACGACCAGTATCGCATTGACCATTCCGGCTCAGGTACTTTTGACAGGGTGATGAAAGGCATCGAAAACTGCAAAAAACATCAGGTTGAATTTAGCGGCCTTGTTTTGTTGAATAATAAAAACGTGGAGCATCCGGATACACTGTTCAATTTCTTAATCGAAAATGAGCTGACTTATTTGCAGTTTATCCCCTGTGTTGAGACAGACTCTTCGACAGGTAAGATTGCTGATTTTTCGATTACGCCGAAGCAGTATGGTGATTTTTTGTGCAGGCTGTTTGATATCTGGTACGAGTACGGCCCGGAAAAGTTGAATATTCGTGAGTTTGACTCGTTGATAACCTACTTTGTTTTAGGCAAACACACAATTTGTACATACAGTAAGCAGTGCGCGGGTTTTGTTGTTATCGAGCACAGCGGCGATGCCTTTTGCTGTGAGTTTTTTGTCGAGTCGAAGTGGCGATTAGGCAATATTCTTGAAACTCCGTTGGAAAAACTCGCAGTTAGCAGTAAAAAGCGGACGTTTGCCCGTGACAAGCAAAATCTTTGTAACAAGTGTCTTGTCTGTAGATACCTTGATGTCTGTCGCGGCGGATGTATGAAAGACAGAGCCCGTTTGAATGCTGAGGACAGCGTGGAAAATTATTTCTGTGAGAGTTATAAGCAGTTCTTCGATTACACAATTCCGAGGTTTATGCAAATAGCAGCCGCCATAGAAGAAGGTTCGGCTGTTAGACACACCCGTTCGGCTGATAGAATCAGACTGCGAATCCAAAAGTAACTGCGAAAAACCTGCCGTCATACAATGGTTGAAAAATAATGGCGTTGCAAGCCGATTTATGATACATTTTCATCTCAGGGGGAGAAGAATTATTTGAATCTAATATCGAGGAGAATCTTATGCACGATAAAACCGGCATTATGCGTATGAATAGAAATGAAGAGGTTTTGAAATGAACGAAAACATAAATCGACGTGATTTCCTAAGGGCTGTGAGCCTGGGAGCGGCATCGCAGGTTATTCATGGATGCACCAGCGCTGCAAACCAGCTTACAAGCAGTGCCGGTAACGACAAACCCAATATGGTCTTGTTTCTTGCCGATGACCAGGGTATTGATGACGTGGGCTGCTATGGCAATAATGTGATACGCACGCCCAGCATTGACCGGCTCGCCGAAGAAGGTTTGCGGTTCAAATTGGCCTTTACCGCTGCTGCTATGTGCTCTCCGAGTCGCTCAGCCCTTTATACAGGCCTGTATCCTCATCGCAACGGATGTCACCCGAACCACAGCAGTATCAAGCCGGGCATAAAAACCCTGCCGTATTATCTTAAGCCATTAGGCTATCGCCTCGGCCTTGCCGGTAAAACACATATCAAACCAAAGGAGCAATTTCCCTTTGAATATATGGGTTCAAAGCCTGCACAAATTGAGAAGTTTATTGTCTCTTCGAAGGATGAGCCATTCTGTCTTGTGGTTGCCTCGAAAGAGCCGCACAGCCCGCACAAACAAGGCGGGTATAAGCCGGAAGAGGTGCCGGTGCCGCCATATAAGATTGACACCACAGAGACGCGCAAACAGTTCGCTGATTACTACACCGATATCGACCTGCTGGATAAAGAAGTTGGAGGTGTACTGAACTTATTGAAAAAGCATAATCTTGAAGAGAATACAATTTTTGTCTATGCCTCGGACCATGGCTATGGGATATTTGCAAAATGGTCCTGCTACGAGGCAGGTTTGCATGTTCCCTTTATCGTTCGCTGGCCGGGCAAGGTCAGACCTGGAACCGTTACCGATGCAATGGTCAGCTTCGTTGACGTGCTTCCGACCTTTGTCGAGGCCGCCGGTGGTGAACCACCGAAGGACATCGACGGTCGAAGCTTCCTGCCGGTGCTGCTCGGTCGCAAGAACAAACATCACGATTTTATCTTTGGCGCTCACACAAACCGCGGCATTATTTCCGGAAAGGCCTATCCGATTCGTTCGGTGCGAACCGGCACCCACAAATACATCCGGAACCTCAATCATCGAGGCATGTATCAATGCGTCGGCACCCACGGGCGTGACTACACCGAGATAAATAACGGCGTTTGGGGTTCATGGAAACGAAAAGCCCAAACCGATGCCTTCGCCGCCGAGCGTGTGAAGAAGCTTCAGCACCGCCCAGCCGAAGAACTCTACGACCTTAGAAAAGACCCGCACGAGCTGAATAACCTTGCTGATAATTCAGCCCGGCAGAAAATTCTCGCGTTACTTAGAAAAAAGCTCGACGCGTGGATGAAGCAGCAGGGCGATTTGGGAATGGAAGCTGAGATGGCTGTGCCTTTGCACCAGAGCCGTACCACCACACAGCGCAGAAAGTCTGAAAAAAGAAAGAAAAAACAAAAGTAGAGCCGACATTTAGCCACTTGTCCGCTTCTAACGAGGAGAAAAAATATGAATACACCAAATTACACACGTCGGAACTTTCTAAAAGCTATGGGTTTGGGGGTGGCGACAATGGCTATGCCGAGTTGCGTCTTAGCTGCGAAAAGCAGTGCCGCCGGCGATAAGAGACCCAATGTTCTTTTCATCGCTGTGGATGATTTACGTCCGCAGCTTGGCTGCTACGGCCATAAGCAAATGCTTTCTCCCAACATAGACCGGCTGGCTTCGGACGGTGTTGTTTTTCTGCGTTCCTATTGTCAGGTCCCTGTCTGCGGTGCCTCGCGTGCAAGCCTTATGACAGGAGTACGGCCGACAGCGAATAGATTCCTCGGCTATGATACCTGGGCGGAAAAGGACCTGCCGGGTGCGCTGAGCGTTGCGAAACACTTCAGGAACAACGGATACCACACTATCTCCAACGGCAAGATATTCCACAACCGTACCGATTGTCTGGATGGCTGGAGTGAGGAGCCCTGGCGTCCGAAAGGCGCCTGGAGGAATTATTTGCTGGAGGAGAACATAAAGCTGGCTGAGCAAACCTCGGCCCATAAAGGACCTGCTTTCGAGAATGCTGATGTTCCTGATAATGCCTACTTTGATGGGATGGTTGCGGATAAGGGGATTTCAGATTTGCGCCGTTTGAAAAAAATGGATAGGCCGTTTTTCCTTGCGCTCGGTTTTTTCAAGCCCCACCTACCGTTTAATGCACCGAAGAAATATTGGGATATGTATAGGCCGGAAGAAATTGATTTAGCTGATAATCCCTTTAGGCCCAAAGGCGCTCCTGATGCGGCTTTGCACAACTGGGGCGAATTGCGAGCGTACCACGGCATTCCCAGGAAGGGGCCTCTCTCAGAGGAGATGGCCCGTACACTCATTCATGGCTATTACGCCTGCGTCAGTTACACTGATGCTCAGATAGGCAGGGTATTAGCTGAGCTTGACCGATTGGGTATGCGGGACAATACAGTAGTAGTGCTCTGGGGCGACCACGGCTGGAACTTAGGCGAGCACGGCCTGTGGTGTAAGCACTGTAATTTTGAAACGTCTTTGCATTCGCCGTTAATCGTAAGAGCGCCGGGAATCAAAGCCGGCGCCAGAACAAATGCCTTGACAGAATATTTGGATATTTATCCATCTCTTTGTGAGTTATGCGAGTTGCCTTTAGCCGGTCATCTCCAGGGCAAAAGTTTTGTTCCGCTTTTGAAAAATCCGAACCTTCCCTGGAAAAAGGCCGTATTTAGCAGGTACTTCAAGGGTGATTCGGTCAAGACCGACCGTTATCGCTATACGGAATGGCGTGACAAGAAAGGTAAAGTATATGCACGAATGTTGTATGACCATTCTGTTGACTTGGTCGAGAATGTGAATATTGCCGAAAGGCCCCGGAACAAAAAACTGGTTGGAAGATTGAGCAAAATGCTTCAGGGACTCAGAAAATAATGCAGCCATTTACTCTTTTAATCAAGCCATCCGGCTCAGATTGCAACGTTGATTGCAAATACTGTTTTTACAAACACCGGGCACCGGAAGTTGGTCAGGGCAGACAGCGAATGAGCGATGAAGTGCTCGAAAGACTTGTTAAAGATTATATGCAATTGCGTTTTCCATTAGCGGGCTTTGCCTGGCAGGGGGGTGAGCCGACGCTGATGGGTCTTGACTTCTACAAAAAAACGGTGGAGCTTCAAAAGAAATACGGCAGTCCCGGCCAGGAGGTAGGCAATTCACTGCAAACCAACGCCATTTTACTGAATGACGAATGGTGCCGGTTCCTGCATGATAATAAGTTCCTTGTAGGCGTTAGTATTGACGGCCCTAAAGAATTTCACGACTATTACCGCCTCGACCATTCCGGCTCAGGCACATTCGATAAGGTGATGCGGGCCATTGATAACTGCAAGGAATATAAGGCTGAATTTAATACTCTTACCTTGCTGAATGCTAAAAACGTGGGACATCCGGACGAGGTGTTTGATTTCTTAGTCGGACTTGGGACGAGATTTTTACAGTTTATTCCCTGTGTGGAGCTTGAGACCTCGACGAATAAAATTACGGATTTTTCAATTACGCCGCAGCAGTATGGTGAATTCTTGTGCAGGATATTTGACCGCTGGTACGAATATGGGCCGCGAAAGCTGAGCATTCGTGATTTTGATTCGTTCCTGTCGTATTATGTTACGGGCAGGCACACAATTTGCACGTTCGACAAACAATGCAGTCAATACATTGTTATTGAACATAACGGTAATGCTTTCTGCTGTGATTTTTTTGTCGAGCCGAGGTGGCAATTGGGTAATATTTTTGATACGCCGATAGAAAAGCTGGCCGCCAGCACTAAAAAGCGAACCTTTGCCCGGGCCAAGCGGAATCTCTGTAATAAATGTCTTGTGTGCAGGCACCTGGCGGTCTGTCGCGGCGGCTGTATGAAAGACAGGGCACCGTTTGACAGAGATAACTTTGGCAAAGAAAGCTATTTTTGCGAGGGCTACAAGCGCTTCTTCGATTATGCACTACCGAAGTTTACACAGATAGCTGCTGAGATTAATGCCGCCTCAGCTATCAACAACCGTCCGGTTGTCTGACGAACTTGAAATACAAGGGACATTTGTATTGGCGGATGCCGGCAATTTTGTACGAAAGAAATAATATTTGGAGAGACAAATTATGAAATCTATTAAACGCAGGACTTTTCTTGCCCGTTCGGTTGCAGCGACCGCTGCCATTGGTCTTACTTCTTTTTCATCTAATACCCAAACTTTCGCCGGAGAAGGCGTTGCAAAATCGCGACGTCCCAATCCGATAGCCGTCTCTACCTATTCGTTCTGGCGGTTCAAGAGAAACTTGAAACTGCCGATTGAGACCTGTATCGAGGAGGCCGCTCGGATGGGCTTTAACGGGGTGGAGATACTGCACAGGCAAATGGAGGGTGAGTCCAACGATTATCTCCAGAAGCTCAAGAGATGTGCGGTTATCAACGGCATCGACCTGTGCGGCATGTCCATCCACCAGCGTTTTCTCTCGCCCGATAAGGAACACAGACGAAAGAACATCGACCACACTCTAAAGTGCATCGAATTAGCTTATAAGCTTGGCATACCCGTTATGCGTCTCAATACCGGGACATGGGGGACAAGCAAGAGCTTTGACGATTTGATGGAGAAGCGCGGTATCGAGGCACCATTAGCCGGATACACTGATGAGGACGGTTTCAAATGGGTTATTGATAGTATTGAAAAATGCCTGCCTGCCGCTGAGAAGTCCGGCGTGATACTCGGGCTGGAAAACCACTGGGGACTGGCCCGGACGCCGGAGGGGCTGTTGAGGATCATCGAGGCCGTTGATTCACCATGGCTCAAAGTCCTGCTCGATACCGGCAATTTCCTCGAAGACCCGTATGACAAGCTCGAACAGTGCGCTCCGCACGCTGTCTTTATGCACGCCAAGACCTACTATGGCGGCGGTCTCTGGTACGAACTCGATTTGGATTATCCACGCATCGCACGGATTATGCGCAAACACAATTTCCGCGGCTATGTGTCACTCGAATTTGAAGGAAACGAAGACTACAGAACCGCCATACCAAAAAGTCTTGCCCTGCTGCGAAAGGCCTTTAGTTGAGGTGATTCATAATCGCAAGTGAGAAAGGGCTGGCACTCACACGTACCGCGAAAAAAAAACTTTTAATTCCTTAGAGCGTCGTTGCTCAGAGTCCCATTGCCCCGGTTATTGGGTACCTTTGTAGCGATATGCCCAGCCGGAGGCCATATAATCAATATCCAATGTCTGACCCTCGGGGGGATATTCAATGCCGTAAGTTGTAACCCCTTCACGAATCAACTTGTCCACACGCTCTATAGTGAAGCGATCACGCCATTTGCGCACTTCCGAATGGCCGTCACAGAATCCCAAAACACTGCTGTCGCCATGATTGACCGCCATCGGTCCCCACCAGCCCCATCTGGTCGTTCCTGTATACTCGGGGGCCCCTATTACAAAATGATGGCTCGAATTCCAATTTCGCGTCTCCGCGCTTTCGACGAACACATAACGGGTCGATGGAGAAGTAATCTCACCGAACGTCTTGATCTGCAAGTTGTATCGCGAGCTGTTCGGGTTCGGAGCTCCATATAAACACATAGGAACTCCGTAAGAGACAAATACCTTGGTTTCATCATACATGCTCTTTCGGATATTGTCGGCAGGACAATGATAGACGTCCGGTTCCTTGACGTACGGGAATAGCAGGCCTCTTTCGATCCCTCGGATCTCGTCCTCGTCTGTCACAGCGGGATTCGTTTGGGTATTGCTAAGCAGGTTCCCATTTGAGTTGCGAGGCACCCCAATCCAACCGACGTATGTCCCGTTCTGCTCTACGCCGTTGTCTTCAGAGCTCATAATACGGTCGTCATTATCTTGCATGTACATGTACCAACCCAGGGCAAGGTTCTTGGTATTGCTCAGGCAAACGGTCGCCGCAGCCTTCTTCTTGACCGCGTTCAACGCAGGCAAAATGATGGCCATAAGCAGCGCGATGATGGCGATTACCACCAGAAGCTCTATCAGGGTAAAGCCTTTTCGCTTACGCATAGTGTTGTGTCTTTCTTGTGCTAAGTTATTTTAGTAATCCTGAAACGTTCTCATCCATTGCGGCCAGTCTTCAGGTCTAACACCGCCGGCTTTGGTCCACGAGTTGACTGTTTCGTAGTTACTATTCCATTTCAAGGTCCACAACTCTTTAAGTCCTATTCTTCTGACAGAGAAATCCAGAAAAGCACTGTTTGTCGCTGCATTGTGCCGGTTAAGACAGACGCGCCTCATGTTGTCACCTCTCCAATGACCAGTACCGTTCTGCGTGTGACCTTCATATTCCGGGGGCATATCATAGTCAAGAGGTCCGGCTCCGTACCATGAGCAATCCAGAAACAGTGGAATTTGATTTGTGCCTGCAACGTTGCGAGTTTTGAAGTAACCCTCATGTGACTGATCGTTTTTCCTGTTATAGACCCAGCGATTTATACCATAGCTGCCGTAATCTTCCTGTGCTACATAGTCGCTATCCAGAGATTCTGCGCCCCATACACCAAACGTACCTCCGTGTCTATCAGGGTTCGAGGCCTCCGGGCAGCATACGCTTAGCTTGCGGTCTCTGTGGTGGGCTTGGATGACCCATCTCCATCTGCCGCTACTGTCACCGTAAGCGAAATAGCCGTCGTTCTCATCCATATAAATCGAGAAGATAAGCGCCCACTGACGGAGGTTTGATTGGCAGCCGACTGATTTTGCCTGTTTTTTTACTCGATTTAAGGCCGGCATCAATATCGCCATCAGTAACGCAATGATGGCGATTACCACCAGAAGTTCTATCAGAGTAAACCCTTTTTGTTTGGCCATAATAGTATTTTTTTACCCAACCATATTTTTTGCCTCGCTGGTGTCTGACTTTAAGCAAATTGAGGTATTATATCCGATATTATGGTGCAAACCGCTCCGGAATGCAACTGTAAAGTGCTTAATCGGTGTTTATTGGCAACAGTGAAGCGGTTTTTTATTGACAAGAAAGGTATTAACATGTAGTATATGATAATGAGATGTGGTTATTGTCTGCATTTGGCAGGTAAAAACCGCCCCAATAGAGGTTTTTTGGAGGTAAGGGCCGGCAAATCTGGTTCTTTATCTGAGTGTGTTTTTGGCTGCCGAGTCCGGTTTTGTGATAGAAAAGGGACCCCCGCAAAGCGGGAACCCAGCAGAGAGTTTTTAGGAGAAATTTCGATGTTCAATGGAAAAACTGCCGCAGCAATTTTAGCAGTAACACTTGTTGTAGTTAGCGCCGGTTTTGCTCAGACTCTGGAGGAGAACTGGAATGATTTCCTGCATTATACAAAAATCGGTCGATTCGATTTAGCCAAGGGATACGCACAAGCGGTTCTGGACAGCAATCCAGACCCTGTAAAATTGCTTGAGCTAAGTAAAGACAATCCTCAGGGTTACGCGATTCTATTAAGAGTCAACGAAATCGCACCCGACCCTGAGCTGGCTGAGTTAGGCGGCAAAATCCTCGACATTATCGAGCGGGGCAGCTTCATTCGCAGGGCAGACCCGAGGGTTATCACGACGGAGATAAGAAGGCTAAGCGGTACCGACCGTGGCTGGTTCACGGCAGTTAAACGGCTTCGCAACGCAGGGGAATATGCAATACCGTTTATGCTCGATGCGATGGCTGACGATTCCCGCGAAGAAGAATTACCAGATATTGTACGGGCGCTCCCGCATATTGGCAGAGATGCGATAAGGCCTCTGGTGGCCGCCCTGCAGAGTGAAAATGTGGCGCTCAAGGACCAGATAATAACGGCCTTGGCCAAGATTGGCTATCCACAATCGCAGGCCTATCTAAAGTATATTGTCGAAAATGACAGTTCTGCAGAAGTTCGTGAATTGGCCAAGAGCAGCCTCAGTCAAATTGACCCTGGCACTCTGAAAATTCCGGCTGCCCAGTTGTTCTTTGAGCTTGCCGAGAAATATTATTACCATGCACAGTCGTTGACGCCGGCTGAGGATGCCGATTTTGGCAATATTTGGTTTTGGGACACTAATCGCCGGCGATTGGTTCGGGAAGAAGTCCCGAAGAGTTACTTTAACGAGCTTATGGCGATGCGGTGCTGCGAATGGGCGCTCAAGGCCGACGCAGGATTCGGACCGGCCATTGGGCTGTGGCTGGCTGCCTTTTTCAAAGCGGAGTCCGCCGGCGCCGAGGAGATGCCGCAATATTTTGGCGACCGCCACGCCGATGCGATTGTCTATGCTACTACTGCGGGAGTTGAATATCTCCATCAGGCCCTTGCCCGAGCAGTCAAAGACAAAAATGCCCATGTCGCACTTGGTGCTATTGAGGCATTAGGTATAACCGCTGGTGAGAAATCATTGCTTTATCGCATTGGGCCGGCTCAACCACTGCTGCAGGCCCTGAGTTTCGACAATATAAGGGTAAGATACAGTGCCGCGATAGCAGTAGCTGCGGCAGGGCCTAAGGAGCCGTTTGCCGAGAGTAAGCTGGTCGTTGCGAATTTGGCAGGGGCTTTAGGACAAAATTCGCAGTCGGCTGATGATGATACCGGCCTGTGGAATGAGCAGATAGCCGACAGCTATGCCCTGCGTGCAGCCGAGGTTATGCTCAAATTGGCTCAAACCAGAAATCCTGTTATTGATTTATCTGCCGCTCAGGAAACTCTCGTAAGTGCGGTAAATGACGAGCGTCCCGAAATCCAGATTTTGGCCGGTCAGATTTTAGCTCATCTCGACAGCCCCGGTGCCCAGCGGGCAATAGCCGGAATGGCTCTTGATAATAATAATGCCGATGATGTGCGAATATCAGCATTTGATTCTCTTGCTACTTCGGCAAAATTAAACGCCAATATGCTGGTTGAGCCGATGGTTGACAGCATTTACACACTTATCAGCTCGGACGATACTGCTCCTGAGCTTCGCAGCGCAGCCGCTGCTGCTTACGGCGCACTTAATCTGCCCAGCCAAAAAGTAAAAGACCTCATCCTCGACCAGGCAAAAAGTTGACGAGAAAGAGAAAAAAGCAATCTCACTTTCTTGTCATCCTGAGTGAAGCGAAGCGGTGTCGAAGGAATTGGCCACCGAAGTAAATTCGTCGCTTCATCTTGTCATTGCAAAGCCCACAAAGTAGGCTATGTCAATTTCCTTATCGTCTCTACACCATTGTTAAAATATATATTTACGTTTGAACAAAATTCATCTAATATATAGGCAAGATGGTTTGGTAATTGTGAGTTGTCTGAAACACCGACGAATTGTGAGGTATTGTTATGCCGGAGATCAGCAGGTTTCTTGGAAAGGTCTAATATGCATTTTGTAAAAGATGCCGCATATATATCTGAATATAAGCTATTATTGACTTTTGAAGATGGAGTCGTGAAGCTCGTTGATATGGAGCCATATCTAGACGGCGAGATATTTGAACCATTGAAGGATATTGATTACTTCAAAACTGTCAGTGTAAATCCTGACATAGATACGATAGTCTGGGATAATGATGCCGATGTGTCTCCAGACTTTTTGTACGAAATCGGAGTGGTCCGGAAGGTGTGATGGTGGAAGCTGGTCAGTTTGAAGACAATATTCGATTTAAACAGCATTTGTTTTTTGTTGTGCATAAACGAAGTGCTTCAGTTATTTTAAGTTATGTTGGATCTGGCAAAGGGGTATGCGATGATAACAGAATATGAGAAAAATGTAATTTTGCAGTATGCCAAAAAATATAACGTTTCCTCTGTGTTCTTGTTTGGCTCGTCAATTGAAAAAGATGAGGGCGCTAATGATATAGACCTTGGAGTAAGAGGGATTGAACAAAAATTATTCTTCAAGTTCTATGCCGAGCTGGTTAAGCACTTATCAAAACCCGTTGACCTTGTTGATTTATCCCAAAAATCGCTGTTCAATGATATTGTCGAAGAAACCGGAGTAAGAATCTATGGTTGAAGATACGCATTTGGAGGATTTGGCAAATAATATTCCGGATGTTTGGTTACAGTTTTTGTTAGCAATACAGAGGTATCGTCAGGCTTCAGACAACACAGTATAAGCAGTAGTCATATTTGCCTCTATTGACTTTCGAGGAAGGAGTTATGAAGCTTGTTGATATGGAACCATATCTGGATGGGGAGATATTTTGAATTGTTGAAAGATATTAATTGTTCGAGGAGAATTGCAAAATGGCAGTTGACGCAGAGCAAGTATCCGCCTGTCTCGATGAGTGTAAACAACACTTGACCACAGAACTGCTGCCTTTCTGGTTCGACCGCTGTAAAGACGATGAGAACGGCGGTTTTATTACGCACTTCGATAAAGACGGCAACGATACCGGCGAAGATGAAAAATCCTTAATCGCTCAGAGCCGTACCGTCTATACGATGGCCTCTGCCCATAGAGCAGGCTACGGGGACGGCAAATGTGCCGAATACGCCAGGCACGGCGTCGATTTTCTCATCGACAAGATGTGGGACACCGAACACGGCGGATTCTTCTGGACGGTGGACCGTAAGGGCAATGTCGCCATCGATAAGAAGATTATTTATGGCTTCAGCTTTGCAATTTATTCCCTCAGCGAATATACACTGGCGACTGGCGACCCAAGAGGGCTGGAATACGCCGAGAAGGTTTTCGACCTTATGCAGAAGTACTGTGCCGACACGATGTACGGCGGATATTTTGAGATGTTCGAGAGGAACTGGGACCTGTGCGGGCCAGGCAGCGGGGGCGGTGACAGAAAAACCCTCGACGTCCATATGCACTTAATGGAGGCCTTTACCACATTATATGAATGCAGCGGCCAGAGCGTACACCGCCGAAAACTGTTGGAAGATATTGATATTCTGATAAAAAGAATCCTGCACCCGAAATATGCGACCGGAATACCACAGTTCACGCCCGATTGGCAGATAGCGCCGCAGATAAAGTTTGATATTATTTGGGGCTGGGACCGCTTTGCCGATGGCGGAGAGAAACCCAACGCCGGGGACAATACCTCAGCAGGCCACAACGTGGAATTCGCCTGGCTGCTCGCTCACGCTACGGACATTATGGGTGAAGGTTTTGAAGAATACCGGGACGTTATTAAAAAGGCGATGGACCACGGAATGAAAAACGGTATCGATGATGAATACGGCGGCGTTTACGTCGAGGGTCCGCACTCCGGCGGTGTTTACGACAGGGAAAAAGAATTCTGGCAGCAAGCGGAGGTTATGATTGGAATGTTGGAGGCGGCCCTGCGATTCGACGCCGAAAAATACTGGCCGGCCTACGAAAATGTGCACCGTTTTGTTTTCGACAAGATGATAAATCATCCCGTAGGTGAGTGGTGGCCGCTGCTCGCCAGAGAGGGCAAACCCATCTGGACGCACATGAGCCATTCCTGGAAAGTGAACTATCATACCGTTCGTTGTATGGTACAATCCATAAAGCGGCTTGAAAGATTGCTTGAAAAGCTTCAATAACAGATGCTTATATATGCACTACGACGGCAAATACAACGTCTTTGACCTCAATCGAATCAATACGTATCCCTTGGGTACGCGCAGCAACAAGGTTACGCTCGATGACCTTATTTGGCCTGCGGAGCTTGACAATCTTGTTATCGATTTACCCGATAAGACTTGCAGCGATATCGAGACCGTTGCCCGGACAATAGTTTCAGACCGAAAGGCCGACAAGCCGGTTGTCCTTTTTACCGGCGCCCATTTAATAAAAAACGGCCTTGGCCCTTTGCTTGCCGACCTTGTAAAGCGCGGTCTTGTTACTCTGGTTGCCGGCAACTGTGCTACAGCCATACACGATTTTGAACTGGCGCTGATAGGCCAAACCAGCGAAAATGTCCCCGATGCCCTCGGCAAGGGCCAGTTCGGAATGGCTTACGAATTTGCTTATATAAATTGCGCTTTGTCTGTCGGCAACGAATACAAACTCGGCTTTGGCGAATCACTCGGCAAAGCAATCTGTGACGAAAATTTCCGCAGCCAGGTCTTTGCCTCAGTTGCAAAAGACAATTCACCGCGCAGTTTTGGCCATTCGCAGGTCAGTGTCCTTGCCGCCTGCTATGAAAGTAACATTGCCTTTACCGTTCACGTTGGGATAGGCACAGACGTAATCGACCAGCACCCATCTTTTGACGGTCAGGCCAAAGGCGGCTGTTCCGGCCGGGATTTCCTTATCTACACAAATGAAATAGCCAAATTTACGGACGGCGGCGTCTTACTTAACATCGGAAGCGCCGTAACCGGCCCGGAAGTTCTGCTGAAAGCCGTCTCAATGGCTGCCAATGCGGGCAGCATCCCCAATAATATCATCACCGCCGACTTTGACCTCCGCGACCACGAGCCTGAGGCAATGGACGATGAATCTTCACAGGGCTATTATTTCCGCGACCAAAAGAGCATCGTAGCCCGAATTCCCCAGGCCTTTAACGGCGAAGGCTTTTACATACAGGGCAACCAAAAACAAACGTTTCCTTTGCTCTACAAGAAGGTTATAGAAGGCTGTAGCTAAAAGGTGTTTAACGATGAAAGAAGAACGCATCAATGAAATCCTGACTCGGATTAAGAACGTTAAAATAGCGGTTTATGGTGACTTCTGTGTTGATGCTTATTGGCTGCTCGATGCCTGCGGCTCGGAAGTCTCGGTGGAAACCGGCCTGCAGGCCCGGGCGGTCGGAAAACATTACTATTCGCTCGGCGGAGCATCAAACGTCGTCGCCAATATTGCCGCCCTTGAGCCGGAGGCCATACAGGTAATAGGAGTTGTCGGAGACGACATCTTCGGCCGAGAGTTAACACGCCAGCTCCACGGATTGGGCGTCGATACAACGTATCTGGTTGTTCAAAAGGAGAATTTCGATACCGTAACCTTTGGCAAGCCATACCTTGAGGGCAGCGAACAGCCCCGAATTGACTTCGGCTTTTTCAACAAACGAACCGAGGCAACCGACAGGGCTTTGCTGGACGGCATCGCCGCCGCCCTGCAAAATACAGATGCTCTGATAGTAAACCAGCAGGTCCCAGCTTCTATCACAGACGAGTCTTTCATAGACCAGGCCAACGCCCTGTTTGAACAGTTTGCGGACAAAATAGTTCTGCTCGATTCCAGACACTATGGCCACAAGTTCAAAAACATCTACCGCAAGACAAATGATTTGGAAGCAGCCCGGCTGAACAACGTCGATGTCAAGTTGAGTGATGTTCTTACGTTGGCTGATGTGAAGAAATACGCCCGGAACCTTTATCAGCAGTTCAGCAAACCCGTATTTCTGACCCGCGGCCCACGAGGCATCATAACTGTGGATTCGGATGGCGTCCACGAGGTTCCGGGCATTCAATTATTGAAAAAGCTCGATATTGTCGGAGCCGGAGACACGGTAACAAGCGCGTTGGCTTTATGTCTGGGCGCAGGTATCCAGCCCGCCGAGGCGGCCGAGTTCGCTAACTTTGCCGCCGCTGTTACCGTTCAGAAATTATTCCAGACCGGCACCGCCTCAGGCCCTGAAATCCTCGAAGTCGGAAAAGACCCCGATTATATCTATCAGCCGGAACTCGCCTCCGACCGACGCGGAGCCTGTTATTTCCGAGACAGCGAAATAGAACTTTGCTGCAAATCAATACCATTTGGTCGAATAAAACACGCTGTCTTTGATAACGATGGGACCATAAGCACGTTAAGGCAGGGCTGGGAAGAGATAATGGTGCCCGTAATGATCAAGGCTATTCTCGGCGATAAATACCAAACCGCCGACGAGACCATTTACCACAAGGTGCGTAACCGTATCGCTGACTACATCGACAAATCGACCGGTATTCAGACCATCATACAGATGGAAGCTCTCGTCGAAATGGTAAAAGAGTTTGGCATCGTCAATCCTGATAAAATCCTCGACAAATTCGGCTATAAGGAAATCTACAATGATGCCTTGATGGAGCTTGTCAGCAGGCGTATCGAAAAATTCAAACACGGCGAACTCGACATCAATGACTATACAATCAAAGGGGCGTTGGAATTCTTAGAGGCCCTGTGTCAAAGGGGTATAAAACTTTATCTGGCCAGTGGAACAGACCGCCAGGATGTTATCGCCGAGTCCGAAGCGCTTGGTTACGCCGGGCTTTTTGATGGCGGCGTTTATGGTAGCGTCGGAGATGTTGCTAAATATTCCAAGAAAATGGTCATCGAAAAAATAATGGCTGAGAATAATTTACAAGGCCCCGAACTGGCTGTCTTTGGCGATGGTCCCGTTGAGATACGCGAATGCCGAAAGCGTGACGGCATCGTCGTTGGTATCGCAAGTGATGAAATTCGCCGTCACGGCTTAAGCACAGAAAAGCGCACCCGTCTGGTCAAAGCCGGCGCGCATGTCATCGTCCCCGACTTCTCACAACATGAAACGCTCATAAAATTATTGTTCGGTTCCCACAACGCGGGGGCCCTCCATAAGTGAATTGACAGCGACTTTTAAAACGAGATTATAAGATGCCAATATTTGAATACAAGTGCAATAAATGTGGTCATACGATGGAGTTTTTAGAGAAAACGAGGACTCCTCGAAAACATAACTGCGAAAAGTGCAACAGTGCCGACTTACAGAAGCTACTGTCCGGTTTTGCCGTTGGCCAGAGCAAGTCAGCCAGCCAAACCTGCGAATCCTGTCCATCTGGCCCGTGTCCAACCGATATTTGTTCGAGTGGCGCCTGTCCCCATAGTTCATAGCGTTAAGAAAGCTATCTGCTTTGGTTGAGCCAGATGTCTAATCGGGGTGTTTCCCAGCCGTAGGGTTTTCCCAGAATATCATAATCGCCGTCACCATCGAGGTCGGCAATTTTGGATTCGTGCAGAGCAATACCTGTTGAGACCTGAGTGATTTTAAAGTTTCCTTTGCCATCGCCCAATAGAATCAAGTTTTTTGCATCCGGATTCCTGCCGCCTAAGCGCATTTCCGCCACCCAGATGTCGAGATTGCCATCGCCGTTAAAATCGAGGAGCGCTAATGAATGGCCGCAGTCTATTTCTTCAATCAATTTTTTGCTGACCCAGGTGCCTTTCTTCCATTCGTACATTATCAGAGGAGCTTGGCCGTCTCCAACAACTAAGATGACTTCCGGCCGACCGCCCTTAATCAATTGCCCGGCTGCTGAGCGAGAGAATGCGTAGCCGGCGTCGATAATATTTGGTGTATAGCTGGTTCCGCCGTTATGTTTAAACCAGCGACCGCCGCCGACTATATCAAGCTTACCGTCACCATCGATATCCGCTTTGGCCAGTCCTTCATGTTCGTTGATTCCCTTAAAGCCGGGGTATGTTCCCCGCTGTTCCATTTCGCTGTCTTTGCTCCAGGAGTAAATCTCTGTGCACTGCCAGTTCCCGGCTTTCTTGGGATTTTTTGGAATTTCAGCGATATACAGTTTACGCGCACCCTGGTTCCAGAATACAAGTTCGGTTCGGCCGTCACCGTCGAAGTCGCCGAACATCTGGTCGTGGTGTTTTTTGCCGCCGAAGTTTTTTATTTCGTGCCGCTTCCAGGGGGTCTTGGGACGGAACTTGGGATATGGATTTTCCCACCACCAGAGTTGGTTACTTCGTGAATCGCCCCCGAAGACTATATCAAGGTCTCCGTCTGCATCGATATCGCAGAAGTCTGCTCCGGCTTCGATATGCAGGGCCTGGTCATCGACCACATATTTTGTCCAGCCAGTCGAGCCTCGGCGGTACCAGACGACCGACGGTGCTTTAGTGCGCTCGGTGATGACAAAGTCATTAACGCCGTCCTTATCGATGTCGCATACAATGCTGGAGGTCTGCTGTGTGCCGGCATTCGGAGCTGGAAGGTCCCCTTTTACTGTTGATAGGTGTTTCCAGTTGACGGTGTTTGCCTTTTGTAAAGCGAAGCTGCAAGTAATAAGACCGCTTACGGTAATTAACACGCTGACTATTAGCATTCCTGGTTTCATTTCCAGTAAGATTTGGCTTAACATATTAGGGTGGACCGGTCTTGTTTTCTTCATTAATACTTGTTTTGGGGCCATTGGTTTCAACGGGGGAATTTAGCCCGGTTTCTTGGTCTGTTTTGTCTCGTTCTTTTTGTTGCGTGTTGTTTAGCAACTGCTCGATAGCTTGTTCACTTGTGATCTTCGTGTCCGGCGAAGATACTATCGAGTTAACCAAATCGCACCACCAGGAAATATATGGCACGTTGGTTTGCTTAATCCGACTGCCGAAGCCGATGTCCTTTGCGAAGGTGTTCTGAGAAACCGGTGTTGCGGAGATTAATAGAGCGACAAAACTCCAGACGAGGAATCCAGCCAAGAATCCCAAAACACCGGCGCCAAGAGTATCAAATATCCTCGGAAATGAAATATTGAACTGGCCTGTAAAAAATATGTAGGTTATTCCATGCAGAATCAAAAAGGTCCCTATTACAATAGTTGCCATAGTCAGAGCATTGCCATAGGCCGTATCGCTGGCCATAGGGATGATATTGAGTATCACCGGCGTCAGGAAAACAGCTACATATATTGAAATTACGATGTTGAACAGCGTAGCCCACATTTCGTAGAAGCCTATTTTGACGGCAAACCAAATGAAAAGTCCGCCAACTAATATGCCCGCCCAAAATACCATAAACTTTATCCTATTACTCTTTTTAGTTCCTTGAGGCTTGTTATTCCGGATGCTACCTTTTTTAGGCCTTCTTTCCTCAGGTTTGACTTGTCCTTCTTCTTTCTTTCGGTTCTCAATTCAGTAATTGATAATTTATTATCAGCAATATCAGCCTTCAATTGATCGGTTATGACCAGAAGGTCGCAGACCGCCGTCCTTCCCAAATAACCAGTTCCTTCGCAGCGCCTACAGCCTGTAGCCTCGAAAATATTTGTATATTCTATACCTTTCCTTTGGAATTTATGGATTAAATCCTGACTTAGCTGGGCCGGCTTTTTGCAGTGTTCGCAAAGCAGGCGAAGCAGTCTCTGAGAAGACAGAAGACTCAATCCCGATGATAAAAGAAGAGGTGATATTCCTAAATCCAGCAATCTGACCAAAGCTGTAGCGTTGCTGTCACAGTGTATTGTTGCCAGGACAAGATGGCCGGTCTGCGAGGCTCGAAGCGCAATCTCTGCGGTTTCCTCATCGCGTATTTCGCCAACACATATCACGTCCGGGTCCTGCCTTAGGACACTGCGTAAAGTTTTTGCGAAAGTAATATCAGCCTTCAGGTTAATTTCAATCTGACTGGTCGACGGCAGAACCGCCTCAATCGGGTCCTCTATTGTGATGACATTGCGAGTAAATCGGTCCATCTCGTTGAGCATCGCATACATAGTTGTGGTCTTGCCGCTGCCAGTAGGGCCACAAATCAGTATCATGCCGGATGGTTTGTTTATAGAACTTTGAATAATTGAGTACTGCTTTTTCGTGAGCCCTACGTCGGTCATCATGAACGTACCTGCGTTCTGGTTGAGCACTCTTATCGACAACTTTTCGCCGTTGAGGACGCCGGCACTTGCGACTCGAAAGGAAGCGGTTGTCCCGGCCCTTTTTGCTATAAATGCGCCGTCCTGAGGTCTTCTTTTTTCGGAGATGTCCATACTCGAAACGGCTTTGATACTATTTACGATTGCCTTGCAGGTATCGGCCTTGAGTTTTTTTACTGTCCGCAGGACACCGTCTATTCGAAACCTGATTGTGTACGTCGCTTCATCCTTTGGGTCGATAAGAATATCGCTGGCTTGCCGCTCAAGAGCGTCGGCGATGACTTGTTCGGTTAAATCAAGGATGTGGCTGTCCGGTCGCTTTTTATCACCGTGGCCGTATATCTCGTTGATACTTCTACCTGACGAATCAAGCAGTCTTATCGTCGAATCGTCTTGGCGGCGTCCGGAACTTCGTGAACGTATATTGGCCAAAGCATTTTGTACTTGTTGCTTTATTATCTCGAAGATGCCGATATTATTTTGAGAGGACTTTTTTGCCGTATCCACTATCAGCAGAATAAGCAGAAGTATCGGTCCTGCGAAAAGAGTGATAATGTAAGCTATTGATTTATATTTTCTTGGCACCAGCTCACTAAACTGAGTATGTTGAATAAAGTATAGACAAAGGTATACCCAGATTACGAGGCAGAGGAGCTTGATTGGATTAAAAGGCAGCGATGTTGCAGATGAGACCAATCTAACCTCTGCCGGTAACAGGCAAAGCAGATTTGGTGAAAGATTTTGGATAAAAACCCAAGTTTGCATATAATTTCTCTTTCAGCAAATGCGGAAGACAGAACGCTCGCGATTGTTAAAGTAGTATATTTTCTCGGAATTGGCAAGTTTAAAAGATTTTCTGAGAAGTCTAAAAATGTATTTCAGAGACCGGGCGAATCTGTGACCGATTTATATCTGGCGCCAATTGAGAACATATTTTACGGCTACTCGCAAAATATAAAGCAGTTTAAAGGTCTTCAAGCTCAGCTAAGAAAGAATCAGACTTATCCAGCTCCAATTCAGGGAAGCTGCCGGACAGCTCCTCTGCCAGGACCTTTGGTGGAGGTACTTTTGCTGGGGGTTTTGGTTTGGCCTTGGGTGGTATAATTTTTTCAGGCTTGCCGTCAATCTGCAGAAGGAACGTAAGCGGGCCTATTCTGATATAATCGCCTGCCTTAACCGTTGTCTCGTCTATACGTTTACCATTAAGGAACGTGCCGTTACGGGAGTCAAGGTCTCGAATTTTCACGGCCTCTTTGTTCAGGTTCAGTTGGCAGTGCCTTTTGGAAACGACCGTAAGTGGGATACACAAATCGCAGTCGTGGCGTCGGCCAATTATCGTATTATCGCTCGGCAGAGAAAAAGCTTTTTGCGAGCCGTCTTTTTTGAATAGAACCAGATTAACATCCATTCTACCTTCCTCGCTATCAGTTTGTACTTTTTTCCATGAATACTCTTATTATATAGATAAAAGCCCTGTATGACAAGAAATAAATCGGACAATAAATAATATTGACAATTTTGGCCACGCTGATATATTCATAGACAAACACAAAGAGGATCGGTATTAGTGGATAGATATATGGCAAAAGTTACACTGCCTGATGGCAGCACATTAGAAGTTACCGACGGCACGACGGCAGGGCAATTAGCTGAACAGATAGGACAGGGACTTGCCAAAGCAGCCGTAGCGGCAAAAGTAAATGGCCAATTGGTAGATTTGTCCACGCCTATTAATAGCGAGTCAGAGGTTCAAATCATCACTCTCAAAGATGACGAAAGCCTTGATGTTATGCGCCATAGCTGTGCCCACGTAATGGCTGAAGCTATATGCAGTATTTGGCCGGATACAAAACTGGTCTATGGCCCAACCGTTGAAGATGGATTTTACTATGACATTGACCTCGATGAGCCGATTCGGCCAACCGATTTCGAACGAATCGAGGAGAAGATGGCTGAAATCGTCAAAGCCGACAAACCATTTATTCGCAAAGAAATGACCAAAGCCGAGGCCTTAGCGAAATTGGCCGGCGACAAATACAAGACCGACAATATAAGCCACGCGGATAGCGATGTTATTAGTTTTTACTCACATGCAGATGGCTTCGAGGATTTATGCCGGGGTCCCCACGTGCCCAGCACCGGCAAGGTTGGAAGCTTTAAGGTTATGTCCGTAGCCGGCGCCTATTGGCACGGCGACCCGACACAAAAAATGCTCCAGCGGGTATATGGCACCGCCTGGCCGACAAAAAAAGAGCTTGACGACCACCTGCAAAGATTAGTCGAAGCGAAAAAACGGGACCACCGCGTATTAGGCAAACAACTGGATTTATTTAGTTTCAACGAGGCCGGCCCCGGCTTTGCATTCATTCACGCAAAAGGAATGATTATCTGGAATGCCATAGTGGATTTTTGGCGGGGCGTTCACAATAAGTATGGATATGGGGAAATCCGTACACCTATAATTCTTAATGAGCAGCTCTGGCACAAGAGCGGCCACTGGGACAATTATAAAGAGAATATGTACTTTACCAGTTTCGATGAGACAAGCTATGCGATAAAGCCGATGAATTGTCCCGGCGGATGTCTGGTTTACAAGACCCGGCAGCACTCGTATCGCGAATTTCCGATGCGCGTCGCCGAGCTTGGCCTGGTGCATCGACACGAGGCCAGCGGTGTTATGCACGGCCTTTTCAGGGTAAGGCAATTTACCCAGGATGATGCCCATATTTTCTGCACCCCAGAGCAGATAGAGTCTGAAATTATAGGGGTCATTGAACTTACCTTTGAAATATATCAAGCCTTCGGATTCGAAGATTTTCGCATTGAGCTTTCGACTAAGCCCGAAAAGCACATCGGCTCGGACGAGACTTGGGAAACGGCTACAAATGCCCTTGAGGATGCTCTCAAACATAAAGATATTGAGTATAAAATCAACGAGGGTGATGGCGCATTTTATGGGCCAAAAATTGATTTTCATATAAGAGATTGCCTGAAAAGGTCCTGGCAATTAGGCACAATTCAACTGGATTTTTCTATGCCGCAGCGATTTGGCCTGGTTTATACCGACAAAGATAATACCGAGAAAACTCCAGTTATGATTCACCGGGTGGTTCTGGGGTCTTTTGAGCGATTTATCGGCATTCTTATAGAGCACTACGGTGCAAATTTCCCGCTTTGGCTTTCGCCGGAGCAGGTAAGGGTGCTGCCGATAAGTGAAAAAAGCAATGATTATGCGAAAATCGTTGAAGATAAGCTAAAAGATGCGTCTCTGCGCTGCCGTTGCGATTTTTCAAATGAGAAAATAAATGCCAAAATTGCCAGAGCCTATAGCGAAAAGCTGCCCTATATGCTGGTAGTTGGTCCCAGAGAGGCCCAGTCCGATACGGTCAACGTAAGAATCCGGGGGGTAAAAGAGAATAAAACAGTCCGGATTGATGAGTTTTTAGGAATAGCAAAGGATAAAATTGCCGATAAAAAAATAGATTTGGCTTTTTAGAAATATAAGTTATAATTAGCGGTTGTAAAACGTTAAAAATATTTTATTAATAACTGTATTATTTTGTAGAAAGGTAAGGTGATGCACAATAAGTAAACGAGGCTTAAAGGTAAATGGAGGAATTAGGGCCGAAACTATTCGGCTTGTTGACGAGTCAAACAATCAGGTGGGCATCATAAGTAAATACGAGGCCCTCAACAGAGCACGCGAGATAGGGTTGGACCTTGTGGAAGTTGCCCCTACCAGTGACCCGCCGGTTTGCCGGATAATGGATTACGGCAAGTGGCAGTACGAACAAAAACGCAAGGTTCGCGAGGCTCACAAGAAAAGTCAGCACCATACTGCAACGCTGAAGGAGATCAGGCTCAGACCCGAAACCGACAAACGCGACCTGGAGATTAAGCTCAAACACGGGCGAGAATTTCTGGAGAAAGGTCACAAGGTACAATTCACAATGTTCTTCCGTGGACGCCAGATGCTGCACCGGGACAGGGGTTATGCGGTGCTCGACCAAATTACTGAATTGTTACAGGATTTGGCAAAGGTTGAACGACCGGCCAAGATGGCGGGAAGACGAATGACTTTATTAATTGTGCCTAAATAACTCGTATCTGCCGAACAGAAGCTAACTTATCAGTCCCCTCAAGTATGTTATGTGAACAAAGTTCACTGGAACATACCTCAGCTATGCCTTCATAAAAGGGGTGATTCGCCAGGAACAATCTTAGGCGAATTTTCTAATTATTTTAAAGATTTTATATCTTCGGTATTGACCAACGCCGGCAAATAACGTAAAGTACTATCCTTATATTTTCCCTGTACCAGGCAGAGCACAGCAAAGTAGCTTTTTGATGCAGGATTTCAGAGAAGGTTGTTTTAAGGGGATTAGCTAAATGCCGAAACAGAAGACCCATAAGGGATTGAAAAAAAGAGTCAAGGTTACCGCTACCGGCAAGGTCAGGCACAAACGCACCGGTGGTGGTCATCTTATGAGTGGTAAAAACGCCAAACGCCGAAGACGCGTGAGAAGCTCGTCTATTATGAAAAGTGCGACGGCTAAAACAGCCAGGATTGAACTCTGTAAGTAGATACCTTGAAGTTAAAGAAATAATCAACAGAAAACAATCAATAATCATTTGATTGGGCTTGCTTCTCGGCTTTCATTCAGCTGCCGCCAGTAAGCTTAAAGAATCGAAAATTTTCAAAGGAAAGCTGAAATGCCAAGAGTTAGAAAAGGTGCCGCAAGACACCGTGCAAAAAAACGAATCCTCAAAGCGGTAAAGGGTCATCGTGGCTCCGCAGGTCGGCTGTATCGCCTGGCCAAAGAAGCTACCGTGCGGGCAGCCGTTAATGCTCGAATTGGTCGCAAACTCCGAAAACGCGATTTCCGCGGTCTGTGGATTACACGATTAAACGCAGCCTGCCGGCAGCGGGGTATAAGATACAGTCAGTTCATCAACGCCTGCAAAAAAGCCAACATTGGGCTGAACCGAAAAATGCTGAGCGAAATCGCTATCGCCGACCCGGATGGTTTCGACACCATAGTTGAGGCTGCCAAAGCCGCAATAAAATCGTAAGTGGTAAGTCGGCCTCTGCGTTGCGAGCCACGAGCCGCGAAATACGACATACGAGTAAATGCTTGAGCAATTTAAAAAAACCGGCAAAGATGCCCTTGCTGACCTGAAAAAGGTTACCGACCTGAGGACTCTGGAAGAGTTCCGCATAAAATACCTGAGTCGAAAAGGGCGGATTATTCAGATGCTTAGCCAGATAGGTAAGCTGCCCTCCGAACAAAAACCTCTGGCGGGCCAGCTCGCAAACAAAATAAAAAAAGAGGTTACCAAAGCGTTCGAGCATCTAAAAAGCACTCTGTTGCAATCCAGGCAGGAAACATCAAAAGAGCTAATAGACGTTACTCTGCCGGGCAGACCTGTCAGGATCGGCAAGACGCACGTTATCACACAGACCTTAAATGAGCTGCTGGAGATATTCGGCCGAATGGGCTTTGCTGTGGCTTATGGCCCGGAGGTCGAAGACGAATGGCACAATTTTATTGCTCTGAACATTAGTCCTGAACACCCCGCGAGGGACCCTTCGGATAATTTCTACATTGATGATGACACGTTATTGCGAAGCCAGACATCCACGATTCAAATCCGTGTTATGGAGCGCACCAAACCACCAATTCGCGTTGTTGCTCCGGGACGAGTTTATCGGCCGGACACAGTCGATGCGACACACATGTATATGTTTTACCAGCTTGAAGCCCTGGTTGTCGATGAGGGTGTTAGTATGGTAGATATGAAGACGACCATCGAGCAGTTTATCCATGCCTTTTTGGGTCCCGATACGAAATGGCGATTTCGTCCGAGCTTTTTCCCGTTTACCGAGCCGAGTGCCGAGGTTGATTTGCTCCTCAAAGACAAGAGCGGCAAAGAAAGCTGGGTAGAGATGGGCGGCTGTGGTATGGTTGACCCGAACGTTTTTGACGCAGTTGGGATAGACAGCGAAAAATATACCGGCTGGGCGTTCGGCTTCGGGATAGAACGCCTGGCTATGCGAAAGTACGGCATTACAGACATTCGCCTGTTTTTCGAGAACGACCTGCGATTCCTGGAGCAATTCTAATTTTCTTCTACTAATTTTCTGTTTTGTTAGAAGCCCTAAATTAAGGTGGTAGATTTCGTTAAACTATAGTATGATTTGCAGTTAATATAGGGTACGGTTGAACCTGGAGGTGATAGGTATGGTCTATAGAGTAATTATTGAAAAAGGCGAAGATTTTGGTTATGTGGTACATTGTCCGGCGATTCCTGGTTGTCATTCGCAGGGTAATACTATTGAAGAAGCAATCGAGAACATCAAGGATGCGATAAAAGGATGTCTGTCGGTATTGGATGAGGAGGTTTCTGTATCTGCCAAAGAAATCGGTGCTATGGAAATTGAGGTGTAGTTGGTGAAACTGCCGGTAATTTCAGGGAAACAGGCGATTCGTGCCTTTGAAAAGGCAGGTTGGTATATTGAGCGCCGTGCAAAAAGCCGGCACATAATCATGAAAAAGCCGGGTGTGAAAACCACCCTATCCATCCCAGAACATAAGACTCTTGATAGAGGACTGTTACGCGCCTTGATAAGAGATGCGTTTATTTCAGTTGCTGATTTTAATAAATTGTTAAAGAAGTAAAGTCAGATTGGGTATTCGGTTTCGGAATAGAACGCCTGGCTATGCGAAAGTACGGCATTACAGACATTCGCCTGTTTTTCGAGAACGACCTGCGATTCTTAGACCAATTCTAATTTTCTTCCTGTTGGATTTTTCGTTATTGAAGAAACAGTGGGTGTTGAAAATCCTGTGGGTTTTAATCGGCCTGTTGAGTCGATTTAGCTTTGAGTTTTTCGTCGGCGGCTTCCCAGCGGGTGCGGATATCATCCTTGGATTGCCATCTAAACCAAAGCACAAAATTTTCGTCACGTTCAACTTTGCCGTAATAGTGGCCGGTGCTGACAACTTTACCGTTGGAGTGGACAAGCACGAGCAGTTTCGCAATGCCCGTTTGCTCTATGCCGCGGGCTAATGCCAGTTCGGGGAACGGCGTAGGTGAGTTGGGAATTGGAATTGCTGGGATGCCTAAAATGCTGCTTTTGTATTCTGTGCCGAGCGCACCCAAACTTATTTCCGCCACGTAGTCAGCTTGCTCGGCGTCTTCGGTGAGATGAGCCCCGATTTCGGCAAAACGCGCTCGCACTGCTGCCTTAACGTATTCGAGGTCGTAGCCCTTTAGATTGGTAAAGTCTAAGTAAGTCTTTTTCCCGGCTAACTGTGGAATGTCGAGTTTCTCAAGGGCATTGTCAACCGCTCCGGAAAGCAGGAGCTGCTCAATAGCGGTCCGCTGTGTGTTGGTAAAAGTTCGTGAGCCGCAGCCGGCCGCAAAGGTTACTAATAAGCTTGTCCAAATGATATACTTCATTTTTGCCTCGATTTAAGAACCCTCGAAAGTAGAAAAAACATACACAGCAAAAACCTTTACCCGGAACGTAATATAAACCGCTCCTTGTATATATGTCAATCATATTTTCCGTAGGGTGGTTGTCCTATCACCTCATGTACAAAGGAGAATTGTAAGGCCTACGAACAACAGCAACCCTGCGACCATACACACACATCCAAGCAAGAGTTTGCGGGACCTTCGGTACCAGAGGTATATTCCGGTAAGGACCCACAGCCACATAGATATTGCCACAGCGTCAACGAGCACGGCCCAGGTGATATGGGCGAAATACGGCTGAGCGTATCCGCCACGAAAATGCAGGAAATGCACAAGCCGATAGAACGAGAAAGGCTGCTGCTTCTCGACGATAACCAGCGAACGATGGCGGCGCCAGGTAACGCGATAATTGCCGCCGCCGCAAATGCGAAGGATAATCATTTGGCTGGCATTTGGCTGACCTTGAATGCGGTGTGCCCCATCCAGGTCCAATAGCTGCAGGATCGCACGGGCCTGTTCAGCGGGTACCCTGGGAAATGCCTCATCAGGAACGAATTCAACCTCTCGAACAACCTTCCACTTCGGTGGGGTTATCTTCAACCGCTCGATGAACCACTTGTTGTGATTCAGGCAAAAGGCGCTTGTAGCATACACTGCCATCCACGGCAGCAGGAACAAACCCGTGTACAAATGTATGTAATGCACGACGCGATCCACGCGTACCCATCCACTACTTCCCATATACAAGCCTCCTTTTCAATACAGGGGTTCATCACTTCACTGGAATAACCGGGGACAGCGGAGCAGCCGGCAAGGCCGCCATCCAGCGGGTGAGAGTCCCGCCGTGCCAATTGCCCGATTCAGGCACGTAGCCGATACCACAGTTCATGGTGGGTAACCGCATGAGTTCTGCGTGGCGTAAACGGCCCTAATTATTCTCGTAGTTTTTCCACATTTTCGAGCGGCTTATGCCAGCGTATAGACTCCCATGCACGAAATGCTTCCCAAGCCCCTCCGCGATACGGTGTCTCAATGAGGTCCTGCAAGTAGTAGTCGAGATCATAGTAACTATTCCGCCAATTTAGAACTTCAAGCCAGTTCTCTTTCTCTAAGATCCTCAAAAGCTTCCGATATTCATTGACAGCGAGGTCGTGCTGATGTTTGAGATCGTAAACAGTAGCGAGTGTGAACAAAGCTTTCTGCTCAAATGTACGAAGTGGTGGCCAGCACCATCGGTGGTCAGGGAAATGTGGTATAGCCGTAAGGATCTGCTGTGAAAGAATTTCATTTAGAATCCCCTCGGCCCCCTCCAAATCGCCAAATAGAAGCCGCCATTTAGCCTGATAGTAGCGAGTGACTGAAGATTCTGGCTCTAACAATTCGAGTTTGTTCAATAATTCTTTCGTACGTCGATGATCACGGGCTTGCGGGATCCCGGGAATCACCCACGAATCGAGATTTGCACCTAATAGAAGGACGGCGTCATCCTTGTACCAGCCGGATGTTATCTCTTCTGGAGTGAGTGGAAAGAACTGGAAAGTCGAGACAATACTGATCTCAGTTTGATTCCGCAGCCTTTTGCTTATTCGCGGACAATGGAAGCCACCATAAACAACTGCTATTCTCTTGCCGGGATATTCTCTGGCCATGTTTAGAATATTCTCTGTGATATGGTCATCCCGAGTGTCAAAGAATGCACGTTCATCAGAGGGTAACTGTAAGAACCAGGCCTGATCAGTTTCTCTTGTCAGTTCGTTTCGCTGAAATGACTCAATACCATTTGATTCACCGAAAGCCTGACCCGCCTCCCATTTCCCGAGCCCTGTAAGTCGGGTCTGTAACTCCTCCCAACGCTGTTCCACTGTTGAGGTATCTGGAGGTTCGAGTGAAGCCACAGCCTCTTCCTTGTCTTCTGCTGAACCGCTCCAGTCTACCCCATAGATAGGAATCCCCTTCTCCTCCGCCCAGGTATGAGTCGCATACCACTCTTGTGGGAATGTGAAGAAATGGCCACGATCCCGCCAATCAGGCAGTTTTTCAACAGAAATGGCAGCCGGATCAATTTTGCTGAGCAATGCCCTCAGGTGAGCCGGAGAAAAATCTGGATTGAGTAACAACGTCGCGTGATGGGTTGCCACGAATACAATCTCCGTTTTTTGCTCTCTGGGCAGTTGTGTTGATACTTGGCACGCAATTGGAGCGATTGAAAGGATCACTGCACAGGTCAATATCTTTAGATACCCAATTGTGCTCATCAATTTATCCCCTCTGACATTTTCCTATGATATTGTATAACATACTTTGTTGTTGTGCCATACTTTCTCATGGGAAATCCGGTGTAGAAATATTGGATTAGCTAAGTCCAATCTCCTTTCTTGAATAATTGGTTACAGCAACTTATTTTTCTACTTTTTTCCGCAATATGTACCACACTCAGTGCAGCACTACTTAAGCCCCGAATTCTCTTCAAGTCCAAAGACGATATTCATATTCTGAATCGCCTGGCCGGATGCGCCCTTGACCAGATTGTCAATCGCAGAAAAGCAAACGACTTTGCCTTTCACACAAGTTACAAAGATATGGCAGTAGTTCGTCCCTGCGACATCTTTAACAGCAGGAGCATCTTTGCAAATCTGCACAAAAGGTTCGTCAGTGTAGAAATCGTTATACAGCTTTGACATTTCTTCATTGCTAAGGTTCTTCTTCGGTTGACAATACACTGTTGAGAGAATTCCCCTGTCAAAAGGTCCCACGTGAGGTTGAAACAGTATTCGGACATCGCAGCCGGCTATATCACCGGCGATTTGTTCCATCTCCGGCATATGGCGGTGTGTGCCAATCCCGTATGCGAACAGATTCTCGTTCATATTGGGAAAATGAAATTTACTCGACGGATTGTTCCCCGCACCCGATGTGCCCGTTACCGCATTGACGATAATCGAGCTTGTCTCAATAAGGCCTTTTTTGAGCAGCGGTGCAATGGCTAACACGGCGCCGGTGGGGAAACAGCCGGGATTGGCGACCAGGACAGAGCCTTTTATCTGCTCGCGGAATAGTTCAGGCAGTCCGAATACAGCCCGTGCCAGGTTAGCGGTATCGGTATGCTTAACGTTATAAAACTGTTCATAAACATTCACATCCTTGAGCCGATAGTCCGCACTGAAATCAATCACCTTCAGCCCGGCGTCTAAAAGCTTCGGCACAAATCCCATAGAGACCTTATGCGGCAGACAGCAAAGGGCGACATCAGCCAGGCCTGAGAGCTTGCCAATGTCCAACGGCTCGATTTGCAGAGCGCACCGCCCTTTAAATTGCGGGAAAACCTCTTCCACCGCCCCGCATCCTTCCGGCAACGCAGTCAGATAGGTAAGCTCCGCTTCGTTGTGGCGCAGGAGAATCCGTACTGATTCGGCGCCGGTATATCCGCTTGCCCCGATTATTGCAACTCGTATCATTGTGTCTTCCTTTCTTTTTTCGAGTATTGGCCAAGAATACCAGTTTCATCTTTAGTGGTCAAGTTTCCTCCTTAGCAAGACGACCGAACAAGCGCCAATAACTAACGCAGTACCCAAAAGGCAAGTCGCCGTCAAAGGCTCACTGAATATTGCCACGCCGGCTATATAGCACAATACCGTCTCGAGCATAAGCAACAATGAACCGGTCTTGACCGGCACATACTTAAAGCCTTCCGTCATCAAGAGCTGACCGATAGTAACGCTGACACCGATGCCCAGCAGGATAAAGACGCCTTTAAGGCCAACATCTCCTTTGCTACTAAAAGCCGGACCTATGACCAGCCACATCCCGACCACACACTGGGAAAAGTAAATCGCCAATGAATTGTCCGTATCGTGGAGCTTGCGTATCAGCGTGACAGCTACCCCGGCAGCCACCGCGCCGAGGACCGCCAAAAGCTCATATCTACCAAAGACCAGCAATGAAAAACCCTGCTGTTTTTCGTAGGCTACAAAGTAAATGCCAACCATAGCCGTCAGAATAGCCGTAATATCGAACAGCCGCAGCCGCTCTTTCAGGAAGACTGCACTGATAATACTTGCAAAGATCGGGTATGAGTTTATCAGAACTATGCCTTTACCCAATCCCAGCTTGGTAATACACAAAAGTGTGATAAAGACAGCCGTCCCGCCTGTAAGACCTCGCAGGAACAGCAGCTTTTTGTTGATAAAGACAAGCTTGGCTCGCCCTGACAAAGCGGCAGTCGCGATCAGGCCCAACCCTATGACAAACCGAAAGAAAGCCAGTTTGTAGGCGCCTATATATGAGCCGGCCTTGACCAGGCAGCCGGCTATACAAAAGAAGATGCTCGCCAGAGCCATCAAAGAGGCCCCCTTTGATTTATGTTCCGCTCTTGAGATTGTAATTTATATCTCCATAAAAAAAGCCACCGGGAATTCCAGTGGCTCTTTTAATAATCCCAAAAATAATTTCCAAGCTATCGTTTTGAGAACTGGAACTTTCTCCTTGCACCTCTTTGTCCGGGCTTTTTCCTTTCGACCATCCTGGGGTCGCGGGTAAGATGCCCGCCGTCCCGGAGGGCCTGGAGATAGTTTTCATCATATTTCTTCAATGCCCTTGCAATTCCTAACAGCGAGGCACCTGCCTGTCCGGTAGTTCCGCCGCCTTTGACATTAATGAAGACATCAAAAGATTTTTCCGCGTCAACAGTTACCAGAGGCGCCACCACCGCTTTTCTGTCCTGCTCCCGAACAAAGTAATCTTTGAGCTCTTTTTTGTTGACTATCAATTTGCCGTCGCCGGGTTTGATTCGTACACGGGCGACGGAGCTTTTTCTTCTGCCGGTACCCCACCAGTAACCACCCTTTGGCTCGGTGTTGGGGCTCGAAGCTTGCTTAGTTTTAGTATCTATGTTGACTTCGGGTTTATCAGTTTTGGTTTCTGCCATAATTTGTGTTCTTCACTAAAACAGTTCTATTTTTTCCGGTCTCTGGGCCTGGTGCTCGTGTTCCGGGCCTTTATAAACCTTCAACTTTTTGAGCATTTTTCTGCCGAGCTTGCTCTTCGGCAGCATCCGCCTTATGGCTAATTCAATGACCTTTTCAGGTTTTTTTGCCATCATATCGGCAAAGCTGACGTATTTATGCCCGCCGGGGAAATGCGTGTAATAGTCGTACTCCTTCTTCTGGGCCTTTTTGCCGGTAACCTGTATTTTCTCGGCGTTCACCACAATCACATAATCGCCTGTATCAACGTGCGGCGTATATGTGGGCTTGTTTTTTCCCATAAGTATAGGCGCAATTTTAGACGCCATTCGGCCAAGAATGGCCCCATCGGCATCCACGAGCATCCATTTATGCTCGACGTTTTCTTTCTTTGCCATAAAGCTCTTCATAGAAACACTCTCTTTCGCTACACAAAAAACAGTATTTTACCGAATTACACAGACCTGTCAAACTATTTTTGCGGTGAAAATTCAATAATTTGGGCTGCATCAGAAGACAGAGGACAGAAGACAGAGGACAGAGGACAGAAGACAGAGGACAGAAGACAGAAGACAGAAGACAGAAGACAGAAGACAGAAGACAGAAGACAGAGGACAGAAGACAGAGGACAGAAGACAGAGGACAGATTCTGGCTTCTGACTTCTGATTTCTGACTTCTGATTTCTGATTTTGATTATGAGGCTATCATCAAAAATAAGAGTTGAGCCGCTTTCGCTGGCGTTTGCCGTATTCGGCGGGCTTGTGCTGCTGTTTATTGTTGCCCCGCTGATAAGTATGTTTGTCAGGTGTTCGCCGGGCGAACTTGTCGAGACGGCAAAAGATGCCGAAGTTCGAAACAGCATCTGGCTTACATTGTGGACATCGATGGCAGCAACTGTAATTTTCGCTGTCGCTGCGATTCCTTTTGCTTATCTGCTGGCACGAAAGGATTTTCCATTGAAACGGCTTGTTACAGCTATTATCGACCTTCCAGTTGTCATACCACATTCGGCGGCGGGGATAGCATTGTTGGGCGTCATTTCTCGAAACGGCTTTTTGGGCAAGGCAGCGGGCAAGATAGGTTTTAGTTTTGTCGACAGCGTGGCCGGTATAATGATGGCGATGGCTTTTGTCAGTATCCCATATCTTATCAATTCAGCCCGAGACGGATTTCTTGCTGTCCCAGTTCGTCTTGAAAAAGCTGCGCTAAGCCTCGGTGCAAGCCCCTTGCAGGTCTTTTTGACCGTCTCGGTTCCTTTGGCGTGGCGGGCCATTCTCTCAGGTTTGATTTTGATGTGGGCCCGTGGGATGAGCGAGTTCGGTGCGGTACTAATCATCGCTTATCAGCCGATGATTACGCCTGTATTGATTTATGAACGTTTCACCAGTTTCGGCCTGAAATACGCTCGCCCTGTGGCGGTTCTTTTCATATCAGTATGTTTAATTTTTTTCATAACATTACGGCTTTTGGCGAGAGAAAAACAAAATGCTTAGTGTTAAGAATATATCGAAGTCTTTGGGTACTTTGGCGATACGGGATGTATCTTTCGAGGTTCAACCGGGGCAGTATTTTGTTTTGCTTGGTGCCTCCGGGGCAGGTAAAAGCGTGTTGTTAGAGACCATAGCAGGGCTTATCTGGCCAGACGCCGGCAGGATATTCCTCGATGGAAGAGACGTTACAGACGAAAAAATCCAGAAACGAAAATTTGGACTGGTGTTTCAGAACAGTGCACTTTTCCCACATATGACGGTTTACGATAATATTGCATACTCGCTTCGATGCAAAGGGCTTAAGAATTCTCAAATCCAGGAACGAGTGGACCGAATTGCGGAGGATTTTGCGGTTACTGGTTTTCTTAAGCGCAGGGTCCAGACACTCTCCGGCGGGGAGTCGCAGCGCATTTCATTAGCGCGGGCAGTGGCAAGCGAGCCGAGATGTCTTTTGCTGGATGAGCCTATATCGTCGCTGGATGCAAAATCCCGACCCCAGATACGTGCTCTGCTGCGTAAGATTAATCGTCAGGGGCAAACAATCGTCCACGTAACGCACGATTATACCGAAGCGGTTTCCTTAGGCACGCATATAGCGGTTATGGATGCAGGCAGAATTGCACAGGCAGGCACGGTTGAGGAGGTTTTTCAGCGTCCCAAATCCGAATTTATCGCCAGATTTGTTGGCATCAGAAATTTCTTTAAAGGACAGTTGGAAAAGCCAGTAGATGGGCCGGCGAACTTGAGGCAGTTTGTTGCCGACGGTCTTGGTCTTTCGGTTATGACCGACAGTGTTGCTGGTATTGGGTTTGTTATGGTGCGAAGTGAGGATGTTACGATTTGCAGCGCAGCGATGAATGCGCACACAAGTGCCCGCAATAATTTTGAGGGCACAATTGTAGATATTATCCCGGCCGCGACTGGAATAGAAGTCCTGATTGACGTTGGCGCCGGAAAACCCGTAGAAGTTGCAGCGATGATAAGTGCTGAATCAGTGAAATCGCTGGAACTGCATTGCGGCAAAAGAGTATGGATAAGCTTCAAGGCCTCGGCGGCCAGATATGTTGAGCAGTGAAATGATAAAACTTGACGGAATGTTGATGATTGGCTCAGCCGGAGCAAATATCGGCAAGACTGAACTGGCCTGTGCGCTTATTAAAAAATTTAACAAAAACAAAGACATCATAGGGATAAAGGTTACCACGATAAAAGAGCGAGACGGGCAGTGTCCCCGCGGCGGCCAGGGTTGCGGTGTCTGCTCATCTCTGGACGGCAACTTCTGCATTACAGAGGAGACCGGCGTCAATTCCGACAAGGATACGGCAAGACTTCTGGCAGCAGGTGCCAGCCGGGTTTTGTGGATGCGTGTTATGAAAACACATTTGAAGGAAGGCCTGGCTGCCTTGCTCGATAAGATTGGGGCAGATGCTGTTTCTCTCTGCGAATCGAACTCGCTGCGGCAGGTAGTTAAGCCGGGATTGTTTCTTATGGTCAGGGGCAAAGATTCGATGATGTGGAAAATTTCGGCTGACGCTGTAAAAAAATATGCGGATAAAGTTGTGGTTTCAGACGGCAGCAGCTTTGATTTTGATATCGGCCGGATAAAACTTCTCGGTGGTAAATGGGTAATGCAGGAGCAGGCAACGGCGATAATTATGGCCGGCGGTGACAGCAGCCGGATGGGTATGGACAAGAGTGTGCTGGCAATTAACGGTAAGCCAATAGTAGAAATAATCGCTGAGCAGCTTCGCACATCTTTCAGCCAAATACTTATAAGCGCCAACGATGCCGAGAAGTTTGCATTTCTGGGTTTGCAGATTGTCCCGGACAGAATACAGGGGCAGGGGCCATTGATGGGAATAGCATCGGCTCTGGAGGCCTCAGCGAACGAGGTGAACTTTGTGGTAGCCTGCGACATTCCGCATATAGACCTGGCGTATGTCAGGAAAATGCTTTCCCTGGCCAAAGAAGCGGACATAGTTATTCCGACCACCGGTGATAAAGAATATGAACCGCTCTTTGCAGTATATAACAAAAGCGCACTTGAAGCAATAAACGAGGTGCTGCGCACAGGGGGACGTAAAATAAGCGACGTGTTCACCCGCTGCAAAGTCAGCTACATTGAACTTAAAGCGGACCGCTTTGCCAACTTGAATACAAGGACCGAATATGAAGAATTCTGTAAAAAATACGGTACTTAATTTTGATGATGCGTTTGAAATTGTGATGAGCTCGGCCCGTCGATTAGGCACAGAGCGTGTCGGTATTGACCGTGCTTTGAATCGAATACTGGCAGAGGACGTGATTTCCGATATTGATATACCACCGTTTAACAAGTCGGCTATGGACGGATTTGCCTGTCGTCGAGCCGACCTTGCAAACGAGCTTTCAATAATTGAGACTATCCCTGCCGGATATGCTCCCGGCAAATCAATCGGGACCAACCAGTGTGCGAAGATTATGACTGGTGCGGTTGTGCCCGAAGGGGCTGATTGCGTAATTATGGTCGAATATACCGAAAACACCGCAGAGAACAGGATTCGATTTACTGGAAGCACCACAAACAACAATATATGTCTAAGGGCCGAAGACACTAAAAAAGGCGATGTTGTTCTTCGGGCCGGTGAGATTATTAAAGCTGAACACATTGCGGTGCTGGCAACTGTGGGCTGTATTAAACCGTCGGTGGCATTACAGCCGAGGGTAGGCATTATAGCTACGGGGGATGAATTAGTCGAACCCAGCCGGAAACCGACCGCCTGTCAAATCAGAAACAGCAACGCCTTCCAATTAGCCGCTCAAGTGACAGGCGCCAATGCGATAGCGACCAACTACGGTATCGCTGCTGATACAAAAGAAGCTATTGATAGTATGTTCAAAAAGGGAATAAGGCAAAACGATGTTGTGATTTTATCAGGCGGTGTATCGGTTGGTGACTGTGACTTTGTCCGTGAGGTTTTGAAGGAAAACAACGTTAGACTATTATTCGAGAAGGTTGCGGTCAAGCCTGGCCGACCTACGGTTTTTGGTATTTTAAATCAGAAGTCAGAAGTCAGAAGTCAGAAGCCAGAAATCAGAAGTCAGAAGCCAGAATCTGTCGTCTGTCCTCTGTCGTCTGTCTTCTGTTTCGGATTGCCCGGCAATCCGGCATCAACCTTTATTATGTTTGAACTGTTAGTGAAACCTTTTCTTTATAAAATGACCGGGCACGATTTCAAACCTGTTGTTTCTCACATGCAACTCGAAAGCACTATAACAAGAAAAAAGACGAAAAGGGATTCGTGGCTGCCTGTCATATTTAAAGAAAATGGTAAGATTGCGAGCATCGAGTATCACGGCTCTGCGCACATTAATGCTTTATGCGAAGCTGACGGTTTAATATGTATGCCCACAGGTGTAGCAGAAATTAAGGAGGGAACCACCGTTGCTGTTAGACAGATTTAATCGAAAAATAGACTACCTGCGAATCTCGGTAACCGACCGCTGCAACTACCGCTGCACATATTGTATGCCGGACTCTGTCTTTGTGCATAAGAGTCACAGCGATATCATTTCTTATGAACAGATCGAGTCGCTGACCAAAGTAGCTGCAAAGATGGGCATAACAAAAATTCGACTCACAGGCGGCGAGCCGCTGGTCCGCAAAAACATCGCCCAATTAGTGGCAAAACTTACAGCGATTGACGGTATTGACGAGGTGTGCATGACAACAAACGGTTCACTGCTTGTAGATATGGCGGTGAAACTGAAGCAAAATGGTCTTGGGCGCGTGAACATCTCGATAGATTCGCTCGATGCGGACAGGTACCGCCGGGTTACTCGTGGGGGGGACTTGTGCAAGGCTGTCGCAGGCGTTGATGCGGCCATCAAAGCAGGGCTTACGCCGATAAAGATTAATATGGTCATCCTTGATGATACGACTGAAACCGATATTGAAACGATGAAGACATTTTGCGAGCAAAAGGGACTGCAGCTTCAAAAGATTATGCAGTTTTCTCTTTATGACAGGGCCGATTTGGACAGGCGTTTTCAGACGGAGCGGCCGCCGAAATGCAACTGCTGTAACAGGCTCAGGCTGACCGCTGACGGGTTCCTGAAACCATGCCTTTTTTCTGATAATGAGATAAAGGTGAATTTTGACAACATCCGCCGCTCTATATTTGAAGCTGTAGTGAAAAAACCGGAAAATGGAAGCTCCTGCAGGAACAGGCTTATGAACCAAATCGGAGGATGAGAAAAAGAACCGCGGATTACACGGATTACGCGGATAAAATCGAAAAAGGTAAAAATAAAAAGGTTGAGAATATGTGCGAAGAAACAAACAAAAAGGTAAAAGGTATGATTGATATAAGTCAGAAAGGTATAACGATACGAACAGCAACAGCAGCCGGGCGTGTGGTTCTTGGAGAAGAGGTGTTTGAGGTCCTGCGGGATGGGCAATGTCCGAAAGGTGATGTTCTTGAAACGGCAAAGATAGCTGCGATAAATGCGGCAAAAGCAACTCCTTCAACAATCCCAATGTGTCATCCTATTCTAATTGAGGCCGTGAAAGTTGATTTTGTGATGGACGAGACGAACAAATCGGTTTCTGTGAATGTTAAAGTTAAATCCTCGGGCAAGACGGGCGTTGAAATGGAAGCGCTTTGCGGCGCAAGCACTGCCTGTCTTACCATTTACGATATGCTCAAATACAAAGGCAAAGATATGGTGATAAGCCAGATAAAATTACTGGAAAAAACCGGTGGGAAAAGTGGCGACTATAAAAGGCAAAATTAAGGCTGTCTCAATCTCCAAAAAAAGAGGCACCCGGAAATTCAACGTCCTCGAGGCCGAGCTGAAAGTCGGCGTCGGCATAGAGAAAGACGCCCACGCAGGAAACTGGCACAGACAGGTAAGCTTTCTTGCTGTCGAATCGATACGGAAAATGGCAGCAAAGGGGCTTGATCTTAGTGCCGGCGACTTTGCGGAGAATATCACCACTGAAGGAATCAACCTGCAATCGCTGTCTGTCGGCACCAGGCTCAAAGTCGGGCCGGAAGCTGAGGTTGAAATTACCCAGTTTGGAAAAAAATGCCATACCGGCTGTGAAATTTCCCGGCTGGTCGGAGATTGTATTATGCCGCGGGAAGGCGTCTTTGCAAAAGTAACAAAGCCGGGCCGAATCAAGCCCGGCGACAGAATAGAGGTATCACAACAAAATGATTAAAGTGGCAATATTGACAGTTAGCGACAGTTGCTCAAAGGGACAAAGAGAAGATGTAAGCGGGCAAACTATCAGGAATATGCTCAGCGCTGATAAATTCGAGATTTGCGGCTATAAAGTCGTAGCTGATGAGCACCAAAGCATTTCAGAGGAACTTGTAAACTTTGCCGATGTAGTAAGTGCTGATATTGTCTTGACAACTGGTGGAACCGGCCTTGGGCCTCGAGACGTTACGCCTGAGGCCACCGCTTCGGTTTGCCAAAAAATGGTTCCCGGCCTGGCTGAAACAATGCGGTCGGAGGGCTTGAAAAAAAGCCGAAATGCCGTCCTTTCCCGCGCAGTGGCCGGGATTCGCGAGAATACGCTTATTATCAATTTGCCCGGCAGCCCAAAAGCGGTTAAAGAATCCTTGGAGGCGGTTCTAAACGTCCTGGACCATGCCGTCGATATGATGGCCGGCCTCGGGCACTAAGGACTTGTAAATAAATTATCTTCCATTTTTGGCTGGCTGCGGCTTCGTCTCTCGTCTCTCGTGCCCCGTGACCCGAGCGACAAGCGACGAGCGGGGCAGACTGTACTTTAGTCCAACAAGCACAATACCCAAGTCTTTCATGGTAAACATGGTCTTGTCCCTCTTGTTAGTGTTATCTACAGAACCATCGACGATGCTTGTGACGGTAAGAATCAACCCACCAGAATGGCAAAGCTGAAAAACGCCCAAGGGCCAAATAAAGCCCGACGAGTCTAATACCCAGAAGTTTTATCGCACATCTGCGATGCCTTGTTAAGGTATCTCCTGTCTTTTCAAATACCAGTGGGTTCCAATTAAGCTCACCGTCGATAAGTCTAAGATTATGCTTTTCGTACAATGACAAATCGCTGCTGTATTTACGATTTGATTTCAGATGTGTAGGATTGTTGGGATGTATCATATAGAAAGAAGCGTTTACGATAAGCTCACCGCCATGGCACAGATAGCCTACGATAGTCTCAACGAATGCATGTGGATCGAGAACATGCTCAAGCACGTCAAGACATATGACTGCATCGTACTTGTTCAAAGGTATTTCATTTTGATTCGTCACCACGGTTATACTTCCATCACATTCGGCAAAGAGCTTTCTTGCAAAAGCTTCTGAGTAGCCTGGTACTTCAAAATATGTTACATTATGTCCTAACTGAGCGAAATATGCAGAGTCAAACCCCAAGCCATCACCTACACTCAAAATATTTAGCGGTCGTTGTGCACGACTGCCCAGGTATCCTGCGATCCACTTACGCATTCCTCTTTTGATTCTGTTGCAGTTCCAAATAGCCAGTTCATAAAGAAACGCATCAGTTTGCTCATAGAAACACTTTAGCCCACTGCTCCATATATATGGTTCAAGACCAGCTTTCGCCAATGCCCGCATTACATTGATGCCTTGACTCTCATACTCTTCACGCAGTCGTGATACAACAACATCCTCAGGTTGTTGCGTCAGCTCGCTGATCCACGAAACAATTTTCCCCTCACCACGGAGCGTGACAAGTAAAGCAGAAGGCAACCTCGTTTGTCTTTTCGCATAACTCATTCAATATCATTTTGCCTGATTATTAAAAATCATTTCTGAATCAAATCCAAGAACCACTATAACAGCTATCTCCATCCACATAACCAAAAGTTGAAGCTTATTCGTAATCCCAATCTTCATATTTGCTGAAATTATCCAAAAAGGTCTTTCTTTTGTCCAGAAGTTTTTATTAGTGGTCCAGAATCGCAGTCTTTATATGTTCCGGTAGTTCACAGGCCATTTAAACGCCGAGCTCGTCTTAAGCAATATCTGACATCCCCGACTGAAAAAAACAGCCAATAGCTTGCTTTACCGCTACTCAATGGCTATACTTGTAAGTTCCATGATTAGAGAAACGATGAGGTGCAGGCCTATAGGACTTGTAAATTTCTTTTGTTTTCAAAGCAGAAAGGAGCAGGATTATGCACAACGTTAAACAATGTGCGCCACGCTCGTCGCTCGTCGCTCGGGTCACGGGTTACGGGCAACGAGCGACAAATGTCATAGGTGTAATCCTGTTTGGTTTCCTGATGAGTCAGTTAATGGACTTGGCCATCCCTAACGGGACTGCAATAGCCTTGGCCAGGGAGGCCGACACCAAAGCACTGGCCGAGAAGATAATCGAACTGGCCGATATTGATCGTGGATTATGCGCTGTCCTTGGTTGCGATAGTGACCTGCCTGTGCAAATTGTGCAATCTACCAACTTGTATGTACATGTGCGCGAACCTGAAAACGGCGCGGTTATCTCGCTGCAGCGCCTGGCCGAAGAAGCGGGCCTCGGAATCAACCGGCTTATCGCCGAGCAAGGCAGCATAGACAAACTACCCTTTGCTGACAATATGGTCGATGTAGTCATCGCGACGCGCATCGCCGGCGGGACGCTTGACCGCCTGTCTCTTTCCGAGATACTCCGGGTACTACGGCCGGAAGGAATAGCCATCATCTGCGCGGAAAGTGGCACTAAGACGCAGAAGCTCCGGCGATGGGCCCAGGCTGGTAACCTCAAGGACGTCAAGGTGTGGAAGGATGATCTCGGCACGTGGCTACGCTTGTCCAAACCTCCCATGGAGGGTGCCGATGAATGGACGCATTGGGAGCATGGCCCGGATAATAATCCCGTGTCCACAGATAAGGTCATCAGAGCACCGTACATGACGCAATTCCTGGCAGAACCGTTCTACATTGGGATGCCGGCCATCACGACAGCGGCCGGTGGCAGGACCTTCCTGGCAACAGGGCACATCGCCCACCATCTGCGTGAATGGGACATGGTAAACAAGCTGATCGCCCGCAACGGCTATAACGGCATTGTGCTGTGGGAGCGTGACCTGCCTATGGGATATCTGGCGCATCGGTCAGCCTTTGTTGCCACAAAGGACGTTTTCTATATGATTGACGGCGATAGTTGCCTCATGCTCGATGCACGGACCGGTAGGGAAAAAGGACGGATTCGGATTCCCGGTCTGGATGGTGACTGGAAGTGGATAGCGATGCAGGACGGCGTTCTCTTCGTTTTGGCCGGTGAAAAAGGAGGCGAGGCAAAGATCATCAAAGGAGACCGTAACTTCGGTGGCTGGAGCTGGGCGGATCTCAGTGAGGGATACTACCAGAGGCCGAGGGTCCCTTGGGGATTCGGGAACAGATTAGCAGCGTACAGGCTCGATGATAAGCGCCTCCTGTGGCAACATAAGGAAGAGACACTGATCGACTCCCGAGGGTTGGCCATGCGTGACGGGAGACTCTTTCTGTATTGTCCCGAGAATCATCTACGGGGCCTGGATTCCAAAACAGGGAAGGTCCTTTGGACGAACAGCGATCCCGAGGTTCTACGCCTTATCGAGGAGCCGGGACGGGGGCTGGTTTCGACGCCGGGATTCCGCAGCGTCTGCATGGCCGTTGCCACTCCAGAGGCGCTAATCATCCAGGGACAAACCAGAATGAACGTCGTGGCTGTCGCCACCAAAGATGGTAAGTGGCTTTGGCAGAAAAAGAAGATTAGTAATAATCCGAATGTAATCTTCTTAGACGGACATATCGTGCTCGGCGTCGGCCGTGGAAGCAACCACGTGGCTGTCGATCCGGTATCCGGCTCCGTGATTGAGAACCTCAACTTCCGCAAGGTCTCTTGCGCGCGGCTCACGGCCAGTCCTGACTCGTTGTTTGTTCGCGGCGAGGGAACGCTTCGTTTCGACCGGGCGAGTAAAAGAGTGTTTATTGACGGAGCAGTCCGTCCGGCTTGCAACGACGGTGTCATTCCCGCCAACGGCATGCTCTATATCGGTCCCTGGGCGTGCGATTGTAACCTGTCGCTGATTGGCGCGATGGCCAAATGCTCGGCTGGTAACTTCCGATTCGACCACGTCGCCACCGAATCCGAACGACTGCAACAGGCAGAAGGTGACTTGGAGAAGGTCGCCTCATTAGAAGTTACGGCGGCTGATTGGCCTACCTATCGGGCGAACAACCATCGCACAAGCTCGACGGCCAGGCGGCTCGCACGACCAAATGCTACCAGAGGCAAGCCTGCGGCGCCTTCCTGGACGTACGCCCCAAAGCAGCCGCATGTACCGACCGCCCCCACCTCGGCTGGCGGACTTGTCTTCGTAGCCGGACAGGACGGTAAGGTCCGCGCCCTCGATGCCAGGACCGGAAAAATTCGTTGGGTCTTCGCCACCGCCGGGCCGATTAAGATGCCTCCCACTATCTGGGAGTCCCGGGCGTACGTCGGTAGTGGTGATGGATATGTCTATGCCCTGGAAGCGGCCACCGGACGTTTGCTCTGGCGCTTCCGTGCAGCTCCCGTCGAGCGGTATATCATGGTCTATGGGAACCTCTGCTCCACCTGGCCGGTCAACACGGGTGTGTTGGTGAATGACGGCGTCGCCTATTTCGCTGCGGGCATCATCGACTGCGACGGCACCTATGTCTATGCCGTTGACGCCAAAACCGGGAAGATCAAATGGCAGAACAATTCCTGCGGACATTTGAATCCCGATATCCGCAAGGGTGTCTCCGCCCAGGGGTGTCTTGCTATCCACGGCGATCAGTTGTTGATGGCTGGTGGGAACCAGGTCAATCCAGCCCGGTTCGACCTGACCACTGGCGAGTGCCTAAACCAATCGTTCGCCCAGGGCCGGCCGAAGGCGAACCACGGTAAGTTCGTCGGCGTCTTTCTTGGCAAATATCCGGTCGCTGGTGGAGGAATTCTCTACGCTTCTGCTGAGAATGTGGCGAACAAGGATAGCTTCGTTGTCCATGACGGCCGGCGTTTCCTGACGCTGAACTTTGGAGGAATCCCACCGGCCTGGAGTGACGATACGATCGCATTGGTCAACTTCCGCGATGGGAAGCTGACCTGCTGGGACAGCGAGATGACAGCCGAGCGAATCGCCAAGGGACAGTCTGTGCCTGGAAGGCCCGCTGATCGCCGACGGTACGGCTTGGCCAGTGCTCTCGAGCGCGACGGTGCCGTGCGATGGGTGTCCGACCTGGGTGAGCCGAAAGAATTTGAGGTAGTGTCATTAGCTATCTGCCCCACTTCGGTTGTGGCAGTGGTGAAATATCAGGTTCGAGCTCGGGCCCATCCGCAGTGGTCCCTGGTTGCGGTTGATTCCCAAAACGGTACTCCGTATCGGTTCTGGCGACACCTCTTACCTTCCAAACCCTTGCCCGGCGGATTGCTGGTCGGCAGGCAGGGCCAGGTCATCGTAACGATGTTTAACGGTAACATTCGCAGCTTTGGACCACAGCGGCCACGGCGACCGCAATCTGATAGAGCGGGAGCAAGACGAGATTGATAGACCAATGAGGAACCCAAGTTTTTGCGAAAAACTTGGGTTACGGATGTATTTATAAAGTGACCACAGGCCAGACATTTCGGTCTCGCGGCCTTCACATATACGATCCCGATAAATCGGGACAAGGCGAATCGGGATCGGGTAAAATGATTAGCCCGCTGCTTTTATCATACGGGCCAAACCAGTCCCGCAGTCAGGACAGTGATAGTATGCCCGTTTAATTTTTATCCACCCGAAAAGAGAGTGTATGGCTCTGGGACGATGCTGCACAAACTTCATTGAGTTGTCACATTTACACGGTATAGAACTGCC
>JADFJC010000230.1 GCA_022566315.1 Planctomycetota bacterium
TTCTTTGGGCCTTTCTTTATTGGCAAAACAGGGAACAGCTTAACCAGCCGAACCGCCGTGGTACGGACCCGTATGCCCGGTGGTGTGACAGGGAAAGCCCGCGAGGGCATACCTATGTCGATTGTTGGTAATTGATTATTGGATGGAACCCCGCTAACGGCTTGCGGGGACAAGGATTGCCGCGTTGAAGATTGCGTCCCGTACTTCTTCGGCAGATTTTCAGTATCGTGCCGATGACGACAAAACGACCTCCAATAAATTTTTGGGTAAGAAAACCCGCCGAGTAAATCGGCTGGGCTAAATATAACGGCATAACCCCCCAGGGCGTGCGTGTGCTAATTAGTTTTGGTTATTTCAAAGATTACTGTCCCGCCGTGCGTATATTCGCAAGGGTCTGGACAATGTATGTAGGCCTTGGTCTTGTCGTTTTTTCCATCCAAACCCCATTGTGCAGGTTCAGAGACACGCAGCGCATTATAATAAGGCATTAAAGAAACCAGGCCGTGCATGCATACGGGTGTATCACTTACAAGCTGATAGCCTGCCTTAAGGGTGAAAGAATCCCCCATTTTATAGGTTGGACAGTGGCCTTTAATCTCTTTTACGGTAATTATTAGGTCCATATAACCTGGCCTCCAATAATAAAAATTAAATCATTGTAGTCTATTATGCTGCTTCCGGCAGTTTGTTCAAGGGCTTTTACACTTATACAGGGATTTTTAAAACGGGCAGACAAAAAAATTGTAAATTCCAGTCAAAGGAATTAGTATAGTCGGCGGTCAAGGTAAAGGAGACAAAAGATTATGGCAGAAGAATTAGTCGGGATAATAGGTGGAACGGGCCTTGGCGAGGTGTTGGCTGAGCATATTATCGATTCGGAGTTTCATGATGTCGATACGCCGTTCGGCAGGCCGAGCACAGCCATTATGGTCGGCAAAGTAGGACAAAAACGAGTTGCGTTTTTGAATCGTCACGGTAAAGGGCATAAATTTTCGCCGAGCGAGGTGCCGTTCGCAGCTAATATCTTCGCTTTGAAAAAACTCGGCGTTCATACAGTAATAGGCAGCGCAGCGGTTGGGTCGCTTCGAGAGGAAATCGCACCCGGAAATCTGGTTATCGTTGACCAGTTTATTGATAAGACGTTCAAACGGGTAAACAGTTTTTTTAGCGGTTTCGGGGCGGTACACTGCGAGATGGCTCAGCCGAGCTGCGGGCGAGTTCGAGAGATACTTATCGATGCGGCCAGAGATATTGATACAAAGACACACTCAAAGGGCACATACGTATGTATAGAAGGGCCACAATTTTCCACGCGCGCCGAATCGCTTATGCACCAGAGCTGGGGTGGTGATTTAGTTGGTATGACCGGTATGCCGGAAGCGAAGTTGGCCAGAGAGGCACAAATCTGCTATGTATTAGTCGGGTTGGCCAGTGATTATGACTGCTGGAAGCCGCACGAGGCGCAAAAGAACAAACAAACTCTGCTCAAAGAGATAATCGGGAATCTGCAAACGGCAACAAATAATTGTCTGAAACTTATAAAGGCCGTTTTGACAAGCGAGCGAGAACTTGTTTGTGATGATTGCCACTGTAGAAAGAGTCTCGAATTGGCTGTCTGGACAGACCAGAGCCAAATTAAGATGGCTGATGAAGAAAAATTGAAAGTGCTTTTTGAATAGCTTATCAGTTGTTGGATGGAAATTGAAAGGATGACGGTATGAAAGATGCGATTCAGAAAGGGTTTATCTCGGCAGTTGGTTTTGTTTTTATTATGTTATTGGTGAACTGCCAGGAAGCCGCTGCAAACAGGGGGCTAAAAGAACAGTTAAAGCAGAATGCCGAAGGAATTTTAAGGCGAAAGGAGCTTGTAGAAAATGGTACGTTCATCCAGATTCCGGGTCCCAACCCCATTATCACGCCCGGTCCTGACGGTGCGTGGGATGATGGTGTTACCGAGGCGGCGGACGCCTTTAAGGACGTCGATACGTATTATTTCTATTATCACGCTACCGGTGCGGGTAAGGGATATCGCCTCGGCGTAGCGAGTTCCACGCATCCTTTGGGACCTTTCAAAAAACACGGGGACAAACCCGTTTTAGACCTCGGCCCGGCGGGAAGCTGGGATGACAAGTACGTGGCCTGCGCGATGGTTCTCAAAGACGGCAGGGAAAAGTACTATATGTGGTATTCCGGCCATGGCAGCCAGCGGCAGCATCGAAAATGGAGCATCGGCCTTGCTACCGCCGCCCATCCATTAGGGCCTTGGAAAAAATACGAGAGCAATCCCATACTGGAAGATTTCGGATATGTCGGCGGTGTGCTCAAGGTCAAAGGAAAGTATCATCTCTACAGTGCGTATCCGATTAGCTCCACCGGGTATAAAGGTGATTACAGCCCGCTGGCATTAGCGGTTGCTGAGACGCCCGAGGGGCCGTATGCGAAATACAAGGGCAATCCACTTATGGAAAAAGGTGATTTCGGCGACTGGGACGACGGCGGTATCTCCGAAGCTGAAGTTCTATATCACGGGGGTGTCTTCCATATGTTTTACGGGGGAACGCAACTGTACGGCCCCCGGCTCGAAAGTATCGGATATGCCTATAGTCTCGACGGGTATAATTTTACAAAGTATCTTCGGAACCCGGTAGCCGTTCGCCAGGCCAATCCTAATGCCGCCGCCTTTGCCGAGGTGCACGCCATTATCGAGCCACCGTTTATCTACCTGTATCACACGCTGCGCTATGAAAAACGTAACAATAAGAGCTTCCCCTGGTTTGAAGATTTGGGCGTTCAGGTGCTGGTTACCCAAAGACCTTTCAGCCTTGATATGCCGGTGCTGAACCTTGAGAGACTGGGCCCCAACAAATCCACTGCACTGGCCGATTCGCCGCCGATTTGCTTAGGCAACACGACTGATGTTACACTAACCGCCGAATGCACATACACAAAGAAAGCAAGAAGACCTATTCGAGTGCACATCAGGGCGAGTTACGACGGCGTCAACTATGACACAGCCGATTTAACCTCATTCTATAACGATTTCAAGCCGGGCGAAACTGCGAGGAGAACCTTTGAGCTGGATACGAAAGTTCGCTTTATCAAGGTCATTGTGGAAAATCTGGACGAATCTGAGGGTGTCTCGGATGTGCGCGTCATAGCTACGCTGGGCGGCTAATAAGGACTGGTAAAGAAATTAGGTTTCGTTTTTGGCTGAGCGAGGACAAGGCTGGCAAGGAAGCAAAACGCAGGCCTACTGGTTGGTAGTCCGAGGTTTGCTGACACCGCCAGCCGAAGCCGCAGC
>JADFJC010000118.1 GCA_022566315.1 Planctomycetota bacterium
GACAGCGGTCCGATGTCTGTCTTCTGTCTTTGCCGTAAGGCATCCTGTGGACTGTCTTCTGTCTTCTGTCGTCTGTCGTCTGTCTTCTGTCCTCTGTCTTCTGTCCTCTGTCTTCTGTCCTCTGTCTTCTGTCTTCTGTCTTCTGTCGTCTGTCTTCGGTCTTCTGTCTTCTGTCCTCTGTTCCCGAATGTCTGAAATAACGTGTTTATGGCAGTTGCAATTAAAAACAGATTCTTATATCATAATTGAACTATAGACATCAGATATTTGAAATCTTAGGAGTAAAGAGTATGAAAAGGTGTTTTTCGCTTACTGTACTGATTACAATACTGGGCGTATGCAGCGTCCGGGCCGATTGGCCGCAGTATCTCGGGCCGAATCGAAACGCTACTTCTGATGAAAAGGGCCTGCTTCGTTCGTGGCCGGCCGAAGGCCCGAAGGTTCTCTGGACGTTTGCCTTGGGACCGGGCTACGGCGGGGCGGCCATAAGCAAGGGCAAGGTCTATCTACTCGACCGTATCGCCCGCAAGCAGGATGTGCTACGCTGCATCGATTTGACTAACGGCAAAGAACTCTGGTCGTTCGCTTACAACGCCCCGGGCAGGTTCAGTCATCAGGGTTCTCGCTCGACCCCGGCTCTCGACGGCGACTACATCTATACCTGCGGAAGCTTCGGCGACGTCTATTGTTTTGACGGCCGCACCCATAAGCCCATCTGGAAGAAAAACGTTTGGAAAGACCACGGCGGCGGCAAACTGCCGAATTGGGGCATCTGCCAGAACCCGCTCATTTACGGCGACCTGCTCATACTGGCCTCACAGACCAAAGAAGCCGGCATCGTTGCCTACGACAAGACCAACGGACAGGTCAGGTGGGTGTCTAAGGCTCTACCCGGCAAGGTAAGTTACGTTACACCGGTGATTGTGAATATCGATGGCCAGGATCAGCTTGTAATGATAACCGCCACAACCCGGAGAGAGCGTGGCGGCCGCTCCGCACCGGCCGGAGGTTGGGGTGATGAACCCGACGATGGGATTGACGGTGTAATTCTCGGAATGGACATCAAAGACGGCAGGATACTCTGGACATATAAGGGCTGGCAGGGCCGCATTCCAATTAATAACATTACTGCCCTCGGCGATGGACGGCTTTTCATTAGCGGCGGTTACATGGCCGGCTCAGCAATGTTCAAGGTCCAGAGAAACGACGGCCGATACGTTGTAGAAGAACTCTACACAACCCAGGACTTCGGTACTCACGTCCATCCTGCCGTACTCTACAAAGGACACCTCTATGGCCATTGCACAACCAACTCGCGCCGAGACGGTATGGCGTGCATGAGTGTTGATGGAAAGCTCAAATGGAAGACCGGTCGTTCGCCTGTCTTCGACAAGGGCGGCTTCATTCTTGCCGACGACCTTATCATTAGCGTCGATGGCACCGACGGAATCCTCTATATTATTGAGCCTAATCCCGAAGGATTCAAGAAGCTGGCAAGTGCGGACCTGCTCGACACAAAAGAATGCTGGGGACCGCTGGCGCTCTCCGACGGAAAACTGCTCATCCGAGACCAGAAACAGATGAAGTGCGTCGCCCTCCGATAGGATGATGATAGATGATTTTGGCTATGTCAAGCAGGACAGAGATGAAATGGAAGTGCTGTTTACATTGCTGGCGTATCGTTATGGGCGCGGCAGTATGCTGATAACCAGCAATCTGCCGTTCTCAAAGTGGGAGACGATCTTCAAAGACCCTATGACCACAGTGGCGGCTATAGATCGACTGGTGCACCATAGTGTTGCACTGGAACTGAATGTGCCGAGCAGGCCGGGAAAAGGAAAAATAAGGATAAATAATATCGCAAATTTTGCCCCCCATGGGGAACCCCCTAATAGTTATAAGCTAATTTCTTATACCAGTCCTTATTGAAATATTGATTCAGGATGTCCTTTTTCCTGTTTAGGGTTGCATGGGCGGCGACTCAACATAAGAACGAAAAAAAGTTTGCCACTCAGCCTTCCACTACCAGCATCGAATACACACCGAGTGCCGGAATTACCCATTCGTTACCCGTGGCGTCTTTCCTGATTTGCTCACACCCCGGAGTTAGCGAAAGAAGATGTAGTTTCTCGACGCCGGGGCAGCGCACACGCACGTTCACCAAAGGTTGCTTCTGGTAATTGAGCAGATGCACCACGAATCCCTTTTTGCCTGATTGACCCCCTTCGGTAATCGTAAACAGCACATACGGACAGTTGATGACTTCAAATGATGGTGTCGTGTTTTCATGAATAAAGTTTATAAGAGCCATCTCGTTGCGGGCCGTCTTCCACCGACCACCAGAGGGCATCGGATTCTCCTCGCGTGGCTGCCCCCAGCGATCCATGGCACCCGTCTGTCCAAAAACGATCATCCGCCCGCCTTCACGAGCATGGCTAATAAGCACCGCGAGAGCTTCATCCGAAATGAGCTTGGCATCATACACCACAATGCACTGGTATCGGCGTAGATTCTTCTTAGAGATACGGTCCTCGAAAAGGACATCAAACTGGATATTTGCTCTAATTAGATCCGTCAAAAAACCTTCTCTGGGAAGTTTTCCCTGAAAGACGGGAAGACGGTCATCCGTTACGAAAGCAACGTCTGCTTTATACCGGGCTCCAAGGAAATATCCCTGGTGTTCACTCACGAAGTGATGGGCTTTGTTTACAGCTTCGGCGATCTTCATGACTTCTGGCTTACGCTCATACAGGTGCAGCAAGGGCAATCCCTCCTGGAATCCTTGCAGCGAGGCCAACGCCGCGTTGCATTCGCCAATAGCGAGTTGGAATCCCAGCGGCGGATAGTGATTGAGAAACCGATGACCGTTGCGACGTCCTCCGAACTCAACAATAACCGGTTTCCAGCCTTCAGATAGTCCTTTGAGCAGACGCAGGCGACCAAGATTAGTGACCAGCATTTCGGGATCGAAAGGTTCCGCGTCGATATCGACGAACACGTCCTCCCAAACCGGCTTCAAAGTATCCATGGATCTGATTTCATGGCTTTGCTGGAAGCGATAGTAGCCTGGCTCATAACCGTCCTCCGTCGAGATAATGTTGCAGCCACGTCCTATTATGTATTTGGGGCGGTTCACATTGGCGAAAAGCACTATGTCGGGTTTGCGTTTCCGCGCATAGTCCAGCATCTCAAGAAAAAGGCGTTTCATGACCTCTATCTGAAATATGAACCGTGCTTCCCGTGTATCCACAAATCCGTTCTTCTTGAGAAATTCAGCGAGCATTTTCTCTGATCTCTTGCCTTTTATTACCCACCATGTGTTGTCGTATTCAATGGCGTCGAATCCGGTTTCGATGGCTGCGTCTATGCGTTTCTTCATATACGCTTTCCATTCGGGATTAGTAAGATCTGCTCGCACGCGCGTTATTCGACCAATTCGCGTATAAGAGGCGGCTCCATAAGGTATCGGTTCGTCTTTCTCGTCAAGAAGCTGCCACTCCTTTGACTGTGGTTCCCGTACGAACATATCGTCGACGAACATGTTGGTCGATGACATATACGCGGCCACTCGGATGTCCCGTGCATGGCAGGCATCCACATAGGCGCGCAGCAGATCCCATTGGTGGCGTTCCTTCTCTATGGAATAGCCGACATTGAAGGTAAGCCAGATAAAGTTGTAGCCCATGGCCTCAGCCAGCTCCACAGTTTCCGGGTCATACCACCGGCTCGTCGCATCAACGACGCTTGGCCATGGGGCATTGAAATAGGGCCACCCCGAAAGCATTCCCTTGCACACCTCGAGCGGTCCGCCGTCCCACCGTGAGAAATTGAGCTTCTGTGTCAACAACCATGCCGGCGATGAAGCCTTTTGGGGTTTGGGATAGTCCGGTCCAGGCCACCAGATATCGGCCGCTGGAACCGATGTGTTGAAAACCGCGCTGAAGGCAAATACAGTCGCTAAGAGAGACAAGTACCTCATGACAAAACCTCCTTTAATACATGGTAGGTTTATAAAGATTTCGTTTGTAGTACCATATTTTTTATCAGTGCAAACTGAACTGCTAACGAATATAATCAAAGCAACGAATTATGTAAAGGGCGGAGCAAAACCGCGGCGGGTGGATAGGTGGAACAGGTTAAATTACTTAGAGATACCAATCGTAACTTAGCTCAGGAGAATCATAAACTTCAGTAAAAGGCCGTCCCATCGCCTCACAAAGCGATCGTAATCGTCGCATTCGCTCATATCCACAGGAAATTCCGCTTTGAGAATGTCAGCACCCAACGGAACCAAACGACGTGCGGTTTCAATTACGACCTTACGTTTTTGTTCGGGCGGCAAAAGCCTATGCGAGCCGTCAGAAGCACATGATAAAGGCTCAAGGAAAAAGGGGATGTCATATCGCTCGCGCGCAATCCTGTGCTACTTTCTGAACAAGCGTTTCACGTTCCTTTGCTTCCGGGCCTTCTGGATGATAGTAAAGCAACATTTTCGCGGCTGACGCCCCCATACGAACAGTCTTTTCAACTGACCAGCCCTCAACCAGGCCTGTCGTACGATTTAAAGGGTTGCCGGTTGAGCCGGTATCCAAAGCAACAATCAACCCTGTCTTACCGGGCATCGAGCCATCCGCCACACATTGTCCGGCAGCCGTTTCCGGGGCCAAAAGAATTGCAGACGTTACCGGTGCCAACTGCCGCACAATGTCTTTTTTCAGAGCGGTTATAAGCAGAGTTGAGATTTTTCCAGCCAAGTCATTACAAGAGTATTAAGTTCGTTATTCTGGTAATCGAACTCGGCTATTATTCTTTTCTCTTTCTCTGATAATCTCCCGTAACCCCACAACCACCTTTTTTCCGTTTCCTTCTTACCATTCCGGCTGAAGTATTCAGGGAGATTAACATGGAAAAATGAGATGCCATCGGCACCTCTTAAAATATTCACACGTCTCGAACCGCCCGTTTCGTGAAAGCGTATCAGATGAAAGACATCATCGGTTAATTCTTTACTTGCGTTACACTCTTTCATTATTTCCAGCAGGATCTTAGCACTATTTAAGGCATGAGCATTCTTGAACTTATCGTAATCTTTATAATCTTTTCGCTTTACTTTACGTTTCTCAATAGCTCTTTCTATATCATGAGCTAAAGCGGCGATCTTTAAGGCTTCATCAGCATCAGGCTTTAATTTAAGCAGCCACTCCAAGGTGTTTTTTGAGTGTATCGGGTCTTCCGGAACCAGGGAATTTTTGATAATCTTTTCAATCTTCTTTTTTACACATTCGTTTTTTTTCATCTTTACCCAGAATCAATACTCTTCTGACATTTTCCACATTTGTCACTACCCCGATTACGAAAAGGATCAAGAGTATTTGATTTATTAAGGCTCCAAGAAATATAATCGCTATTCTGACATCACGACCAATTCTGAAATGGACTCTTTTGGGACCGAGTCTTTTTTTCATTAAAGTATCATATTTGTCAGCAGTGTAACTGTTCATAAATGTGCCTATAAGAGCAAAAAAACCGGCGATGATATACAAGAAATTGTCGTTTAAAAAATAAATATGACACATCAACCCGAACAGAAGAAAAGCATCCGCATAACGATCTAAAACGGCATCAAACCATCCTCCAAAAGCAGATGATTGGTATTTGAGCCTCGCTATTTCGCCGTCACAGCCGTCAATAATAGATGCGATTTGAGCAAGAACTGCACCGGACAATAGGGTAGCGTAACCACCTTTCAAAAATAAAACTGATGATATTAAGCAAAGAAAAAATGAAAAAAAAGATATCTGGTTCGGGGTAATCTTAGTTTTGACAAGAAATCGTGTGATTCTTGTGGATATAGGTCTATTGAGATATTGTGAAACAGGACCATCGGAGAACTTCTTTAATTTTCCTAAAATACGCTTTTGGGCTTTACGAAAGGCATTTTCATCATCTAAATCCATCCAGAAGTTTCCAGATATGTCGAGTGCCCGGACGGCATTGGCGTTGGCTAGTATCCTTATTCCACCTGAAAGCGTACTGTCATTATCAAGGGTAATACTTTTTTCTATAGCAGCAAAGATTGATGGACTGCAAAGGAAAAAGCCAGTATCAAATGCGTTGTATTTATTGATATTCTTACCAATGTCGAGGATTCTTCCATCTTTTACGAGGACTTTCGTGACATCGTCAATATCTACCAGGTTGTTTGAGCTTACATTTGAATCAACGGCCAATATTACTTCATTTTCTTGTATCTGCTGGTCTTTTAGTTTGAGCAGGATATCCCTGTCAAAGAGGTGATCAACCATCATTAGAATGAATTTTTCATCTAATAATTCCTTCGCCTTAAGAACGGATAGTCCATTTCCTTTTTCCCAATCTTCATTTATGATATGGGTAATATTCAGATTTTTCTCCTGGCCGAATTTGTCTAAGAAGGCCCTCACTTTATGACCGCTGTAGCCGGTAACAACATAAAACTCCGTAAGACCGCAACTTTGTGCGGTCAGAATTGCCCGTTCAATGAGGGTCAATCCCAGAAACGAAACAAGGGGTTTTGAATCACCCCTTGCTGCTAATCTGCTTCCTTTGCCTGCGGCAAGTATAAGACATTTCACAACCTTAGCCATCACGTTTGCCAATAACAAATTCTTCTATCACATTACAAGCTGCTTCATTCGATTAAATTGCCGAATTTCTTATCTCTGTTTTCTTATGATCTAACGCATAGAGATGTTTTATTGTTCTTGAAGAATAAAATGCGGCACTGATTAGCGACCATGCAAATATTGCAACTAAGGACCAAATGGGTTCGTTGAGCAAAACACCGAGGAGGATAAAGATTATGTAACTGTTTTTTCTACCATCAAATTTTCTGAATAATTGTTCGATTCTACCATAATCTGCAAGTGGGCGACTCTTAATCGCCTTTCCAAATGCTTCTTCGCAATAATAAGAAAAGCTATCAAACAAAACTACAAATGTGCTCAGCAAAACGGGCAGCATCGCATAATTCTTTGACAGGTAGATACCCAAAGCAATATACCAGGAATGCTCAAAAAGGAAATCAAAAGCGTGTTCTATTTTCCCAGTATTTGAGGAAGCTATCTTTACTCTTGAAAGTTTTCCGTCCACACCGTCCAAAAATGAAACAACAAAGGTGAGGAGAGAAGCAACCAGTAGAAATCCATGGAAGAATAGAAAAGTAGCTGTATAAGCAATTACGTTTGTTAGTATCGTAACCTGATTTGGTGTAATTTGCATATTTGCCAATCTGCTTACGATAAAATTTTCTATCGGCTTATTCACATACGTCGCAAGCAAGTCATTTCTTCCTTTACAGGCATTCTCAATCAAAAGCTTTTTCGCTTTGGTCAAATCCTCTTTCGTGTTAACATCTATCCAGAAAGCTTTAATCTCTTTGCGCATACTTGGTATGTAGCTATTAATTTGCGTTATATCGAATACTTCAGCGTCTTTTCTCTGGGCAGCTTTGGCGATACCATCTGCAAGCTCAGTCTTGTCTTGCCTTACTGTTGCTTCAATATAAGAAAATATTTTCGGTGAGCACAAAAAGATACCAGTATCTATACAGTTTGATTCTCCTATGTTTTTGCCGATATCTACAATCATTCCATCCTTCTCCAAAACCCTGGTATCTCCTAACAGCGGCTCTCCTCTATCGACAGCTAAAACCACTGAGCTTTTCATATCATAGGCGATAAGCTCCTTAAGAATGCGCTCATCAAAAATATGGTCTGCCATCAACAAGACAAATTTTTCATTGAATATTTCTTTTGCCTTGAGAACAGATAGGCCGTTTTCCTTTTGCCAATCCTCATTTACACAAAAGGTTATTTTTAAGTTTCTGTTCTGATTGAACTTATCTAAAAAGCTCCTTACTTTTTCACCGTTGTATCCGGTAACAACACAAAACTCCGTAAGTCCGCAACTTTGTGCGGTCAAAATTGTTCTTTCAATGAGGGTTAACCCCAGAAAAGAAACAAGGGGCTTTGAATCACCCCTTGCTGCTAATCTGCTTCCTTTACCAGCGGCAAGTATGAGACATTTCACAATCTTGGTCCTCGCGCTTGGCGCCGATGAATTGTTCTGTCACGGTATCAACTGCTTCATCCGATTGGGTTGCCGTAAAAACAGGCTGACCTTCAGTTTAATATCGTTTTGCCAAAGCCCTTACCGTCACACTTATTTTGTAATTTGTGGCATTTCTTCGCAGGCATGATTAGGCTTTTCATCAGCTACCTGCTCTTTTCCTTCAGCAAGGAACTGCTCAACCATCCTAAAGGCCTGATCATCGGTGTACTGTCGTGGCGGATGTTTGCAGAAATATGCCGATGGGCCGTACAAGACACCGCCTTGGCCTCTATCAAGGGCCAGTTTGCAGCACCGGATTGAATCAATGGCAACACCGGCTGAGTTTGGAGAATCTTCTACGCTCAAGCGTAATTCCAGATTCATTGGAACGTCGCCAAAGAGCTTGCCCTCCATCCTGATAAAACAAACCTTGTTGTCATCTTGCCACGGGACATAATCGCTGGGACCGATGTGGATGTCACGATCAGCCAGTCTGTTAGCGGCAACTGACTGAACAGCCTCCGTTTTTGATATTTTCTTGGAGGCGAGCCGGCTGCTTTGGTGCATATTGAGGAAATCAGTATTTCCGGCCGTGTTGAGCTGATAGGTTCTTTCTAACTTTACCCCTCTCTTATTGAACAAGTCGGTCAACACTCTATGCGTAATTGTTGCACCAAGTTGAGCCTTAATGTCATCGCCTATTATCGGTATGTTCTTTTCTTCAAACTTCTTCGCCCATTCTGCGTTGCTCGCTATGAAGGCAGGTATATTATTTATAAATGCCACACGAGCATCCAGGGCACATTCGGCATAAAACTTCGTAGCTTCCTCAGAACCAACAGGGAGGTAATTTAACAGTATCTCGGTTCTGGATTCCTTTAAGATTCGGACAATATCTTCCTTTGTTGGTTCCGGCTCATCAGCCAGGAGAAATGTGTAGTCATCTTCGTACTCCCTCATATGGTCCGAAAAGCCATCGAGAATTTTACCCATTTTCACCACTACACCGGTTTTAGGCATATCTTTACAGAATACTGTGGTGCAGTTTGGTCTTTCAAATATGGCCTCGTTCACGTCCTTTCCAACTTTTCTTTTGTCTATATCGAAGGCAGTCGCCACTTCAATATCGTATGGTTTATACCCATTCATGTCCCAGTGCATTAGTCCGATAATATCATCGCTATTCTTGTTTTTATAGTACTCAATGCCTTGAAGTAACGAACTTGTGCAGTTACCCACACCAACAATGCCAATTCTGATCTTGTCCATACCTATTTGTCTCCTTACATTAATGAATATATTGCAATACATCAAAGTCTCACAGAACACTCTGCAGATTATGTATTGTGCTAAACTGCCGCCATATATATCGAAGATAGTTTGCTGAGTCAAGGGGAAACTTGTCGGAAGCCAAGATTTTTCACACCTCGCTTTGATAGCTACGGGATATTAGGTGGAACTAGCACATCTTCACGGTCGGCTTGATGCTCTCATTAGGCAGGGACCGACTTTAAACTTCCAGAACTACCATCTCTATAAAGTACGTGTGCCAAGATAACCCCGACACCTTTTCCAACCCATCTCGTGGGTCGGCCAGGATTGAAAAGAACGAAGGTGTCACATCCCTAACCCAACTTTCGCAGTTAGGCACCGAAATCGGCACTTTTGATAGCGTCAAGGCGGTTAGTTTCCACCACAAACCTTACTATTCAGTTGATGGCTATACACCTTTGGCGGCGGTTGTTTCGGCAACTTCACATTAAGCATATCCAATATTATTCGGTGTTCAACTTCCGGCTGGCTGTGTCGACGCATCTCAAGCATTCGGCCATCAGTTGTCGGTATCCGCACATCTATCATAATAATTGTACTGAGCTTATCAAGGACATCTCGTGCTGTCAGGCCGCTGGCGTGGTATCGAAGTTTTTGTCGCAGAGTAATCATCAGGCAATACGACAAAAAAGCTACAAATATATGTGCCTCAACTCTATGCTCAAGTTGATGATAAACCGGACGGACTGCCAGATCGCTCTTTAAGCTCTTAAATGCAGCCTCAACCTGAGTAAGCAATACATATCTCTGCCAGATAACATCCGGATTCGTTTCAGTAAGATTGGTTCTCAACAGATACATACCATCGCGCAGGATCATCTTCTTATAAGTATCCCTGTTCAAGCTATAACTGAAATTCTCCGGTGTAACTCTGCTGCCTTGCGGTGGTATTATTAGATCAACACATTTGACGGATTTGCCTGCCTGCTGTTTCAAGGCTCCAAGCCTTTCGAGCAGTTTGTCACGATTACGACAGTTCTTACGCAGTCTTGCAAGTCCCAACAGATATTTACGCAGTTTATACTTGCGTATAGCCCTTTCTTTAGCTCTGCGGTCTTTGCTCTTTACCAGGACATACAACTCATTGTCCTGGGCCAGCAGTTTTACCACAACATTATCATTGGCCTGCTTCCAGTCCAGCTCGGCCAGCTTGTATTCAAGTTTATTCAGCATAGCTCTTGGAGTACCAACGAGATATTGTATATTTTCATCACGCATCTGAGCCAGCACTTCTTCTGTTGGAATTCCTCTGTCCATTACCCAGACCCTGCGGGCTTTGCCGTACATCGATTCAATTTTTTTAAGAAAGAATCGTAACGTAGTCTTGTCCAGAGTATTACCCGGCAAAACTTCATAACCCAGCGGGAAACCTTCAGGCGTGACAATAAGGGCTATTATCACCTGCCTGCAATCAGAGCGTTTATCTCTGCTATAGCCGAATCTGGCTTTGGGATTCCGCTCACATAAACCTTCAAAGTATGTACTGGTCAGGTCATAAAGCAGCACATCAAATTCAATGCCGAACATGTCCTCCCATTTGGATTTAAGGTGTTTGCACAGGTCCTCTTTATGCTCTAATATTCTGTCAAGACAACGATATAATCTGTCCTTAGATGCTATCCGGTAATCCGTACTCAGTAGCTCGTCCATTGCGGTCTTGTCAAACCATTGTCTGTGTATATAAAATTCGCTGCTTGGATGTATGAGGCGATTTACCACCAGAAGCTTGAGCACCTTTGCCCAGGAAATATCTGAACGCAAACTGTCAAGACGATCTGACCAGAATTCATCAAGCCCCAGCTTTTGCCACAAATGACAGCTTAGCCAGCAGTCACCAAATGAACGAGGCCTGCATAACTGCATCTGTGAAAGCTTTACCTTTATCGAATCGATATCGCGTTCTGCGATTGTGGTGTAATCGGCAAACAGCAATTTCTGC
>JADFJC010000231.1 GCA_022566315.1 Planctomycetota bacterium
CGGCTTTGAGCTTTGTTTTTCCAAATGCTCACTTTAGTTCTTTGGGCCTTTCTTTATTGGCAAAACAGGGAACAGCTTAACCAGCCGAACCGCCGTGGTACGGACCCGTATGCCCGGTGGTGTGACAGGGAAAGCCCGCGAGGGCATACCTATGTCGATTCTTGCCCAACAAGAGCTGCTAAAACCAGCTTGCCTTTTCGCAGTTTGTTTAAACGCCGGTGATTTATCTAATCTTGTAAGGATTCAAAATTGCCGGACCGAATTGAAAAAAACGCCAAAGACAGTTACATTTTTAAGGCAAATTTGGTATCCTTATATAAGAGAACTTTGGTCGTGTCGCTAAACCGATACGAAAGGAAAAAATGTCAAAAAGTATTCGACAGGTTTATACACTCACTTTGATAGCACTTTTGCTGGTAGGGGGGATGGTTGGCAGGGCTGCTGCTGTTAGAAATTCTGCTCCCGTAAAAGAAAAACAGCTCGCTCTGCGGGCAGCAATAAAAGACCTGATGACCACGTTCGGGGACCGTTATCCCGGAGGCAGAGGGTATCTAACGAAACTTAGTGATATCGAACGCCGTATAGATAAGGCTGGTCAGACTGACACAGCTAAAATTGAAGCTGAATTCGTCAATCTTCAGCGTGAGGCCCTGATTGCCAATCCTTTGGTTAGCGGTCAACCAATTCTTTTCGTAGTGCGGCAGCAGTATCAGGCAGACCATCACAATACAGCCACGATATTCAAAACCGGAGAGATTAATACAAACAGTTTTCACGGCGGCGGAGCTTTGAAAACTATCGACTTGGCTAAAGTCGGCGATGCAAAGACGCTCATCGAATCTGCCGAAGGAGTTGTCCGCGACCCGGAGGTTCATTTCGACGGTGAAAAGATTATCTTCTCGATGCGCAGGAACATCAGAGACGATTATCACATCTATGAGATAAACGCCGATGGTACAGGCATCAGGCAGCTTACCTCCGCGCCCGGCACAGCGGATTTCGACCCGCTCTATTTGCCGGATGAGAGCATTGTTTTTTCTTCAACACGCGAACCAAAGTACTGTATGTGCAACCGTCATATTATGGGCAATCTTTTCCGAATGGATGCGGACGGAGCCAATATTCACCAGATAGGCAAAAGCACTTTGCACGAAGGCCACGGCGCACTGATGCCGGACGGGCGAATACTGTATGACCGGTGGGAGTACGTGGACCGCAACTTCGGTGACGCGCAGGGCCTTTGGACGGTGAACCCGGACGGCACGAACCACGCGGTTTACTGGGGCAACAACACCAGGTCCCCGGGCGGCGTAATCGATGCGTGTGTTATTCCCGGAACCCAACGGGTACTTTGCATATTCGGCTCATGTCACGACCGACCCTGGGGTGCCCTGACCATCATCGACCGCCGGCTTGGCATTGACGGCCGTGAGCCTGTAATAAGAACCTGGCCCGCCGATGCTATCGAACGTGTGGGAAAAGGAAACTATGATGCCTTCCTAAGTGTAAAGCCAAAGTATGAGGACCCGTATCCCCTGAATGATAAGTATTTCCTCTGCTCACGGATGACCGGCCGCGGTGAACAGATGGGAATTTACTTAGTTGATGTTTTTGGTAACGAGATTCTTCTGCATGTCGAGGAGCCTGGCTGTTATGACCCTATGCCCTTGGGGCCGCGACCACGACCGCAGGGAATTCCATCACGGCGCGACTTCGAGAACAAACAGGGCTACTTCTATGTCGTCAATGTTTATGAAGGGACCCATATGAAGGGGGCCGAACCCGGCACAATAAAGTATCTGCGCGTGGTCGAGTCATCGGAAAAGCGTTTCTGGACCCACCCGGCCTGGGGAGGCCAGGGGGTTCATTGTCCGGCTATGAACTGGCACAGTTTCGAGAACAAGCGCATACTCGGCACCGTACCGGTGGCCGAAGACGGCTCGGCTTATTTTGAAGTACCCTCCGATAAGTTCGTATATTTCCAGCTCCTCGACGAAAACAAAATGATGGTTCAGTCTATGCGCAGCGGGACAATCGTTCAGTCCGGCGAGACTACCGGCTGCGTCGGATGTCATGAAAATCGCCTTGGTGCCCCGGCGCAGTTGAATAGAAAGATACCAATGGCCCTGCAGCGTCCGCCGAGTAAACTGCGAGGTTGGCGTGGAAAGCCGCGTTTGTTCAATTATATAAAGGATGTACAGCCGATTTTTGATAAGCACTGCGTCAGTTGTCACGATTATAATAAAGATGGGGGCAGGAAACTCAATCTTGCCGGCGACCGGACGAATACATTTAATACGTCCTACAATGAACTGTGGCGAAAGAAATATATCAAGTCCATCGGCGCCGGGCCGGCTGAAATCCAGCAGGCTTATTCGTGGGGCTCGCACGCAAGTAAACTTATCAAGGTGATTCGCGGCGAACACAATGATGTCAAACTCACCAAGGCCGAATTTGAAACCATCGTAACGTGGATTGATTTGAATGGGCCGTACTACCCGCGCTACGACAGTGCTTATCCGGACAACCTGGCTGGTCGCAGCCCACTTAACAATAAACAGATTGAGCGTCTCAGTGAATTGACAGGAATACCTTTTGTAAAGCTGGCTGCTCACAATAATAATTCCGGGCCGCAACTTAGCTTTGACCGCCCGCATCTTAGCCCGTGCCTTGCAAAGTTCAAAGATGCCGGTAACCCTAAGTACATCGAGGCCCTGGCCATCATCTGTGCCGGCAGCCGGATGCTGCAGGAACGTCCGCGGGCAGATATGCCGGGCTTCCAGGCGTGTACTGTTGACCGGGAACGTCAGCAAGAGTATGTGATGCGTCAACAAATTGAATTGCGTAACCGCCGGGCAATCCGTCAAGGCCAAAAGCTTTACGATACTCATTCCCAGTAGCCGAGTTGATATTCCCAGGCTGCAAATTATTTGACATTCCTGCAATAAGGGCAAGAATGATCCCCACAGAGTATAAGACACTCTACACGTGGGGACAGGCAATTGGGTTTGATTGGGTTTGTTTTTTTGGGGCCGTAAGGCGGTTTCATTTTCGTAATCCTCTATAACATATAAGTTTACGCTCATTTTGGGCTTTTCAGAGATTGGGTTTGAATTGGGTTTGTTTATTCGGACTTCGAAATCGTCTTTTTTTCTGTAACCCTTTGTTATAATTGAGTTTATATTCATTTTGGCTCTTTTAAAATTGGCTTTGATTGGGTTTGTTTTTTCGGACTCTCCACGGCCATTTATTTTCATAATCCATTGTATAT
>JADFJC010000232.1 GCA_022566315.1 Planctomycetota bacterium
TGCCGGCCCTTCTATCCACGGGTCATCTCCTGTGGATTTAACAAGCAGCCCTTCCGGCGATGAGGTTAGCTCCCCTACCCTGTTATTTCCCGTCCAGCCCTGTGTCCCCTTGCTGAAGTCCCATTCGACTACTGATTTTCCGAAAACTAAAACCGGAACCAGAGAAACCATCGTAAAAGCCAACAGTATTGGTAATACTCTTAATTTCGTTCCGGAGCTTTTAGTGAGTTCAATAATAGGCATCAAAACCTCCTTCAGATTTTGCTTAAGTGGATATTTTCCGGCAGTAGTATTTCGGTAACAATGATTTTCTCTCACGTTTGAATATCCCGGTTCCGGTTCATCAGCCCGAAAAGACAGGCGACCACCATCAGTGCCGCTGTTCCCGTCGCGCCTACGATAATCCTGTCAAGGTTACACTGCGCCCACTGCCACGAAGCAGGTAAATCGCGGGCAAAAGTCCCCCAACTGATAACAGCAATGCTTACCCCGATCGATACGAGACCCTGCCACAGACGAAGGCGAATTCGCATGAAAGCTAAAAGAAACAAGCCCAAAAGCGCGCCGCCAAAGATTCCCGATATCTGCCACCAAACATCCAAAATACTCTTTGCCCGAATCATCAAAAGGGCGGCACCAGTCCCAAGCAGACCCCAAACCACCGTTCCTAACCGCAGAAATACCATACTGGCCCGTTCTCCAATATTCGGATTAAAATATCGCTTATGAAAGTCCAGCAGCAAAACCGTCGCCGAGCAGTTCAACGCTGAATCTACAGTGCTCATCGCAGCCGCTACAATAGCAGCGATAATCAGTCCCTTTAGGCCTGACGGAACCTGTGTCGCGATATAGTAAGGGAACACCTGGTCGCCCCTGGTTATGCCGGCCCGTACCAATTCGTCGCCTTGAGAATAGAAAGCAAAAAGCGTTGTCCCGATATAAAGAAAAACCGCGGTCAGCGGAATATATATCAGCATCGCAATCCAGATTGAGCGTTTTGCCTCTCGCTCTGTAGAAACGGAGCAGTACTTCTGCACGTAGTTCTGGTCGGCCAACAAACTCCGCAGGGCCTCCGTGATTCCATAGATAATCATCACCCATATCGTTCTGGAAGACAGGGACAAATCCCAACTGCCGAAGCTAAACTTATTACTGTCAATAGCCGCTTGTATTAAGGGTTCCGGCCCCGAGAAAACATGGAAGGACAAACTAACGGCGCAAAAGAGGATGCCGGCAATCATAATCACTGATTGCATAACGTCCGTCCAAATCACGGCCTCCATCCCGCCAAGCAGTGTATAAACAATAGTAATAAGGCCGATGATTATGATTACAACACCAATGTTCCACGGAACAAAGGTGCTTACCAACAGACTGGCTAAGTAAAGAATTACCGCGACGCGCCCTATCATATACAGCACAAACGCCAGTGCTGCATACACTCGTCCCCAGGCCCCGATTCTCTCCTCCAGAAAGCTATAAACGCTAATCAACTGCGTTTTACGATAATACGGAACGGCGTATTTACAAACCAGCCAGGTCACCGGCAAGATGCAAAGCGAGAAAATGATGGGATTCCAGTTGCTATCGAAGGCCTTGCCCGGCGTGGCAATATATGAAATGCTGCTCGTATAAGCACTCATCACGGCTAGGCCAGCCGCCCAGGCAGGAATAGAACGGCCGGCAACCATGAATTGTTCCGCCGTCCGACATTTACGTGTGTAATAGACACCCATCCCAATCAGCACACAGCCATAGAGAATAAGGATGCCGATATCAATTGCGCTAAGACTTCCCTGCATAATCTTTCTACCTATCCAAACTTGTTCTATCTTTCCGGCGTAATTCCAAGCTCTTTAACGTATCGCTGAATCACTTTATGCTCCGCTCGGCGAAAACGATGAAACGGTTCAGCCATGAAATCGTTGCAAATACCCATGCACGAAAGCGCACACTTCAGACCTTTCAGAAAGCTCGACTCATACCGCCCGACATTATAGATGGCATTACTGAGCTCCATTACCTTTTTATGCAGGGACTCGACCTTCGGCAGGTCTTTTGAACACGCTGCATTATAGAGGTCGACATAAAGCTCTGGAATAAGGTTGGCCCCTCCACACACACATCCATGCCCACCAAACAAAACCGCCTCGGCCAGCAGCTCCTCCCGGCCTATAAGAAGTGAAAAGTCCGGATGGTCTTTAAGCAGGGACTGAAGCCGGCGAAAATAAATCATGTTGCCGGAGCTGTCCTTTATACCCACAATGCCCGGAAAGTCAGCCGCAGTCCGTATAGTCTCCGGCTCGTAAACCAGCTTGGTGTAGCTTGGCATATTGTACAGAAACACCGGCAGCGGCAATTCCGGCGTTAGATGCTTGAGGTATTCGAGAAGTTCAGCTTGCCCCGCGGGAAAGTAATATGGCGGCGCCAGCACAACCGCTTGCGCACCGGCGTCCTGGGCTTTGCGGGCAATTTTTACCGACTCCACAAAAGATGTGTCGGTTATCCCAACCAACACCGGCACCCGTCCCTTAACCTGCCCACAGACCCGTTCGATAAGTTCATACCGCAGCCGATAACTAAGACTCGGCAACTCACCCGTTGTCCCCAAGACAAACAAACCGTGAACACCGCCGGCAAGAATATGCTCTATCAGCCGCTCCAAGCCGGCTGCATCGAGCGTGTCCCTATCCAGAAGCGGCGTAACCAGAGGCGGAATGATACCACGCAGCGGCCTCGGTAATACATTCGTGTTCGATTTCATCTTTATTAGTTCTCCATTCTACTATATCCTTTTGCTCTCTACTATACGCCAAATTACGAACCGGCATCAAAAATAAAACTACCAACAGCGAACTACGAACTAAAAACTCACAACTGGATTTAGTATAATCGTTTTTATGAGTCTGTCTCAAGAGATAAAACGCAAAGCGCTTGAATTAGGCTTCGACCTGGTCGGCATAACAGACGCCTCGCCCATCGATGCCAAGCAGGTCGAACTGTTGGCCGAGTGGCTAAAGTCCGGCTGCGCCGGCCAGATGAGCTACCTGCACAGCAATTTTGAAAGACGTACTCAGCCTACTAAACTTTTGGAAAACGCACAATCAATAATCTGTGTCGGCCTGAATTATACACCGCCCAAACAAAAACCAAAACCGCCAGACGCAACTACATCAATCGGCAAAGTAGCAAACTACGCCCAATATGAAGATTATCATCCGTTCATAAAGGAACGAT
>JADFJC010000119.1 GCA_022566315.1 Planctomycetota bacterium
CGTTTTTGACCGAAAACTTGCGGATATTTTACCTATTTTAACGCACAAGACCGCCCCTCTACCAAGTAGCAGGTATGGTGTGCACGGCACACCTTTTTCATTTGATGGGAATAGCTTTTGTGGTTATATTGTTCTTATAATGACCGATTATAAGCGAACATTTGAAGTGCTGATTTTGCTGTTGGTTTCATCTTTGGGTTTTGCCGCGGAGCAGCCGGCACTGCAGCCCATAGTGGAAGTGGAAGAAGAGGTTTACCGGTATTCACCGGCCAACAATGGAGCCGGGCCGATGTGGTGCCGAGGCTCAACATGTTTGGTGCGTATCGGCGAGAACGTTTTTGCGAGCGGTATCGAAACGCTTGAGGACTTTAAGCCGCTGAACAATTGTCGCTGGATGCTCTTTCGGCGGGACTCCCGCGGCTGGCAGCAGGTGCAAGTCGATGAGGTGGGCCGTACTCGGGAGCCTTGTCCGCTCACGAGTTTTTCCGACGGACGCTTGTTTATGTCGGTTAATCCAACGCTCATGACCGACCCGAACGCCTACGGTGGTCCTGCGCGGCCGGAAATTCTGGAATTCGCCGCGTCGGAACCCAAAACGCCGTTCAAAACAATGCTGCCGGCCTGGGACGGCACGCCCGCTTTCACCGAACACTCCTACCGCAGCTTTGCCGCCGATGGCCCCGGCCGCGAGATGATTCTTTTCCAGAACATCGGTTACACGCACGCCGAGTGGGCATTTCGAAACAGCGCAGGACAATGGGTGAGCAAGGGTAAACTGAAGTGGCCTTGGGGCGCGGAATACGACAAGCCGCAGCCGATTCGTGTCTGCTACCCGAACGTTGCGTTGAAGAACCGCGCGGTGCACTTCTGCGGGGTGAGTGATATCATCGAGCCTTACCTGAAGTGGCGAGCGTTCAAGGAGAAACTCACCGGGCGCAAGTGGGATTATGATTTCCGCAGACTGTTCTACACGTGGTCGCCGGACATCCTGATGGGCGAGTTCAGCGATTGGGTCGAGATAGCCAGCCGTGACAAGACGTGCGGTTGGATTACGCCGGGTGACCTTTGGGTGGCGCCTGATGGAGCGGCGCACATCGTCTGGACGGAGCGTGCTATCGACGAGCGGCTGCGAGAAAAATTCTTTCCCGACGCGGTGCAGAGCCACGCCTTAAACTATGCGATTGTTCGGGAGGGTAAAGTGGTGATGCGCCGCACTTTAGTGTTGGCTGAGGAGGGCAAGTCTAAGGAAATTCCTGCACTGCCCCGTTTCCAGGTTACGCCTGAGAATCGGCTGTTTGTTTTCTACTACATTAGCGGTATCGACGCTACGGGAAAACCAGTTTCGCAGAACCGTATTATGGAACTTCATAGGGACGGCTCCAATAGCCCGCCGATCCGGGTGCCGCTGCGGTATCCGATGAATAGCTACTTTACTGCGACGGTACGCGGCGGGTCACCGCCGTCGAAAGTTCTCGACCTGTTAGGCACACGCGCTGGGGACAGAAGCATTAACTACGCAAGGGTCCGACTCTACAAATGACCCTTGAAAAAAAATCACTTCGGCGACTTTTGGCTACATAGATATAGACTCTGATAATCGCCGCTGGTGAAGCTTAGGACTTGTAAATAAATTATCTTCCATTCTTGACTGTCGTTAGACTCGCCCGCCGCGGCGGACAAGTTTTGGCTGGCTGCGGCTTCGTGCTTTCGCAGGAATGACAAGTGCCACGGTTGATGTTGACAATACTAATTAGAGCATTTACTATATGCCGTTTGATTGTTTTAGACTTTTTAGGGATTTGTTAGATGTCGGACAAAAAAGAAAAAGGTTATCGAGATACGTTGAATCTGCCGAAGACGGGTTTTTCTATGAAGGCGAATCTGGTTCAGCGTGAGCCGCAGTTGCGTAAAAAATGGGCGAAGGAAAATATTTACGCCGCAATCAGAAAGGCCAGGGCCGGTGCGCCTATGTATATACTTCACGATGGGCCGCCTTATGCCAACGGCGATATTCATATGGGGCACGTCATAAATAAGGTCCTTAAAGACCTTGTTGTTAAGTATAAGACTATGGCCGGCTTCGATGCTCCTTATGTGCCAGGCTGGGACTGTCACGGTCTGCCCATCGAATCGAAAGTGGTAACGGAGCTCGGTGAGAAGGTGCACGAGAAAAGCAAGCTCGATATCCGCAAAGACTGTTTCAAATATGCCCGCAAATATGTCAAAGTGCAGAGCAGGCAGTTTCAGGAGTTGGGGATATTCGGCGATTTTGAGAATCCATATCTGACGTTTAAGCCGAGCTATGAGGCGGGGGTCCTGGAAGTGTTCGCCGAGCTGGTAGATAAAGGATTGGTTTATAAACAATTGAAGCCGATTCACTGGTCGATTGGGTGTGAGACGGCGTTGGCTGAGGCGGAGCTGGAATATAAGGATATTTCGTCGCCGAGTATCTTTGTGAATTTTCCCGTTGCAAAAGAAAGCGTTGAACGATTGGTCGAGCTTGGTCTGGTTGAACAAAGCCAGGCCGAGAACGCGAAGGTTTGCTTTATGATATGGACGACTACGCCCTGGACGTTAGCGGCTAATCTGGCGATAGCTGTGCATCCTCGCTTAGATTATAAAGCGCTGACTTACGAAAAGAATGGCAACAGTTTTGTGTCGTTAATAGCAACTGACCGTATTAAGGCGGTAGTTGCTGCGGGTGATTTAGAAGAAGGACAATATACTGTCAGCGAAAAATCAATAAAAGGCAGTGAACTCGAAGGGCTGCGATATTTGCATCCGTTTGTGGAAAATAATCCGACAGACAAAGACGCCTTTATGGTCATACCGGCTGAGTACGTTACCATCAAAGACGGAACGGGACTTGTCCATACAGCGCCGGGACATGGAATTGAGGATTATATGTCGGGGCAAAAGTATGACTTAGCTATATATTCGCCGGTGATGGACGATGGGCGATATGATGATACGGTGCCGGAGTGGCTGCGGGGACAGAACGTTCTTGAAGTTGATACTGTCGTCAACAACCATTTGCGGGAAAATGGATTGCTGTTTGCCGAGGGTAAGATTGTGCACAGTTATCCGCATTGCTGGCGCAGCAAAGGGCCGGTCATCTTCAGGGCAACGGAACAATGGTTCATCAGTGTCGATAAAGAGCTGCCTGATGTGGGTAAGAGCCTGCGTGATTTGGCGCTTCAGAGCGTTAAAAATGTAAGATGGATTCCTGCATGGGGTCAAAAGCGCATCACGGGGATGCTTGAATCGCGGCCGGACTGGTGTATCAGCAGACAGAGAAGCTGGGGGCTGCCGCTGCCGGTTTTTATCAGCGCCGAAGGACATCCTTTGATGACAAAAGAATCGGTGTTGGCTGTGGCTGAGCATATTGCGGAGCGTGGGTCGAACAGTTGGTTTACTGATTCGCCCGCTGAGATTTTAGGTGAGGATTTTGAGCTGCCGAAAGGATTTGTCCTCGATGAGCTGCGGAAGGAAGAGAACATTTTCGATGTCTGGTTTGAATCGGGCTGTAGCTGGTACAGCGTCTGTGTAAAAGAGGCGGGCTGGTCTGTGCCGGTGGATTTGTATCTCGAAGGCTCGGACCAGCATCGGGGATGGTTTCAACTGTCACTTCTGCCGGGGCTTGGAGCGATGGGCAAAGCGCCGTTCAAGAACGTTTTGACGCACGGCTTTACTGTTGACGAGAAGGGAATGAAGCAATCGAAATCGTTGGGTAACTATGTCAACGCACAGGAAGAGATAGCAAAATACGGTTCGGATATTCTGCGGCTGTGGGTCGCAAGCGTAAATTATCAGGAGGATGTAAGGTGTAACGATGAGATAATAGGACGAACGCAGGACGCCTACAGGAAAATCAGAAATACGCTCAGATACCTGCTCGGTAATACCAACGATTTCGACCCGAATGTTAATAGTGTTGCTTATGATGAGATGTTTGAGATAGATAAGTGGGCGATGCAGCAGTTGCAAAAGCTGATTGCCGGTGTTACCGAGGCATACGAGAACTTTGTCTTTCACAGGGTCTTTTCGCTTCTTTACAACTTCTGCACCGTTGAGATGAGCAGTATCTATATGGATGTGCTCAAGGACAGGTTGTACTGCGATGCGGCGGACAGTTCGTCGCGGCGCAGCGCCCAGGCTGCGATGCACAGTATATTGGATTGCCTGATTCGGATGCTGACGCCGATATTAGTGCATACAATGGAAGAGGCGTGGGCGGAGTTAAACAAATCGCAACGGGTCGAAAGTGTACATTTAGCTTTGATGCCGAAAGTCGATGATTCGATTGACTTTCGGAGTGCTGAGCCGCGGTGGCAAAAGCTAATGGGGCTGCGCGATGAGGTCTTGCGGGTGCTGGAAGGTTTGAGGCAGGAGAAAAAGATTGCAAGCAATCAGCAGGCGTGCGTAACTATCTGCTGTGATGATGAAGATGCCGGGGCTCTGAAGGAGTTCGGACTGGAGCAGTTTGCGGCACTTTGTATTGTCAGCGAGGTAAAACTGCAAAAAGCGGTGGGCGAGACCACAGTTGCGGCCCAAAAGAGCAGTTACAATAAATGTCAGCGGTGCTGGAACTATTGGCCGAGCGTCGGAGCAGATAGCGAGCATCCTGATTTGTGCAAGCGATGCATTGAGGTAACGAGTAAAACCGGCACGCTTAACTAAAAAATAGTTCATTCACCATAAAGCGAAAGGGGGATATTTATGCATATACTAAGCAGACGTGACTTTTTGAAAGCCTTGGGCGTCGGTGTCTTGTCGCCGGCTGTTGTTAGATGTGAGGGCAGCAGCCAAAAACCATCCAGGTCCAAGTCCAGCAAACGTCGAGACCGGAAATCCGTTAGCAAAGGCCGAACGGCTGATGTTCAAGACCATTCTTACGGGAAGCACAAACTAAATAAATTAGACCTGTGGCTTGCCAAGTCGGATGGTTCCACGCCTCTTGTGGTATATATCCACGGTGGCGGCTTCAGAGGAGGCGATAAGTCCCGCGTGAACCAGTATATGCTTGAACGAGTTTTGCAGTCGGGAATATCATTCGCCTCAATAAACTACAGACTCACCGGTGAGGTTCCCTATCCTGCTCAGATGCACGACTGCGCGCGGGCCATTCAATATATCCGGAGAAATGCCAAACGGTGGAACATTGACCCTAAACGACTTGCCGCTTATGGTGGATCTGCGGGATCCGGCATTTCTCAGTGGCTGGCCTTTCATGATGATATGGCCAAGCCAAAAAGCAAAGACCCGGTGGAGCGGGAGTCCACACGATTGAGTTGTGCGATTCCATTTAATGCACAGTGTACTTACGACCCGCGCCAGATCAAGAAAATTGTCCCCGGCCGTGCATATGACAACGTGGCTCTTAAGCTTCTCTATGGTCTGCCGGAGGATTGGAACTGGGACGAAGATGAAGTGGACGAAAAGTTGGATGCACTTCTCAAAGATGCCTCTCCCATCAATCACCTCACCAGGGACGATCCGCCGGTGTTTGTATATCACCTTGCCAGAAGCAGCAAGCCCGGCAATATCCACCACTCGAACTTCGGCAAACACCTAAAGAACAGGATGGACAAGCTGGGCATCGAGTGTGTTCGCCGCATGGACACAGACTATACATCACCGCAGACCGAATCAGTTGAAGAAATGATACAGTTCCTAAAGAGGCATTTCAGAATGCAATAGAACCTTTTAACTGTTCGCAGACTTTTTGATAGACCTCCTCGACGGTTTTGGAAGACGGTGTAGTCCAAGGTATTACATTTCCTGGATAATTTTCTTAAAAGGTTTTAATGCAATATGTTCTGGGGGCCACACTTTTGCCTTAAACGCAAGGCCAATCGGTAAACCAACAGAATCGTCCTTGCCTGCCAAGAAACAATGAAGTCTATTCTTGTGGATACGAGGAAATTGTTCACCTTTGGCCTTTGCACATTCCAAATAACCATCCACACACTCCAGCAACGGGTCATTTTCAACTGTCAAAAGACATAAATCTTCAAGCGTGCCGTCTTTTTGTTGTGGTCCTGGAAAAATCATAAATGCAGTTTTCAAAGTGGCATTTCTGATATACTCAAAAGGTTTTTCGGGCACTGGTATAGTTGCCTGCTTCATAGAATGTTTAATACTGTCTGTTGCAGCTTTAGCATCCGTTTCGGCATCGCGAGCTATTACTATCGTATTGACTTCGTCAAATCCATCCATAATGGTTAAACCTAAGAGGAAACTGGGTAAGTTGTCGTTGCCTTCAAATTTCATCACTTGAACATCTTGGGTCTCGCGGTAAAAGTTACATGCATGACAAAAGAAGTGGTAAGCATCCTTTCCTTCGGCAAGAATGAGTTTTTCTTTTTTTATTGGCTCAGGTCTGGGCAAATTATCTTACCTCCAGATTTGTTTTTAATGCAGTGCCGATCATATCATAGTTTGAAAGTTTGGCGGATATTTCATCGTCTTTTCGATGCAGGCGGATATATCTGAAGTCCTCTGGCATTTCGGAAAGACCTTCGTGTGCTGCCTGGAGGCATTCGTAGCTGTGAGTCGTGGTGATAAGCTGGCAATGATATTCGAGAAGTGCCTTACCAAGAGCCTCCCAAATCTTGGGCATAATAGAATAGTGAAGACCGTTTTCTATTTCATCAAGAAGAATGATACGGTTAGGTGAATGTGTGATAGCAACTATAAGAGACAAGAGCTTTTCCATGCCTTCGCCCATAAAATTGATTGGACGAGTACGCATGTCGCCTTTGAGTTTTCCATGAACAAGTGAATTTGGACCTTCTGTGATAATTTTGAGGCTTTCAAGACGAGGCTCAATTATCCTGAGAAATTCAACAGCTTCATTTTCCCGATCTTGTTGTGCTAAATTGCTGAATTGCTTTGCAATTTCACTTGGTTGGTTGTGCTCTTTACTTGGCAAAAAACTGGCCAAATATAGTGGAATTTTAGAAGGTTTTGTTTTACATACAACGGTAGGGCGGTTTTGGTTATTGGGGTCACAGAAATGGTGTAGAATGATTTTTTCACCTGATTTGGCGGTATATTCAATTTCCACAGCTAAAGTAGTAAGTTCCTCATCTGTAGATATTTGCTGTTCTTCAGTTTGGACCGTCATTGAAGGTGGAGGTGCAAATTCTCGATTAAACCGAACTGTTACTTGTTCAGGGTTGCCATTTATAGTTAAAGAAACAAGGATTTCCCCATCCTTAGCATAATCGCAAAATATTGGGCTCCATATTGCTTCCGTTGTTAGAGTAATTTGTTTAATTCCGCGCCGACTATATTGATTTAGAACCGTTACCGGATTACGCTGATCCAGGAAAAGAAAAAGAGCTTCGAGCAGAGCAGTTTTGCCTACGTTGTTTCGACCTGAAATTAGTGTTATGCGGCCAAGTTCGGGCACGGTGAGGCTTTTGAAGCATTTGAAATTTCTAATCAGAACATCTGCTATCATTTTAATGCGTCCTTTGAAATTAAGGTGTTTTCAACAGTCTTCTGGGTATAGTATAAAATAAAAGTGGATTTTGCGTGATTTTGGAAGATTTGTCAAATCTTTTTCCAGCAAGGTTTTCGAATGAGGCATATTGATCTCCAGAGTGTTCAGAGGTCGCAGAAATAGTTGTTAGTTCATAGATGGGAAAATGCGGGGACAGGCGGAAAAGAACAAAGCATCCCTCGCGTAGGTACCCCCGCCCAGAGGACCCCTGCCTAAGGATTGCTGGGGCAGGCGGGGCTAAATATAAGGGCGTAAAACCATCAATAAATTGCGTGCAAAGAAGCCCCCCCAGGGCAGGCCTGGGGGCTAAACATAAAAACCCTGGGTGAAACCCAGGGCTAAATATATCTGAGATTGCCGCATCGGCCGCGATGCGGCCTCCTCGCAATGACAATTCACATGTGTTGTTAAGCACCTAACTGCTCGCAGACCTTCTGATACACCTCATCTACGGTTATGGTATCGACGTTGTGCTTTGGGTCGGTGCTTTTTATCTTAAGGCCTCTGCTGTGTGGTTCGCGGGCGACAATACATTCGCTTCTTTCGTATGGAGCTATCCTTGCTGGGTTGGACCAACTGAACATTAAAACCAACGGCGTGCCTAAAGCCGCGGCAATATGCCCCGGGCCGGTGTCATTGCTTACCACCAACCTGGCAGTCTTCAGCAATGCTATCAGCTCGCTTAAGGAAGTTCGCCCGGCAAAGTTTTCTATTGTAACCTTGGAAAGGTTTTGTAATTTCTGAATAAGACCGGCTTCAGATTCGGTGCCGACGGCAATTAGAGACAGGCCATACTGTGAAGAAATCTTCTCGGCCAACTCGGCAAAACGTTCGATAGGCCAACGCTTGTCTTCGTGGGCGGAGCCGGGCACAAAAACTACATAGTTGTCCGGCGTTATGCCGTGCCTTGCCAATAACCCGCCGACTGCCTCGGCGGCATCGGGATGGTGCGGCAATACAAAGTGTACATCAAGCTCGGAGGCACCGACGGCCTGGATTATCTTTAAGTAGTAATCAACGAGGTGGATACAATCCTGCGTCTGGGTGATTTTGTGGGTGTAAAAGAGGTGGGCGAATTCTCTGGCGTTTGCTATTCCGAACCGTTTTTTGCATCCTGAAAGCATAGCTAAAGAAGCAGTCCTGAAAAGCCCTTGAAAATCAATTACGGCATCGAATTTGGCCCGGCGTAGTCGCCGAATAAGCGAAATAAGAGAACCAAGTGCCCCGGGATGGAACCAGGCCTTGCCGAGAAACCTGCGGTCAAAAGGAATTATCTCGGTCAAATGAGGATGATTTTCGAGAAGCGGCGCAAACTCCGGCCGGATGAGCCAGCTAATTTTCGCATCAGGAAAACTTTTGCGCAAGGCTGTCAGGGCCGGCAGAGCCAGGACTATATCGCCCAGTGAGCTGGGTTTTATTATCAGGATATTTCGTATATCGTCCCTTCGGCTAAGCTCAGGGCAGGATGGTGTATGTCGTATGTCGTGTGTCATTTTCCATTTCATGCTTTACAGAATACAAATCATCACAAGATATTGTAAGCGATGGGGTGGTTTGAGGCAATTGGTTTTATTCTGATGAGCTACAAATATGCTTTATAGAAAACCATAAGGACTTCACTTCGCTGCGCTTCGTTCTCCGTAAGGAGTCCTTCGGACAGAATGACAATCCTGGTATGTCTTCCGCAGAGGATTCTGTGCACAAGAATTTACCACTAATGGGTTGCCTTACCGCGACGGATTGTGTTATAATTATGGCAGAATAGCATACTAACGAGACTCATCATCTCTGGCGAAAATTGTTGGTTTGGAAGGACCTTTTTTAAAAGAGAGAGAAGGAGAACCGTTATGCACAAACGAGACGGCTTTACGTTGATAGAGCTTTTGGTAGTGATTGCCATTATCGCATTATTGATGGCGATTTTGATGCCCGCACTACAGCGAGTCAAGGAGCAGGCGAGGGCTATCGGCTGTCAGTCCAACTTGAAGCAGTGGGTCCTTATCTTCTCGATGTACGCCAACGACAACGATGAAAAGTTCCCCGGCTGGCTTGAATCAGCCGAACCTTGGCCCCAGCAGCTCAAATCTCTGTGGCCACGTCACCGCGATGCCAACGATTTATTCTTGTGTCCCACGGCCAAAAAACTCGCGAGTGAGTTCCTGGATTCGAGCAACTGGCATCTGGGCAGCACGTACTCTGCCTGGTCTCTGCGCAGTACAACCAGCCGTGTGCGAATCGACTGCAGCTATGGCGTGAATATCTGGGCCCAGTCTGTGTCGGGGTCCGAGCCCGATGTCAGGTATTGGCAAACTGTCCCCGGCAAGGGTGCGGCTAATGTCCCTCTGTTGACCGACAGTGTCTTGTGGTGGGCGTGTCAGTCGATCGTAGGCAATCCTCCTGAATACGAGGACGCCTGGACGGACAGCTCGCTGCCCTGTTGCATGAACCGACACCATGGATTCGTAAGGGGTATCTTCATGGATTGGTCCAGTCGGCCGGTGGGCGTGAAAGAGCTGTGGACGTTGAAGTGGAACCGCGAGTATGACACAAATGGTCCTTGGACCAAAGCCAGCGGCATCCAGCCAGAGGACTGGCCACAATGGATGAGAAGGTTTAAAGACTACTAAAATTGGTAAATGGTAATTGGTAAATGGTAATTGATTAGCCATTTAGCAATATGAAAGGCGCAGTATTATGCGCAAGCAAAATGCCTTTACGTTAATAGAGCTTTTGGTGGTGATTGCTATCATTGCATTATTGATGGCGATATTGATGCCCGCCCTGCAGCGGGTCAAGAAACAGGCGAAGGCGGTTGCGTGTCAATCCAATCTTCATCAGTGGGCCATTGTCTTTGGGATGTACGCAGGACAAAATGACGGGGATTTCTGGAGCGGTGATTTTAACAGGGGTGGATGGGAGCAATATGTTTGGGTAGGACCGTTGCGGCCTTACTACAGCGGCGAGAAAGAGATGCGTTTCTGCCCGACGGCTACAAAACTCAGGACAGAGGGAGCCAGTGACCCTTTTGCGGCATGGGGGCCTGTGCAGCAGACCGGTGACCAAGGCGGCAGCTATGGGATGAATAACTGGCTCTGTAATCCACTGCCGGAGGTTGAGTTTATACACGGCCGAGAAGCAACCAAAGATAACTGGAGAAATGCTTACGTTGAAGGTGCAGGTAATATACCGCTGCTTCTGGATTGTGCGTTTGTTGAAAGCAAGCCGTACGATTTCGACACGCCTCCGGAATATGATGGTGATATATCAACGTATTTGGTAAGCGCTTTACAAATGAAGCGTTTTTGTATGAACCGGCACGGCGAGTACGCAAACGGTGTTTTTCTGGATTTCTCCATCCGGAAGATTGGCCTCAAGCAACTGTGGACGTTCAAATGGCACCGAAGCTTTGACATAAACAACTCGTGGACGAAAGCCGGCGGTGTTAAAACCGAGGACTGGCCGGAGTGGATGAGAAGATTTAAGGATTATTGAAAAAAGAGGCAGTTAACCCTCACTTACGTTCGGGCCTCTGAATAAAGTGGTTGCCGTCATTTTTCGTTAGACATATCCCGTCACAAACCCTAATATGATTTCAAATGATTCAATACGCAATACAAGATTTGCCCTATGG
>JADFJC010000120.1 GCA_022566315.1 Planctomycetota bacterium
CCCTTAACTTTTTGATAATCTGTTCCGGTGTGTGAAATTTACGTTTCATTTGGGTATCCCTTTCATTAAAAACTACTGATTTTATCGGATACCCTCTAATCCACAATGGTACAGTTTTTGGGGGTCAGGCCAGCGAAGGCTGTGAAATTTGTCGAAAATGAATTGATGACAACCCAAATTCCTGATTCGGCAACAGACCTGCTGGAAGCCTGCAAGGTATTAACCTCTTATACAGTGGACTTGCTCTACAAATTAGACAACCAGATAAACCTTGCTGATATTGAGGAGATACAGCAGGCAAAAGCTGCTATTGCCAGATATAACTCTGCCAAAACACCTAACACAAATATCCAAAAGGTCTGTCAGGCAGGATTGAAGTTCTTAGATAGCCTGCCGGAAACTGAGCTAACAACACAATTGGAAAACCGAGAAGCTTTTCGCAAGATGTTAAACGATGCTCTTAACCAGAATACACTCACCGTTGATGATAGATGCCCAAAATGCGGCGCCGGCCATACTGAGCGGGAATTCAAGGATAAGAACTTCTTAGACATTGAAGCGATACACCTGCACTATCTGTGCAATAAGTGCGGCAGTGAAATAACCGAGGAATTTACCCTCTCGGATGTCTTTATTGACAATCCGCAGACCTGACGGCCACCCACTATTCGATCACACCAGTTTCACAAATCTAATCCTTAGTAAATCCCAAAAAACTTCAAATTGAAAGGAAATCTTATGCAAAACAAGAGAATTTGTGCGCGCAGTCCGCCACAATAGACTGAATGTTGTTAATGTCTCAGAAGTAAAAAAACAATGACCTAAAACCAATCAATTGGAAAGGAATGTAAGATGAGAGTACTCTACATTAATAACGATGGCGGTGGCTTTGCGGATTATGTCACCGTGTCAGAAGGAACCACTGTTGATCAGTTCTTCAAAGATAAGATGCAAGGCCACAAACCAGATGACTATTTGATTCGAGTCAACCGTCAACCGGTGCCATGTGACTATGTATTACAGGAGAATGACCGTGTGACAGTCACCCCCACGAAGATTGAGGGAGCGTCAGTATAGCCATTGGCAAGATATAAATGTCACCAGGACATCTGTTCTTCTCAGCGATGAGCAGATGCCCATTTTTATTGAAAGGATTTTGGTATGGAAGACAAGAACTTAATCCGAACGGCAGATAAGATTCAGGAAGCTTTGATAAAGCTAAAACACAGCCGCTACCTGGAGTTAATGAGCCTTAAGTTTCGCCTGATGCTCGAGTAATCTTTCTTCTGCTTTCTTGCGTTCGGTGATGTCGAGGCCATAAATGTTAACATAGTTGGCCTTCACGATCGGCGTGAAAGTGAGAGAGAATATCCTTTCATCACATTGGGCTTCGGTCTGCTGGTTCTGGCCGGAACTAAGAGCATCCAGTACAAACTCATGCCAGGGATTTGGCAGAGACTGACCCACACGACATCGCCAAACCTTCAACAAGGGAAGGCTGGCCTTGTTGGCGTAAATGACCGTACCGTGGCCGGAAATGCGAAGAACCGGGTTAGGGTCTTCGGCTGGGAATTTAGCCAGCTTCTCAATCTGCTCATCCGCCTGCTTGCGCCCGGTAATGTCGGTCATTATTGCGAAACTACCCATATATCTATTATCCGCATCGAAAATGCCCTGAGGCGATATACGAAGGAAAATCTTTTGCCCATCTTTTCTTGTGTTTTCAAGTTCGTATGGCTTAGAAATACCTTTCCTTCTTTTAATCAGTTGTTCGTTTGTTATCTTCTGAGCGTTTTCATCGAAGAAGGCCGTCCAATGCCTTCCAACCATTTCATCCGGGGAGTAACCCAACATTTCACCAAACTTATTATTGACATAAACATACCTGCCATTCTCATCCACTTGTCCCAGACCATCATTCATTGTTTCCGTTAACATCCGGTAGTGCTCTTCCGATTCTCGAAGCGCCTCCTCTGCCTTTTTGCGCTCGGTGATGTTATGCATAATGCAATGAGTTCGTCTGAAACGCCCCTCTTCATCGTATTCTATGTTCCCGTCGAAAGACACTGTTATGCGTGATCCGTCCTTCCTGAGCATTTCGAATTCAGTTCCACGAGTTTGGCCGCTTTCTTTGAAGCGGTGAAAATCGTCCACGAAAGTCTCAAGGGATTCAGGGGCAACGAAGTCAGCAAAAAGCCGGCCAATAACCTCTTCTTTTGAATACCCTAACACATTAAGCCATTTCTTGTTCACATCCAAGAAGTTGCCGCTTGCATCCAATGATTGATAGCCAAGCGGCGCATCCTCATAAAACCGACGATATTTCTCCTCACTTTCAGTCAATGCATGCTCCGCCTTCTTTCGCTCGGTGATGTCTGTGGCGGCAGCATATACTACTCCCTTCTCGTCAGCTGCTGTTGCCCTCCATTCCAACCATTTGTAAGACCCGTCCTTACAAATGTAGCGGTTTTCAAATTTAGCAACCGGACTACCCTTAAGCTGCTTTTCTACTTCATTGATAGTACTTTGGCGGTCGTCCGGATGAATAAACTCGATAAATGGCCGTGCCAGGAATTCCTCAGAAGAGAAACCCAATATGCTACTCAAAGCCGGATTGCAGTGTGTAAAATAACCGGTATGAGCATTTGCCTTAGCAATGATACACGGCACAACTTCAATAGTGTGCTTTAGCTCCGCTTCTGCTTCCTTAAGACTCAGTTCCGCTTGCTTGCGCTCGGTGATGTCGCGTGTGATGTGCACTGCACCAATAAGGTTCCCTTCTTTATCGATTACCGGATCTATAGTAACTATTAACCAGCGATTGGCATCCGGTACTTTAAGTTCAGTGCTCTCGCGTTGACGAGTGTGGAGCATCTTTTGCAGTGGGCAGCCGGGGATATGCTCTTCCGAGCCGTGAACCAACTTACAGCAGGATTGCCCCACTATCTGGGCTGAGGATATACCTGTAAAATCTTCTCCCGAACGGTTGGTGCGGAGTATCCGACCTTTAAGATCAGTCAGCGCAATCCAGTCGGATATGGCATCAAAGGTCTTCTCCCACTCCTGTTTACTGCGCTGCAGCGCTTTCTCCGCCTTATGCTTGTAAAGAGCCATCTCAATGTTCGTGTATAGTTCTCTCATGTCGAACGGTTTGGTTATGTAACCGAATGGCTCTGTTATCTTGGCTCTCTTTACTGTTTGTTCATCTGTATAAGCTGTAAGGTATATCACAGGAATACCGAAACGACGGCGGATTTGCTCAGCAGCCTCTATACCATCCACATCACCTCTTAACACTATATCCATCAATACTAAATCCGGCTGTATCTGCTCTGTTTTTTCAATGGCTTGTTCTCCGGATAAGGCAATAGCAGGAACATCATATCCCCGGCTTTTCAGCATATCTGCTATATCTTTGGCGACAATGACCTCATCTTCCACAACCAATATTTTTACATTTGCCATTTTATTGGCTCCCCATCCTTAGGTTTTTAAAATGTAATCTTAAACCTTGTTCCCTTGCTCTTATCAAGCTCTACTGTGCCCTCAAGCTGTTCTACTAACATAATTATTAACTGCATACCTAACGATTCAGTTTTTCTAAAGTCCAGGTCTTTTGGAAATCCAACGCCATTATCATCGACAATCAATGTAACCTTGCCATCTTTATCTGAAGAAAGTTGTATGCATATTTCTCCTTCTATGCCCTCTGGAAAGGCATATTTTAGCGCATTTGAAACAAGCTCATTGATAATCAAAGCACAGGGAATTGCCGTATTGACATCCAGCAAAATATCTTTGATATCTACATTCAACCGAATGTGCGGGCTAATTTCGTGGAGGCTGAACAAATAATGTGTAATGCTGCGTACATATTCGGCAAAATCAATTTTAGCTAAATCCTCGGATTCGTACAATTTTTCGTGTACAAAAGCCATCGACCTAATACGGCTCTGGCCATTTTTGAATATTGCCAATGCTTGTTCATCCTTAACGTATTTAGATTGTAGATTTAGAATACTGGAAATTAGCTGCATATTATTTTTAACTCGGTGATGAATTTCTTTTAGCAACACCTCTTTTTCTTTAAGTGATGCTTTGATTTTGCCTTCTACCTTTTTGCGCTCGGTAATTTCTGCCTGTAATTGCTGGTTCGTGGCCCTGAGCTGCTGCTCACTGGCTTGTAACTGTTGATTGGCCGCCTTAAGCTGCTGCTCATCGGCTCGCAACTGCTGGTTGGAAGCTTTGAGTTGTTGCTCGTTAGCACGTAACTGTTGATTGGCCGCCTTGAGTTGCTGCTCGCCGGCCTGTAACTGTTGATTTGCCGCCTTGAGTTGTTGCTCATCGGCTCGCAACTGCTGGTTCGCAACTTCGAGCGCTTCTTCGTCCCTGATGCGCTCGGCAATATGCCCCAGGCGCTCGGCTAAGGCGTTCAGCAGCTTCCTCTCCTGTATGGGGAAAGGGCCTTCGTCAATCGTAGGCATTTCCCTTAGATAGCAGACTTCTATGGTTCCGGCCTTTTGGTAATGCACTTTGATATCAGCGGATTGCAGCCAGGTGGTTTTGCGAAAGTTAGCCGTTTTGTAATGTCGGTCCTCAAATGTGATTCGAGCAGCGGTGATTTCCGGATATTGCCAGCCGGGAGGAATTAGCTCGACCAGCCCTTGGAATATCTCTTCAAGGGTTATATCACGCTGTTCATCCAGATGGGAAAGACCATAGAGACACTCAAGCTCTTTTACCCGCTCACCCAAATTGTGGTTGGTTTGTTTCAATTCCTGTTCCTTAGCTTGTAACTGCTGATTGGCAGCTTTGAGCTGCTGTTCGCTCGCCTGTAGCTGCTGATTGGAAGCTTTAAGCTGCTGTTCACTGGCCTGTAACTGCTGGTTGGCAGCCCTGAGCTGCTGTTCGCTCGCGCGTAACTGCTGGTTCGCGGCTCGTCGTTCTTCCTCTGCCTGTTTGCGAACGGTTATATCTCGGCCATAGAGGTTGACATAGCCAGCATCGGTGACCGGGACAACCATAAACGAGAATATCCTGTCATCGTGTTTATACTCAACTCTTTTTTGCGAATCACTGGAAAGAACCTCCGACGCTGTCTTACACCATTGGTACGGGACGGTTTGGCCTGTCTGGCAATCCCATTCTTTGGTTAGTGAATCAGCCGCAGAATTGGCGTAAAGCAAAGTGCCGTCGCTTGATATCCGAAGAACTGGATTTAGGTTCTCAGATGGGAATCTTGCGAGGCTCTCTATTTTCTCCTCGGCCTTCTTACGCCCTGTGATGTCAAGTCCGTACACGTTGACGAAATCGGCATCCTTAACAGGTGCAAACGTGAGAGAATAAATCCTCCCGCCACATTCTGTCTCGGTATCCTGTGGTTTGCCACTGCTTAGTGTCTCCACAATGAGGTTATGCCACTCGCCCGACAACCGCTCGCCCTGCTCACATTGCCAAAGCTCCATTATTGGCGAGCTCGATTCATTGCCGTAAATGATAGTCCCATCCTTCGCAACGCGCAGCACAGGATTCGGGTTCTCACTGGGAAACTTGGCCAATGCCCTTATTTCCTCCTGGCTTGCCCTTAGCTGCTGATTATTCGCCTGCAACTGCTGATTGGCAGCTTTGAGCTGCTGCTCGCTGGCCTGTAACTGCTGATTGGCAGCCCTGAGCTGCTGCTCGCTTGCCTCTAATTGCTGATTTGTAGCTCGCAGTGTCTCCTCCGCCTGTTTTTGTTGGATTGCCTCACCAACTGCACGGCTGATACCATCAATGAGATTACGTTCCTCTTTAAGAAATGGCCCCTCATCCAGTATAGGGCACTCTTTCAGGTAGTAAATCTCTATCGCCCCAGCTTTCCTGCCAGATACTTTAATATCCGCCGACTGCTTCCATTTGGTTTTCTTGAAGTTAGCCGTCTTAAACTCACGGTCCTCAAAGACTACACGGGCACACGTAATCTCGGGATAATGCCAGCCGGGCGGTATCAGTTCCAACAGGCCCTGAAAAATCTCCTCCAACGTTATATCACGCGGCTCGACAAGCTGGGACAAGCCGTACAGGCAGTTCATTTCTTTGACACGCTCACCCAAATTGTGGTTGGTTTGTTTCAATTCCTGTTCGTTAGCTTGTAACTGCTGGTTCGCAGCTTTGAGCTGCTGTTCGCTCGCCTGTAGCTGCTGATTAGCGGCCCTGAGCTGCTGCTCACTGGCCTGTAACTGCTGATTAGCAGCCCTGAGTTGCTGCTCGCTCGCCTGCAACTGCTGATTAGCGACTCGAAGCGCCCCCTCCGCCCGCTGGCGCCGTGTCTGCACAACTGCAATAGCTAAACCGAATACAAGAAAAAGCACGACTCCGACGAATCGTATGTAAACTTCGTGAGGGGGTATCTGATATATCAATAATTCCCAAAAAGTGCCTTCGTAGAAGAATAGGTAATCTAATAGTGCATCGATTACCCAAAGCAATGCACCAAATAGCATTGAAAGGGCAATGATCTTCCATACAATGCTCTTAACGAATTCTTGCTTGTTTTTCCACAACTGCCGATTACCCACTTTGGGTTGCTGCTCATTTACGCTTAACTTGCGCTTGTCCACAGAATTGTTTTTTTTCTTAGCCATTTTTCCTCCTAATTTAATCAATCTAAGGACAGGAACAATCCTATCCTGCGATTTTCTATGACCTCCACAGTTGCTTTTCGCCGCCGTTACCTTCTGCGTAGGATATAATTCCATGCTCGACATCGAGAGAGACGCTTCTTCTGGCTGTTCCTCCAACGGCCTGGACCCTTACCTTCAGTTGCTTTTCACTAAGCAGCTTCAGAACTGATTCGATATTATCTTTGCAGATGGTGTCATCTTCTCTCTTGAGTATGTTTCCACCGCCGACCAGAACCACTTCGATGTCGTCTTTTTTTGAACCCAGCTTGCTCATCTCGTTGACTATGGCGTCGATGGCATTAGCAGCATATTTCGTTTTTTCGACCTTTTTCTTTGCAGGCGCCGCGCCGGGCAGCATAACGTGCGCCAACGCCCCAACGTTTTTTGTGGCATCATAGGCGACAATGGCAACGCAGGAGCCAATGGCCTTTGATTGCAGTATTACTTTGCCCTTACCCGCTTTGACTTGGCCTATCTGGACATCGACAATTTCTTTCATTTTAACCCCCACACTCTTTCAACTTTTCTCCTATTACCGGCGCTCTGGCACGTGTATCTCGTTTAATGAATTCAACTTGAAAAGTCAAGCCAATTTTTAAAAATACTACAGGGGCGGTCAGTAACTCCGACATTCTGATAAGTCATTTAATAGTAATTGATTAAATCAAGAAAGCAGAGTGGGAGTGAGGAAACCGAATCTGGAATGTAAGATAGAGAGGTGGTGTGCTCTGCTGAGAGTGATGGTATTACGGCCTTTGAACGCTCAGTGCCGAATCCTTCTTCCTCATTGGAGGGTCCCAGGACAATCCGATTGAGATACTACACTTTCTCGCGGTAATTCGCTCAAAGTCCAGTACGCGTGGATTGTTCTGAGCATTTCTATAAACTTGTTATAATCAGGGGGCTTGACCATGTAACCGGCAGCACCGAGTCTAAAACTCTCAGCTATATCTTCTTCATCATCGGAGCCGCTCAGGATGATAACAATGATTTGCTTTAATGCGTCGTTAGCCTTTATAGCCGTCAGAAATTCAAGACCATCCATCTGGGGCGTATTCAAATCTGCAAGGACAACCCACGGCTTCTCGTTGTCTTCATTTATTAAATACTCCAGAGCTTCTTTGCAATCTGTTAAATGAATCAGGGAATTTGTAATCTTCAAATCCTCAAGCGCTCGTTTAAACATCATTACATCGATGCGGTCATCTTCCACAAGTAATATTGGCATTGAGTCTTTCATTTGAACTTCTCCCATTTAGCTATTTCAATCAAGTCTATTCGAGACAAAAACGACATCAGTTAGCTTGTTGGTCATTTGTTAAACACCAGGAATCCTCATTTTGCCCCCCCCCAAAAAAAGCAGCCCATAAGCCATTTTATCCAGGCAATTCCTGGTTATGAGGCTCGAAAAACCCAGTTGCAAGTGTCCAATGTTCTTAAGTCTCCGAAACTGAGTCGTCCGCTTCCGGCGGTTGTTTTGTGTAGTCTCCAATCTTGACATCCGTGATTTTAGGGCTCAGAAAAAGCTCATTTGCCATAACGGCGCGCAGAGCCGGGACCAAGTCGTCGAAAATAGAAGTTTTGAGTACATAGCCCAAAACACCAGCTTTAAGCCCGGCCTCCACGAAACGCTTGTCGGAATGTGTGGACAAAATGATAATTCGTGCAGCAGGATTATTTCTAAGAATATTGCCGGCAGCTTCAATCCCGCTCAATTTAGGCATGCTAATATCCATAAGCACTACGTCCGGTGACAACTTCCTGGCAAGCTCTACCCCAGTTTCTCCATCCTTCGCCTCGCCAACAACTTCAATATCAGGCTGCTTGCTAACAAAAGATTTTATGTCGTTCCGCATAGCATCATAATCATCAACAATCAAAAGTTTTATACTCATATTACCAGCCTCCCTCGTCAAATTCCTTGATTAAATGCCACGACGATTACAGCACAAGTCCGAACCCAAAAGGTAAATTCCGCTTTGCATACGACTTAACAAACGCATCAAGTACTTCAGTTGGATTGTCGGGTAGAACAGACGCTTATTTAACCAGCCTTTTACTGGTTCTAAGGTTGGAAAAAACGGGTAGCAAGGACGTCTGGAGATTAGGCGGCTTATAATTCCAGTTAGCGAAAAGCCCGTACGTGTAATAACTGAATGGGTGCGTCAGGCAATTCTTAGAAAAGAACGTGTGGGCTCAACTGTAGTGAATTATCCCATCCCTCCGGCTGGAAAATGGTTGCTACAAAGGTATGAACAAATTATTCTCCTGACCAAATTACGTAGATAAAGTATTAGAGACTACGCTAATCACAGAGTATTCAAGTCACGCATAAGCAATGCTGGTCAGCCCTTCGCTTATTGCATACTTGACAAGCTCAGCCACGCTTTCTATACTTAGTTTCTTCATTAATTGGCTACGGTGCCATTCAATAGTTTTGGGGCTAACGTATAATTCTCTCGCTATTACTTTCGTCGATTTACCCTCTGCGATTAATTGGAGCACTTCGCGCTCCCTGTTCGTTAATACCGAGTAGGCGGACTGTCCTTGCTCCGCTGCACCATGTAAGTATTCTTCAATAACTATCCCGCTTATGTGGGAGCTGAGGTAAGTGCGGTTTGCAACAACATTTTGTATAGCAGAAACGAGCTCCTGGAAGGCACAGTGCTTCGGCAGGTAGCCCAATGCCCCTGCTTTAAGCATTTCACACACAGAACGCCTGTCCGAATGTGCTGACAAGGCTATTACCTTGGCATCAGGTAATTCGTGGACTATTTGCCGGGTGGCCTCGATGCCGTTTAGATTGGGCATAGAGGTCTCCATAATAATGACATCCGGGCGTAGTTCTCGGGCAAGCTGGACTGCGGTCCGGCCATCTTCAGCCTCTCCAACTATGTCCATCCCAAACTCATTGCGCAGCAGAGAACAAATAGCTTCACGCACAATCCTATGTTTGTCAGCAACCAGTATTCTTATTTCCATAGGCGTCTCCCTGTCTCTCGGAGGTTTTTGTGACCGTCTCTTATTCACAGCCTCACCTCAGTCAAAGAATCTTTTTAGAAATCTATAGAAAGTGAATGGATTCCAATTTCCGACCTTGACCCTCGGTAATTCATAACGATTTGTCTGGCCTGTCACACTGACTGTGCCATAAGAATTACCACATGCCAGGCTAAATCCAATGTCCTCCAAAACACTAATAGTCTCCACAGTGTAGCTGTTGTCGTTCCCAAACGGGTAAGAAAAATATTTGATATTGTGTCCCAATACTTCCTCTAATACATTCTTGTTCTTCGATACTTCCTCAATTTGTTGCCATTTAGGCAAAGATGCTAACTTTACATAGCTGTGCGTGTGTCCGCCAATTGTAACCAGTCCCCCTTCTGTAAGCGCCCTGAGTTCCTGGGCATTCACTGTTCTATAATTGTCGAGCTCCTCGGCGTGCAGTTCCAAACTTTTGGTAATCTGATCAATAATTATTCTTTGTTCTGACGGTGTTTTGTCGGATAGAATTGAATACAAATCGTCATAGGCCCGAAACCTATCTAATTGTGTCACCAGAGGCCATTTATACAACTGACAGTCTATTTCCAACTCTAATTGCCCTTCAAAATGGTTTGCAATAAGAAAATCTTCTAATTCCTGCCACCAGAACTGTCCCCCTTCTATAATGTTGGCTGAGCTGGCAAAGACTGTGGCAAAAACTTCAAATCTTTCGAGCACTTCTTTAGCCGTGTAAAGCACATCAGTGTAACCCCCATCAAATGTTACCACCACAGTTCTCTCTCTAAAAGGCCTTGAAGTTTCCAGATGATGCTTCATCTCATCAATCGATATGACATTAAAGTTCTGTGCCAGATATTCTATCTGCTTCTCAAAATGGTACGGCTCCACTGCCAACTGGAGAGGATCGAAGCACAATGATGCCACTCTGTGGTATTGCAGGACAAGACAGGTATCAACTCCAATATGTCCTGAAATAGCACTTGAACTCTTTGACAAATCCTTGCACGTGAAGTTATGCATTTTCTTGGTTCATACTTTCAATACGAAAACAGTCAGCAACTTGCTCTCCATAGCAAGTCGCTAACGTAAGAATCACCGCTTAGCAACCTATTCTTGTTCTCCATAACTATTGATCACCAAGCTGACAATTCACTTTGAATACACGTATAGTTAGTATCGGCTGTGCAACTGTGAATCCTTGCATGACAAATACTCGACTTAAGATAGGAAATGTAGTGATTTAAGCCAGAAATAATCTTGCATCACACACGGCAAATCCTTGTATTATGGGACATATTCCTCTAACAGGCGCTTGCTCACCTGTCGTGGCCGCTTTGAGATCGTAGTTATCATCTAATAGTTCCTTCAAAATTGTGATATTGTCAGGATCATCATCAACAGCCAAAATTTTCCCTTGTACTTGCATAGTTTTGTCCC
>JADFJC010000233.1 GCA_022566315.1 Planctomycetota bacterium
CGCGGCTCAATGTGACCGTCGGCCCAGCCAATATTCGCACGGCCCCTGTGCCTGAAATGAATGGATGGTGACATGTAGAAGCTCGTTACGGCCTGGCCATTGCTAACAGTAAAAGGCGGCTCGGCGAACGAATATTCAATTAGAGATATTCCATCATTAGCTATTGCCGTATCTGCAAACATCAACGTTTCACCCGGCGCAGCAATCTCCGTCATACGGGTCGTCCGGGCATAGGATTCTTTCCAGGCTTGCACGCTGTTAATAGCACATTGCCAGATACGACTGCCGATATAAGTCATATTGTAACCGTAACCACCGCAGCCTTGTTCAAAGTTTGCATTCCAATCCTCTCCCTTTACAAAACCCACTTTTGCCGGACATTCTTTGACCCGTCCGTCAGCCAGATACCCAACCAAAGGACCTCTGCCCGCATCAAAAGGCTTATCAAGAGCGTCCCTTACGCCGTGCCAGCGATGCAAACCTGCGCTGTCCCACATATCACTCGCAGCCGGAACATAAAAACCATCGTTTTCAGTGGCATAGCCGATGCTTGCTATCAGAAGCTGGCGAAGATTAGATTTGCACACCAAACTCTGCGTCAGCGACCTTGCCGCAGCCAATGCCGGCATCAATATGGCCATTAGCAAGGCAATCACCGAAATCACCACCAATATCTCAATCAGTGTAAAAGCTTTTCGTTTTTGGTTGCACATAAATTTAATCAAATCAAACATACCGTCAATAACGCCATTGTTCTGTTTTGCGCCATTGATCAATTAAGACGGCAAAGTCAGAGAGGTCGATAACCAAGTCTTTAGGCTCTGCCAAATCACATCCGGCCATCCAGTTCGGCTGGCCAAAGTAACTGTCCAAAGCTGAGATAAACAGCTCAAAATCAAACACATCAACCACACCGTTCAAATCGATATCAGCACTATACTTTTGTTCTTTCAGAACGCCTATCGCCTCTAAATCAAATCCGCCTGAAGGGTATAGTGGTACTGATGATGTATCCCAGGCATCATAAATCGGATGACTGTTCGCATAGTAATCCCAAACAGGCCAGGTGTTGGGGTCTATGTGCGCCGAAGCTTCATCGTAAAAATCTCCACTGCCGGGTATATCGACTATCCGCACATATTTTATATCGTTTATATCGACAAGGCCTGATACGACATCCGGGTCATCTGCAATTTCCCGCAAATCGAATGGCGTGCCGGTGCAAATGCCATAAGCATTGGGATGCTTGCCGGCAAGATTATAGACGTTGCTAATCTCGATGGTGCCGAACGAAAAGTCCACAGATTCGGCTGTCAGTGAAACCGCAGGAAACCTGACAAAATCCTCACCGTTGGAAGATACCTCCACATATCCTAACTCAGCAAACATCTGCCCTGCGACGGAGCCATTGCCCCAGTTCGCACTGGAAACAAAAGCGTTCTCGAAAACAACAAAATCATAGCCATCCCCCTGGCGAATCGGTTCGCTGAATAGCAAGGTTATTTGGCCGGGCAGTACACCCTGGCTGATTTGCTGCTGACTTAAATCACCAAGGCTGACAATATCTACATTACTGCCGGTAACCGGTCCTAAGGCCATGTTAGGGTCGGACCATTGAGCAGCCAGTCCTGGTGCGGGTTGATAACTTACTACCTCTGTGGCCCAGCCCCGAAATATCGGGTTTATAACCGCGTTGGGGTCCTGCGGATCGGCATGCTGCCAATTGTTGTCGGGATTTATGTATCCGTTTATCCCGGCTTCGGTATAAGTCTCGGCATATACAAACGCTGACTTGCGGATAAGGGTATCGAGCGCAAAGTAAGCGGGAGTATTCATACCCCAATCACCGACATCGCTCGAGCTCAAGGAAAACTCCAGGCTCTTTACCGCGCCTAATGAAGTCAAATCAACGTACTGCCAGGTGTTCACGATGTAATCGGCGATATTGTCGGCAAACCTGTAATCAGCCAAGTAGAAATCAACCGTGCCTGTCACAACGCCGTCAACATCTTTGCCCGTAATAGTCAGCATGAACCAGTCCGGGTCATTGCCGCTGTCACCGCCGAACTTTTTGGAGAAGGCATCGCCGTCAAGCATCGCGTAGCCGACATAGTTGTTATTTGTTACATACAAGCCTCCAACAACATCGGCAGTGTCTAACGTAATAGTAGGCAGCGGAGCCCAGCCGACATAACCGATAGCATAGTTGGCCGAATTGCCCTGGCCTGCTCCTGTAATAGCGTTATACTGAGCCGCCATCCCTGCTGCCGTGGTATCGGTGATGTTCGAATAAGAAAAGCCGTCCCACGAACCCCAATCAGAATTATAATTATTGTTAAAGTAGGCGCTGCCGCTGGTAAAGCCGCCCGACTCATCTGAACCGTTCCAGTATGATTCAGGCGGCAAGCTCAAATCTTCAAAAGTGGCTATATCAGCATTTGCCGTACTTGTTATTGTCAAAGCAGCGATTAAACAGACTAAATTTTCAAATTTCATCAATCTTCCCGAAGCCATAATTTTTTCTCATCCAAAAAGTATTACTATTTGTTTTTTTAAACTTCCCTGCATTCCTTTGATGTTTCTGTTGTTATTACACACAAAAAATTGTGCATAAACAGTATGTTTGTGTTGCTATGTCATTTTATTTTATCTCCTTTCGTTTTATCCTGCCCCTTATCGCGAGGGCGTTTATAAAAACCAATAAAAAAAGCCGCCGTTCCCACGAAAGGAACGGCGGCTTTTTTCATTCAGCTCAAACCGAATCTCAGCCAATAGCATCAGGCCGGAGACCTGCACTTACGTTCCAATTCGCGAGAACACCAGGGCCGCCATTTCGTAATCCCATACCAACCAGTTGAGCTTCAACTCACATTTAATCGGTGTGGAGTGAAACAGGCTCCCTTATGAGTGTGCAACCAACTACAGGCAGGTTTTCTGACTTGCGTCTTACCTCGAGACTCCTTCCCATCCAGCACTAATATTCGCTAATGGACAGTGGATAAAAATGTCTCTCGGATTTCCGATTCAACAATCGGAACAGACGCTCACAGCGGCGCGACCGTCACGGATTTTAACCGTGTTCCCATTTGACTATCCCAAAGCACAGCTTCAGAACCTACAGTCAGGCTATATTCTTTTCAAAGAACAAAAAAATGCTATCACACTAT